>NZ_JBIJFP010000020.1:0-29473 GCF_057744235.1 Fluviibacter sp. | reverse complement strand
TTTGCGCCGGAAATCTTTCAGGCCGTTGAAGTGGCCGACCCGATGCGGGCCAAACAGCTGCGCACCGGTCTCCAGCAGTTAGGGGAAGAGGGTGCCATTCAGGTGTTCCGCCCGCATGATGGCGGGGCGTTACTGCTAGGTGCAGTCGGCACGCTCCAGTTTGAGGTGGTCGCGCACCGCCTGAAACATGAGTACGGGGTTGAAGCCCGTTTGATGCCGACCAAGTATCGTCTGGCGCGTTGGGTCACGGCGGAAGATCCGGCTGAGCTGAAGCAGTTCATTGAGTTCAACTCCTACCGTATCGCTTACGACGTGGTGGAAGCCCCGACATTCCTGGCCTCCTACCAAGGTGAGTTGGTGATCCCGGAGCGCTGGAAAACCATTAAATACCATGCGCTACGTGAGCATGCGGGGCTTATGTTCCAGAGCAAGTTGGCGGGTTAATAAGCATGGGGGGGCGGGTAAAGGGTAATGCCGTAGCCTGCCACCAAAGACAAAGCCCACCGTGAAGGTGGGCTCAAGATGCAAGGTCGTTTAGAAGGCTTTGGGTAAACCAGCCTGTTTTAAAACAGCATTCGCGGTGTGGCGAGATTTGATCTTTTGATCTACAGGGAAGTGGATTCCCGTGTTGGGCGAGAACCAGATGTCGTGGTCACCTTTGCCGGGTCTGACAAAACGGCAACCTGCTTCTTTTAAAAGGCGCTTCAACTCTGGGGTGAAGCTGCTGACCATTAGTAGTGGGCGCGATGGGCGACAGAAATCTTGCGTGCAAGTAACTCGAATGGCACATCGTGACCATCCGGGTAACCATTGGCATCCAGTAACTCAGGGATCAGGGTTTCAAGCTTTGCTGAAAGCTGCTCAATGGTGTCTGCTTCTGAAACCAAACCGGGAACATCGTCCGAGGTTGCAACCCAGACGCTGGCTTCTTCATCCCATTCGGCACGAATGAAAAGAATCTTGGGCATGGAAATCTTTCTTTGGTCTTTCAAGCAATTAAGTTTACCCGAAAGAGGGCGTGGCTTGTACCAAAGACAAAGCCCACCGCAGGGGTGGGCTTTGTTGCGTTTGGGACGCGAGTTTTCGCGAAACTCGGCTTATTTAAGCTTGGTTTCCTTGTACGCCACGTGCTTGCGAGCTTTCGGGTCGTATTTGGTAATTTCCAGCTTTTCAGGCGTGGTGCGCTTGTTCTTTGTAGTGGTGTAAAAGTGACCGGTACCAGCGCTCGATTCGAGCTTGATCTTTTCACGTCCGCCTTTGGCCATGGTGTTCTCCTAGATTCGGGTGAGTGGCTTAAACTTCGCCGCGGGCGCGCAGGTCAGCGAGAACGGTCTCGATGCCCTTCTTGTCAATAAGGCGCAGGCCGGCGTTCGATACGCGCAGGCGTACGAAGCGGTTTTCAGTCTCAACCCAGAAACGGCGGTACTGCAGATTCGGCAGGAAGCGACGCTTCGTTTTGTTATTGGCGTGAGAAACGTTGTTTCCCACCATTGGGCCCTTGCCCGTTACTTGGCAAACGCGTGCCATGATTGACTCCTGTTATCCCAAACGGAAAGCCGATGATTATAAAGCCGATCCGGCTAAAAAAGCAAGCGTTCTGTCGATTTGGTTTTTTCAGAGGGTTGGGGTCAGTTTTCCATGTTCACTGAACGAATAGGGTTCGGTCATGCCGGCAACGATAAAATGGTCTAGTAGTTGGACATCCACGAGGGCGAGGGCCTGCTGCAAGGCATCGGTGAGTTGTTCATCGGCACCGGAAGGCGTGGCAATGCCACTGGGGTGGTTGTGCGCGAAAATGACACCGGCTGCGTTGTGGTGTAAAGCGCGGCGAACGATTTCGCGGGGATAGACGCTGGTTTGCGTCAGTGAGCCACGAAATAGCTCTTCGCTGGTAATTAGGCGATTGTGAGCGTCCATCCAGAGTGCGTGAAAGACTTCGTATTGGCGGTTGGCCAGGCTGAGTTTGAGATAACGGCGAACACTATCCACCGACGATAGGGACACGCCCTGGGCCATTTCTTCGCGCAGTGTGCGGCGGGCCAGCTCCAGCACGGCTATCAGCTGGGCCGATTTGGCGGGACCAAGGCCGAGTGTCTTGCCCAGTGTCGCGGGGGGTGCCGAAAGCAGCCCATAGAGGCCGCCATATTGTTCGATCAGGGCGTGTGCCAGGGCAACAGCATCCAGGCCGGGCAGACCGGTCCGTAAAAGAATAGCAACCAGTTCGCTATCGGAAAGGAACTCCGGGCCGCGCTGCAGCAGTTTTTCACGGGGTCGTTCACTGCTGGGGCGGTCTCTCAGCGTCACGAGCATCTCCGGGGAGGAACGGCCGAACTTGGCCGCCTTTCGCCTAAATATGGATAGAATAGCCCAATGCAAGTGCGCCGGTCGACGGCATTTAATAAAAAGGTTTTTGTCATGACGGTCTGTGAGCAGCCCTCCGGTGAACTTGCCGGCAAAAAAATCCTCTTGGGTGTAACGGGTGGGATTGCCGCCTATAAATGTGCCGAGCTAGTGCGCCTGTTGAAAAAGGCTGGCGCTGATGTGGTCGTTGTCATGACGGATGCGGCAACACGTTTCGTTACGCCCCTGACGTTTCAGGCGCTGTCGGGCAATCCGGTGGCGGTGGACGCCTGGGACCCTGAAAAGGGCGGCGGTATGACGCATATCGATTTGACTCGTTCGGCAGATTTCATGTTGATTGCACCGGCTTCGGCAGATTTTCTGGCGAAGATGGCGCAGGGTCGGGCGGACGACCTGCTCTCGGCACTGGTGTTAGCACGTGACTGCGATGTGGCGGTGGCTCCGGCGATGAACCGCCAGATGTGGGGAAATCCGGCAACACAGCGAAACATGACACGGTTGCGTGACGATGGTGTTGCCGTCTGGGGGCCCGGGGTGGGTGTACAAGCCTGCGGTGAAACCGGGGAAGGGCGCATGTTGGAGCCTTGCGAGTTGCTGGAAGGCGTGGTGGGTGCGCTGACCCCCAAACGCCTGGCTGGCCGCAAGATTGTGATGACGGCTGGCCCGACGTTTGAACCGATTGATCCCGTACGCGGGATCACCAACCGCTCCTCGGGCCAGATGGGCTATGCCATGGCCCGGGCCTTTGCCCAGGCGGGTGCAGAAGTTGTGCTGGTTAGTGGTCCTGTGGCCTTGCCGGTCCCTTTGGGTGTCCGTTGTGTCGATGTGCTGACGGCCGCCGAAATGCGGCAGGCCGTGATGGCCGACATTGCCGATGCCCAGGTATTTGTTGGCGTGGCGGCCGTGGCGGATTACCGCCCGGTGAACGCGGCGGAACACAAATTGAAAAAAACCGAAACAGACGACGGTGGCCGCACGATTGCACTGACCACGAACCCGGATATTCTGGCTGAGGTGGCGTCACTACCGGCGGCACCTTATTGCGTCGGGTTTGCTGCTGAGAGCCAGAATCTGGATGAGTATGCCGAAGCCAAGCGCTTGCGCAAACGGTTGCCACTGGTGATTGGTAATCTGGTGTCGGAGGGTTTGGGCACGACCGAGAATCGGGTCACCTTATATGATGATGCGGGTCGGCATTCGCTACCCATGCTGGCTAAACCGGCGCTGGCACGGGCGCTGGTTCATGCGCTGGCCGATCGCCTTGAGCATTGATGAAGGAAAGCTGATGCACCGTATGGATGTTCGAATTTTAGATGCGCGTTTACACGACAACCCACCGGCGTACGGTACGCCGGGAGCGGCCGGATTGGATCTTCGCGCCTGTCTGGATGCACCGGTCGTGATGGAACCCGGTGAGACGGTGCTGGTGCCGTCGGGTATTGCGATTCATCTGTCCGATCCGGGCCTAGCGGCCATGATTCTGCCCCGTTCCGGTCTGGGGCATAAGCATGGCATTGTGTTGGGGAATCTGGTCGGGTTAATCGACTCGGATTATCAGGGGGAGATCAAGGTGTCGCTCTGGAACCGCAGTGATACCCCGTTCGAAATTAACCCGCTGGACCGGATTGCCCAGCTGGTGGTGTTCCCGGTATTACAGGTCTCCATGAATATCGTCGAAGCGTTTACGGCCAGCACGCGTGCCGAAGGCGGTTTTGGTAGTACCGGCCAACAGTAAGCCCCTTCGGAATTTTGCTATGAAGCTTCCACAGCAGCTCAGTGCGCCATCGCGTCAGGCGACGTTGATTTTTGTCGTGGTGATGGCCGCGTATACGCTGTCCTTCTTTCAGCGTTTTGCCCCAGCCTCGATTGCGCAGGATCTGGCGCTGTCTTTCGAGACCTCCGCTGCATCGCTGGGCGTGCTGGCTGCGACGTATTTCTACGTCTATACCCTGATGCAGGTACCGACCGGTGTGCTGGTCGATACCCTGGGGCCACGTCGCATCATGCTGATCGGCGGTGTCGTCTCGTTTATCGGTAGTCTGTGGTTCGGCTTGGCAGATACCCTCTCGCATGCGCTGATTGGCAGAACGCTGGTTGGTCTGGGGGTTTCGGTGACCTTCATTGCCATGCTGAAAATTATTGCACTGAGTTTTGAAGAGCGCCGTTTCGCCTCGTTAACGGGACTTGGGGTGTTCGTCGGCAATATCGGTTCCGTGATGGCGGGGGTTCCCCTGGCCTTTGCGGCAGCCGAGATTGGCTGGCGCAATGTCTTCGTGGCTGTTGCGGTGGCATCGCTCGTATTCGGTACGTTGTCGTGGTGGATGATGCGCGGTAGCCAGGCCATGGGGGGCTGCAAAGTGGATCGCACCGTGGTGATCGGTGGCCTGCTTTCGGTGATCCGCAATCGTCTGACCTGGGCACCCGCCCTGACCAACCTGGGCATGTGTGGCAGCTATTTCACGTTTGCCGGCCTCTGGGCCATGCCGTATCTGACGCAGATACATGGTTACAGCCGCAACATCGCAGCGACACATTTATCGCTCATGTACGCGGGGTTTGCCGTGGGCTGTCTGGCACTAGGGATTTTGTCGGACCGGATACGCCAGCGGAAATCGATTCTGGTGGCCGCCAGTACGGTGTTTGTGGCGATCTGGAGCGTCTGGTGGTGGGGAGAGACGCTGGGTGCGGTCGTGACGATGCCGCTGTGCTTTCTGATGGGATTCAGTGCGTCCGGCTTCAGCCTGACCTGGGCCTGTGCCAAGGAAGTCAATCCACCGCAACTGGCCGGGATGTCCACGTCGATAGCCAATGTGGGTGGCTTTGCCGGTGCCGCCATCATGCAGCCTCTGGTGGGGTTGCTGATGGATAGTGTCTGGTCGGGGACGGTGGCTAATGGTGTGCGCGTCTACGCATTAAGCGATTTTCGGTTAGGGCTCTCCATCGTGGTCGTCCTTGCCCTATTGGGGCTGGTCTCATCACTGTTTGTGCGTGAGACCGGCTGTCGTAACCTCTGGGTAGATGCCCAGCTCAAACCTTAAATCCCCAGAACCTGCTGCTTCAGTCGTAGAACGGCATCAATGTCGCCTTGCAGTGCCGGTGTCATGACCAGACGGGCCTTGGGATCATCGTTTAAACGATTGGCGTGCTGTAGGCCACGATAGTTACGATACGCTGACTGCACTGCGTCCGCTAGGTTTGTATCAATCAGACCGTGCCCGGCAGCGCGTTTCAGCAAGGCGATGTTGCCGAGGTTTTCCGTTAAATCCGGATACGCGTAGGCATGGGCCAGAATCAGGAACTGGACGATAAATTCCACATCGATAATGCCGCCCGGGTCCTGCTTCAGATCAAAGGCATCCGGCTTGATGGTGCCATGCGCATCGAGCATTTTCTGACGCATATGGTTGACTTCCTGGCGCAGATGCACGGAGTCCCGTTGCTGGCAGAGGATGTGCTTGCGCAACGCTTCGAAACGCGATCCCAAGTCAGGGTCGCCTGCAACAAAGCGGGCGCGGGTCAGTGCCTGATGCTCCCAGACCCAGGCAGACTTTTCTTCATAGTCCCGGAAGCCATCGAGGCTAATCGCCAGCATGCCCGATTCACCATTTGGGCGTAAACGGGTGTCGATTTCGTAGACGATGCCAGAGGATGTCTGGGACGACAGCCAGGTGGTGAGGCGTTGTCCCAGGCGCATGTAGGTTTGTGCAGCATCCGGATCCGGGTCATCGAAAAGATAGACCACATCAAGGTCTGAACCGTAACCGAGTTCTTTGCCGCCCAGTTTGCCGTAGCCGATTACTGCAAAATGCGGCGTATCCGTGTGCCGTTTATTGAGTTTGTCCCAGACCAGTTTTACCGTCCGGTCGACGATGATGTCGGCCAGCTCGGAGAGAAAATCGGAAATACGTTCCAGACTGTGCAGGCCGGCCAGATCCTGAACGAGCAAGCGGAACAGTTGTGCGTGATGCATCTCCCGAAGAATATTCATTTCGGCTTCGGTGTCGCCGTGGGCTTCGGCCAGCGCGCGATCCAGTTCCTGGCGATAAGCATCAAAATCGGTAGCGTTATCGAGCAACCGCTGATCGAGCAGTTCGTCCAGCAACAAGGGATGGCGTGTCAGGAACTGGGCCCCCCAGCTTGATGCACCGACCAAATCGGCCACGCGGCTCAGGGCCTGTGGGTATTGCTGCAGGAGTGCCAGATAGGCTCCCCGCCCCGAGATCGATTCCAGAAAATCCAGTCCCCGGAGCAGTGATTGGTCGGGCGCACTGGTTTTGGCCGCCACGGCCAGCAGGCTGGCGGCGGCTGCATCAAAGCGTTCCCGGTTCGATGCGGGTAGCTGCTGGTAGCGTGCGGCCTGCGTCAGGCGTTGAATTCGTTCTAGGATGTTGGGCGCGTCGATATAACCGAGCGTTGTGAGCTGTGTCGTTGCTTCCTCTGCAGAGGCCGTGCCTTGCCAGATGGCATTGCGCGTTTCTGAACCATCACGGTCGGTTGGGTCTGAAAAAACCGCCTGGAAGTGTCGCGAGACAAGTTCCCGGTGCTGGTTCAGTGCCGCATACAGGGCATCCCAGTTGGTGTAACCCATGCTTTCGGCTAATAGAGTACGGTCCTCCGGGGATTCCGGGAGCATATGGGTCTGGGCATCATCCAGATACTGAAGCCGGTGCTCCAGGCGCCGCAGGAACACATAGGCCGAGGTGAGTGCATCCACATCTTCTGTTGCGAGCTGGCCGGTCTGTGCCAGCCTCTGGAGCACAAGAAGCGTCGGGCGGATTTGCAGCGAACTATCTCGTCCGCCCCGGATCAGCTGGAATACCTGCGCAATGAATTCGATTTCGCGAATCCCCCCGGGGCCCAGTTTGATGTGCTCCATCCGGTCTTTGCGGGTCACCTCCTGTCGGATTTGTGCATGCAGTGCCCGCATGGCGTTGATGGCACCAAAATCAAGGTATTTACGGTAGACAAAAGGTTTGGCGACGCTGGTAGTCATGGCTGGCTGGCAGGCCGGGTCATCCGCATTCATGACGCGGGCCTTGATCCAGGCGTAACGCTCCCACTCGCGACCCTGGGTGATGAAATAGTTTTCCAGAAGATCACTCGAGCAAACGAGGGGGCCGGAGTCGCCGTTCGGGCGCAGTCGCATATCGACTCGGAAGACCTGGCCGTCTGCCGTGATGTCGTTGAGGCTGGCAATCAACCGTTTGCCGAGGCGGGTGAAGAAGTCGTAGTTGTCGATGCTGCCGCTGCCGTCCTCGCGACCGGTGGTTTCTCCATCTTCCGGATAGACAAAAATGTAATCGACATCGGAAGACACATTCAGCTCCCGGCCGCCGAGCTTACCCATGCCAATGATGGCCAGGTGCAGAGGTTCGTCAGCGCTGTTGCGGGGTGCGCCATAGCGCTTGGTCAGTTCAAGATGCAGATGATCCAGCGCATAGCGCGTGGTGACATCGGCCAGGATAGTCATGGTTTCGACAATTTCTGCAAGGGCGGCGCCATCCGCGATATCACGCACGATCAGGTGTGCCATGACCCGCTGGCGCAAACCCCGCAGCGCCTGCTGGAGCGCTTCGTCACTACCGGATACTTCTGACGCGCCTAACGTCGCCGTGAGGTAGTCGAGCATGATCGATGCCGTCAAGGCTGTCTGGGCATGCCCTTCCAGCCATGATTCGATGGCTGGCCGAGCCGTTAGCAATTGCTCCAAGTAGCGACTGTGCCGTCGTGCGAAGCGCATTCGGGTAGCAAAATCGCTATCAATGACCGGCGTGGGGTGAATCCGGCCGGCTTCAGGAATGGGGGAAAGCGGGAGTGTCATGGATATCCATTCATAGTGCAGGCGACAGTCTTGATCTGACGCACTAGGTAGCTTCATATAAAATTGTGGCACTAAGCGGCTGGCTGGTCCATCATGACAACCTTTGGCCGTGTTTCAGCCTGCGTCTGTCTCTTTGGGTGGTCTCGTTGCGTCGTTTTCTGTCTCGTTCGTCCGGTTTGTTTGCTGTGCCTGTCCAAGGTATTCGAACACTGCTGTCCAGAAAATGGTTCAGGCGAACCGTGGGTGGCGCTGTCACGGTTATCCTCGGATTGTGGATTATTGCGGCCTGCATCCTGCAGTTCTGGTTGTTTCCGCACATTAACGATTATCGTGAGCGCCTGGCGACTGAAGTGGGTCGCGCCCTTGGCGTTGATGTCGAGCTTGGCACCTTATCGGCCGATTGGTCGCAGCTCCATCCCCGTTTTACGCTGGGCGATGTGGTGGTATTTGATCGCCAGCATCGTCCAGCCGTGACGTTGAGCCACATCAAGGCCGAGCTCGCCTGGTGGCCGCTCTTGACGGGATCTCTGGGTTTTCGCTCACTGTTAGTGGAAACGCCGGATCTGGATTTCCGGCGGGATGCCAATGGTGCGCTGTTCCTGTCAGGCCTACCGCTCAGTGGTGAAGGTGACTTCAATGTCGATGCGCTGCTCGAGCAGGGGACCTTGAATTTGCGCAGTGGTGAAATCCGCTGGACGGACAAAGTGCGCAACGCGCCAACGCTCGTGTTGACGGATGTGGACTTGCGGTTGCGGAGTCGTGCCGGAAAACATCGCCTGGATCTGACGGTGGCGCCCCCCGCTGTCTACGGTAAGCCGGTCAAACTCCAGGTGAACTGGTATGGCCGGAGCTTTAGCACCTGGCAGACATGGCCGATGGAGGTTGCCTTTAATACGGCAGAGATTGATCTGGCCCCCTGGGCAACCTGGCTGGATTATCCGGTACCCGTGCAGTCCGGGAAGCTCCGGGCGGATATTACGTTAGCGATGCAGGGTTCGGATCTGACGGCGCTTGATGGAGACATCGGCGTGACGCATCTGCAAGCCCTCTTGGCACCAGAACTCAAGCCGTTGATCCTGAAGCAAGTGTCTTCATCGGTTTCGTTCAAGCGTCGAGATGAAGGGCGTAATACGCAATTAACCCTGGACCAGTTTTCGATTTCGGATGCTAGAAGCCATGACGAACAGCCGGCCAGTATTTTTATTAAGCAACTGGCGCGCGATGCCCAGCGCGAAATTACTTTTCGTGCATCGCACCTGGATATTGCTCAATGGCGGCATCTGGCGGAAAGCTTACCTCTGCCCGGAGATCTGCGGCGACACTTGGCAGATGCAGCACCCGCCGGTGTGTTAGACAAGCTCAAGTTTCAGGGCGTCGTGGCGGATTCAGTACTGAGTGAGTACGAATTCCAAGGCAGCGTTCATGATCTGGCGGTACGATCTGCTGATCATAGCCACTTCGTCCAAGGGGTCTCGGCAAAATTCGATATCAACCAGAATGCTGGCAAGATCACGCTCAATACGGGAAAAAGTATCCTAGCATCCCCGAATATTCTCCCAATTAACGAAGTGCCGCTCGAACAGCTCACCGGTCAGATCAACTGGACAAAAACCGGTGACG
Source organism: Fluviibacter sp. (assembly GCF_057744235.1). Lineage (NCBI taxonomy): Bacteria > Pseudomonadati > Pseudomonadota > Betaproteobacteria > Rhodocyclales > Fluviibacteraceae > Fluviibacter > Fluviibacter sp. Next base: position 19,671 of record NZ_JBIJFP010000020.1, on the reverse strand, counting down.
TCCTCGCCGTCAAAGTGAAAGGTCTGCAGTTACGCAACACCGATCTGATTGCCGAGGTGAATGGTGGCTGGACGGGCAATCTTTCTGCATCGGCATCCGATGAAGATAAGGCCGGTACGGTTGATATGAAAATCGTCTTTGATGAGGCAAAGACGGAAAGTGGCTGGAAGTATATTCCTTTGAGTGCTTCACCCGATATCTCCAAATGGGTCAAAGGCGCCATTTCGGGAGGTACGATGTCAGACTTCCGTATAGAAATGTCTGGTCGTGTCTGGGATATGCCCTATGGGGCTCCGGAGCCTGGTGCCGCACCGGGGTCGAGCGAGGCGAAGGGGGCTCCGGGTAAATTCTATCTGGGCTTCAAAACCCAGGATGTCAACGTGAAGTATGCCGATGGTTATCCGGTGCTTGAGAAACTCACGGCAAGTTTTGACATGAACCAGAACCAGATCCGGGTTGCTGCTAACAAAGGGCAGATCAATGGCATGCGCTTTTCCAACATTCGGGCCACGATGGCCGATGTGAGTGCTTTCGAAAATCATCTGGTGGTATCCGGGCAGGCCGAGGGGCAGACTTCCAGTGCTGTGAGCTTTCTAAAAGACACACCTCTCGCCGATCACATTCATCATTTTGCCGATGATATGTCGGCTGACGGTCCGGGCAAGCTGGATATTACGGTTGATCTGAATCTGGCCAAGTCGTCAGATGTGCGGGTAAAGGGGCAATATAGTTTTCAGAACAATCGTTTGACCGTATTGCCCAATACCCCGCCCGTAACGGCTTTGAACGGAACAATCCAGTTCTCAGAGAGCACCATTGAGAGCCGTGATCTGCAGGGGCAGTGGTCGGGTGAGCCATTAGCAATCCGAATCAGTACGGATGCCCAGGGAGCCAGCATTCAGGCAACAGGGCGCGCGAGCATCGCCGAACTGCGTCATTACTATGACCTACCCGTGTTCGAGCAACTTTCCGGTCGGGCCAACTGGCAGGCCAGCGTTTTGATGCGTGGCGGAAATGTCGATTTGAATGTGTCTTCCGATTTGCGGGGGGTGACCTCGGCATTACCTGAGCCTTTTAACAAGGGGGCCGCCGCCACAATGCCATTGACGTTGTCACGGCAAAATCTCGCTGGCAATGGGCGCAAGCCACAGGGCTCGGTGGATCAGGTCTGGCGATGGACACTCGGAAATGCCGTGACCGGTGTGCTGGGGATGAATGTACGGGGGCAGCTGGTCCGCGGTAAAGTGATTGTCGGTTCTGGTCAGACGCTGCCTGCGCTGGATCAACCCGGATTGCATGTAGAGTCGCTAAAACCGGTAGATCTTGATTTCTGGTTACGGGCGACGGGACTCGGTGCGGGCCGCTCACGTGCAGGTGCCAGCGTGAATGCGAATGGCAATAACCGGGGGATGCCGCCGCTGGCGGTGTCTTTGAAAGCGCCGGTCGTCAAAGCATTTGGCCGTAGGTTCCAGGATTTCAGAGCATCGTTACAAACGGCGGCTGATCGGACGTCGATCCAGATGACCAGTCGCGAACTGCAGGGTGATCTGGAGTGGCTGCCTCCTGGGGTTGCTGATGCTGGCGAGCGTGGTTTGTTGCAGGGCCGGTTGAGTCGGCTGGATTTAACGGCTGCGAGCGATGCGTCGCCAGGGTCGACTGCTAGTTCCAATCAGGAGATCGATTCGTTGCCTGATTTGTCATTCAGAGTCGATGAGCTGCTTTGGCAGGGGCAGCCCTGGGGTAGACTAAGCTTCAAGGCACGCAATCAGAAAACGGCGCAGGGGCAGTCCTGGCGTGTGGATCCCTTTTTGCTGGACGGGCCGGATCTGCGGTTTAGTGGCCGCTTGAATTGGGTCTCTCGCAATCAGAGCGGTGCTCATGCGCAAAACCACCTGACATCGATGGATTTCAAGCTGAACAGTCCGCAAGTCGGGAATCTGCTAACCAAGCTGGGCTATCCGGGTACAGTGAAACGCGGCACGGCGGCGATGGAAGGGCAAGTCAGCTGGCCGGGCTCACCGTTTGGTTTTGATCCGGCGCGTTTGTCCGGCAATTTTAAAATGACGGCCAAGAATGGCCAGTTCTCCAAAATGGATCCGGGTGTCGGCCGTCTGCTGGGCTTGTTATCCCTGCAGTCCTTGCCGCAGCGTTTGACCCTGGATTTTCGTGATATTTTCAGCGACGGCCTGGCGTTTGAAGCCATTGATGGCCGCTTCGACATTCGCGATGGTTTGATGAAGACCTCGGATCTGCAAATGGATGCACCTGCGGCCAAAGTGCTGATGCGTGGTGAAACGAATCTGGCGACGCAAACACAGGATGTGGTGGTGACTGTTCGGCCTGCTTTGAGTAATAGCGTTGCGCTGGGTGTGACCGTGCTGAATCCGATTGCCGGTGCTGCCACCTTTGTGGCGCAGAAGGTTCTGGATGATCCGCTGAGCAAGGTGTTCTCGTATCAATATCACATCACCGGCACCTGGTCGGATCCGTTGGTGGACAAACAATCGATCGCCACGGATACCGTCAAGGCCGGCAAGGCCGTTGTGGATTTGCCGGGTAAAGCCGTTTCTGCTGTGGGTGATGCACTGTCGCCATCGTCATCGAATGCGGCTGCAGATCCTGCCACGTCGTCAGCTGCGGTCCGGAAGCCAGGAGGAGGTAGCCAATGACACAGCGTCTGCGGATGGCGGCGATCCAGATGGTGTCTTCGCCGCGCGTGGAAGATAACGTGGCTTCGGTTGATCGTTTGGTCCGGGGCGCAGCGGCGGACGGTGCCCGATTGATTGTACTGCCGGAATTCTTTCCGATGATCGGGGCGACGGATGAGGCACGGTTAGCGATTCGTGAAAGCGAAGAAGGCGGTCCCTTGCAGGGCATGCTGTCTGGATTGGCGCGGGAACTGGGGGTCTGGTTGATTGGCGGTTCGATTCCGATGGCGGGCGCGGACCCGCAGCGCGCTCTGAATAGCACCTTGGTTTACGCTCCGGATGGGCAGCAGATCAGCCGTTATGACAAGATGCATCTCTTCGGGTTTAAGGCGGGTGCCGAAGCTTATGATGAATCGTTGAGCATCGAGGCTGGTACGCAGCCGGTGGCTTTTCAAACATCGTTTGCCCGCATCGGGCTCTCGATCTGTTATGACCTGCGATTCCCGGAATACTTCCGGGCCTTGGGGCCGGTGGATGTGCTGGTGTTGCCGGCGGCGTTTACCGCCACAACGGGCGAGGCGCACTGGGAAGTCCTGCTGCGTGCCCGCGCGATCGAGAACCAGTGTTATGTGATTGCCAGTGCCCAGGGTGGGCGTCATGAGACAGGTCGTAAAACCTGGGGCCACAGCATGATTGTGGATCCCTGGGGCGATATTCTGAGCGTGCTGCCCAGCGGGGAAGGCTGGGTATGTGCAGACTTCAACAGACAGCGGCTTGAGACGGTCCGGCATCGCTTGCCAGCACTCAAACATCGTAGGATTCCAACATGAACACACACAATGCTTGCAACACACCGGCGGCCGCACTGACGGTTGCCGAAAACCTGCTGCTGGATAACCAGGGCCTGGCGGGACATCAGGTCGCGGCTATTCTGGGTGGCGTGATGCAATCCGGTATTGATGATGCCGATATCTATTTTCAGGCAACGCGCTCCGAAGGCTGGAGCCTCGAGGAGGGCATTGTTAAGGCTGGGAGTTTCAGCATTGACCAGGGCGTCGGTGTGCGTGCCATCAGTGGCGAGAAAACGGCGTTTGCTTACTCAGATGATGTTTCGCTGCCATCGCTTCAATCTGCCAGCAGTGCCGTTCGGGAAATCGGTGCAACGGGTAATGACCAGCGCGTTGGTCTGTCATCCGCCGGATCGTCATTGCAGTCAGCAGATTCGGCGGCCCGTTATTTGCCGCTGAATCCCATCGCATCGCTTGAGGCACCGGCCAAGGTAGCCCTATTGGAAAAACTCGAGCATCTGGCCCGCGCACTGGATCCGCGGGTGAAGCAGGTGATGGCGTCGCTCTCGGCCGAGTACGATGTGGTGATGGTGCAGCGGGCCGATGGCCAGCGCATTGCCGATATCCGGCCGCTCGTGCGCGTCGGGGTCACGGTTATTGTCGAACAGCAGGGACGGCGGGAGCAAGGTTATGCCGGTGGCGGTGGCCGCACGGATTATGCGTATTTCACCGATGAGGTCTTGCGTCGTTATGCACAGGACGCCGTCCACCAGGCAGTGGTGAATCTGGATGCTCGCCCAGCACCCGCCGGGCAAATGAGTGTGGTTCTTGGCCCGGGTTGGCCGGGTATTCTGCTACATGAGGCGATTGGCCACGGGCTGGAAGGTGACTTCAATCGCAAGGGCAGTTCGGCATTTGCCAACCGAATCGGAGAGCGTGTTGCGGCACCCGGTGTGACGGTGGTGGATGACGGTACGCTCACCGGGCGTCGAGGTTCGCTGAATGTCGATGACGAAGGGACACCGGCACAACAGACCGTGCTCATTGAGGATGGTATTCTGAAGGCCTATATTCAGGATACACATAACGCCCGTTTGATGGGGGTAAGCCCAACGGGTAATGGTCGTCGCGAGTCTTATGCGCATTTGCCGCTGCCCCGCATGACGAATACCTACATGATGGCCGGCCAGCAGGATCCTGCAGAAATTCTGGCGTCGATTGATCGCGGTATCTATGCCGTTAACTTTGGTGGTGGTCAGGTCGATATCACCAACGGCAAGTTTGTCTTTTCGATGTCCGAAGCCTACTGGGTCGAGAACGGGAAAATTCAGTATCCGATCAAAGGCGCGACATTGATCGGTAATGGCCCGGATGCCCTGACGCGTGTCAGCATGATCGGCAACGATCTGGCGCTGGATTCGGGCGTTGGTACCTGCGGCAAGGAGGGGCAGAGCGTTCCCGTGGGGGTTGGGCAGCCGACCCTGCGCATTGATGGGTTAACGGTCGGCGGTACGGGCACCGCTTGATCCGGTTAGCGCTGCTGGGCTGTTTTTCGGCTTTTTCGTTTGAGTGCCGGATTGGTCAGTGACGGGCGCGTTTCACGGCAGAACAGGAGCACACAGACAAAGTAAATGCCGGCTAGGGTCAGTTCGATCATGGCGAGAATCTGACTGGTGCCGGTGTCGCTGCTGGCACGAACCAGGCCTTCTGTCAGATACGCCAGAATGAGCAGCGACGACCACTGATAGGTATAGCGTTTTCCGTACAATAGGCCACGCAGGGGCAAAAGCAGTGGGATTGCCTTCAGCATCAGCCAGGAGCCGCCTGGTCTGATCGGTGCCAGCCAACGCTCCCAGAGCAGTGAAAGCACAATAAGTCCCAGGAGTGACAGTACGGCCGTCCAGCGTAACCGGTTGAGTAACGGATTCAATTGGGTGGATGGCTGATTCATGATGCGTAATGAGCAGATCTCAGTTTCAGCGCGGTTTCGGCAAGGCGTTTGCCCAGCGCTTTGGCCAGAATCGTTTCTTCCGGATTCAATACGGGGTTGCCGTTGCTGCCGGCAATATGAGTCGGGCCGTATGGGCTGCCACCGCTCGTGGTTTCGGAGAGCTCGGGCAGGCTATAGGGCAGACCCATCAGGAGCATGCCGTGATGGAATAGGGGCAGCATCATGCTCAACAACGTGGTTTCATTGCCGCCATGCATGCTGCCTGACGATGTAAACACGGCGGCCGGTTTGCCGGCCAGCTCACCCGAAAGCCACGTGGTGATCGTGCTATCCCAGAAGTATTTCATCGATGCAGCCATGTTGCCAAAGCGAACCGGGCTGCCTAACGCCAGGCCGTCACAGGTCTCAAGATCGGCAAGGGTGACATAGGGGGCGCCGGCGTCAGGGATGTCTGACGCAGTCGCTTCGCACACCGTGCTGACCCGCGGTACCGTTCTTAGGATCGCTTCCGCACCCGGTGTACTGTCAATGCCATGGGCAATAGCCCGGGCCAGCGCTTCAACGGACCCTTTCTGGCTGTAGTACAAAACAAGAATTTTTCGCATGCCGTATCATACCTGCCAGATATCTTGTCATGCGATGCTCTGCACGTCTAGTCTATGTTCTCTCACCGATTTTCGCTCATATCGACGATGCGACTGCTGCGCCTGAAACTGCAGCCGTGCTTTGCATTGCTGGTGCGGATCCGTGCAGATGAACTGGATGTGGTGGCCGCCTGGCTGGCCTACACGACCCTCTTGTCGCTGGTGCCTCTGGTTGCTCTGGTGCTGGTCATCGCTTCCTGGATACCTGGGTTTGCCGAGGTGCATGCCGCTTTTGATCAATTGCTGGTGACTTATCTGTTGCCTGAAAAGGCCGGCAATCTGATTGCCAATTACACGCTGACTTTTTCATCGAACGCGACCCGCTTTACGGTGGTGGGACTTGGATTTTTGCTGATTGTCGTCTGGGCCATGTTTTGGGCCATCGAGCAGGCCTTCAACCGGATCTGGCGGCTGACCCCGGACAGGCGTTTTCTCCACCGGCTAGGACATTACCTGCTCTTGCTCTGTATTGTGCCGGTGGTGCTGGGGATGGGGTTCGCCGGGGTAATGTGGGCGATTTCCCTATCCATGGGCTTTTTCAACGAGCCCCAATGGCTGCGTCGGCTGGCATCCGGTCTGGTGGGGACGGCGACGCTGACGGCCTTTCTGGCCTGGTTGAATTACGTGTTACCGAATTGCCGTGTTCCGATACGTTTCGCTCTGGTGGGTGGGTTGGCAGCAGCGGCAGGGATTGCGCTACTGCAGTGGGGGTTCGGCCAGTATCTCCAGAAGTTTTCTTCGTTTACAGCGGTTTATGGCGCGTTCTCTATCGTGCCGGTTTTTCTACTCTGGCTTTACCTGTGCTGGTTGATGGTTCTGCTGGGATGTGTGGTGACTGCCGAACTCTCGGATTCGCCTGGGCGGCAGCATGGTTTTCAGCGTTATTTATCCTGAAGCACGGGTGCTGTCTGTCATAATGCGCATCGTTGTAACCTGATTGCTTGGAGTTCCCTGATGACTGCTCTGAATACGACTGACCTGCGCTCGCAGATTGTTGTTCCCCGAAACGAACGTTTGATTGTTGCCCTGGATGTGGCAGACGCCGCAGAGGCTCGGGCGCTGGTGGAACAGCTGGGTGACAGTGTTCAGTTCTATAAGGTGGGCATGGAGCTCTTCATGGCCGGCGGCTATTTCGAGCTGATCGACTGGTTGGGCGAGCGCGGTAAAAAGGTCTTTGTCGACCTCAAGTTTTTTGATGTGCCGGAAACGGTGCGTTCGGCAATTCGTGCGCTGGCCAAAAGAAATGTCGCATTTGCGACCATCCACGGCAATCAGGCCATCATGGAGGCAGCGGGTAAGGAAAAGGGCAACCTCAAAGTGCTGGCTGTGACGGCACTGACCAGCCTGGATCGTGGAGACCTGGATGATCTGGGGTTCCAGTGCGATGTCGCTCAACTGGTGCTCTCGCGTGCACGACGTGCTCTGGAAGCTGGTTGCGACGGCATTATTTCGTCGGGTCTGGAAGCGCCCGTGATTCGTCAGGAGCTGGGGCCACGCATCATGGTGGTGACACCGGGGATCCGCCCTGTGGACAACCGCGGGGGCGACGACCAGAAGCGCACGGTCGATGTCGAACAGGCGTTCCGCAATGGCGCAGACTATATCGTGATGGGGCGCCCGATCCGCGGCGCGACTGACCCGAAGGCGGCTGCAGAAGCTGTTCAGGCCAGCATTGCCAACGTCTTTCCGGAATAAACCCACAAAAGGCTGGTGTTCTGGTCGATCTTTCTGTACAATCCGCGGTTTTTCTCTGTCCGGAATCATCCGTATGGTCGTTATCCGTCTTTCTCGTGGTGGCGCTAAAAAGCGTCCTTTCTATACTCTGGTCGTTGCTGACTCGCGTACGCGCCGTGATGGCCGTTTCGTCGAGCGTCTTGGCTTCTACAACCCGGTAGCTTCGGGTCAAGAAGAGCCGCTGCGCATCGATATGGAACGTCTGGCTTACTGGAAGAGCGTTGGTGCTCAGGTATCGCCGCGCGTTGCCCAGCTGGCCAAGGGCTACGCTGCCAAACTTGCAGCCTAAGTCAGTTATCAAAGAAGGCGCAATGCAGCAGCGTTGCGTCGTTCTTGGCCGCGTCGGTGCGGCTTACGGCATCAAGGGATGGTTTCATCTGCATCCTTTTGCCGATGATCCGGAAGGTTGGCTGGATATGCCAACCTGGTGGATTTCCGATAAAGAACCCGATGTCGAGGGTCAGGCCATGTGGCGCGCAGTCTCTCCGGAGTCAATGCGAATGCACGGTGATGGCCTGGTCGTTAAGCTCGAACATGTTTCTGACCGAAATGGTTCCGAGGCCTTGCGAGGCTTCTGGATCGGCGCGCCTTTAGAATCTCTGCCGGCGCTTGAGAACAATGAATACTACTGGGCTGATCTGGTGGGTCTCAACGTGGTCAATGCCCAGAACGAATCCCTGGGTAAGGTGGACCGTCTGATTGAAACCGGCGCGAATGCGGTGCTCATTGTTGTTGACGGTAGTCAGGAAAAGAAACACGAACGCCTGATTCCGTTTGTCAGCGACATCGTGCTTCAGGTGGACAAAGCCGCAGGCCTGATTCAGGTTGCCTGGGCGGCTGACTGGTAAAGCCGGTCTTCTGCTGTGGGTGCGTCCTTGCGTCTGGCTGCCATTACCCTGTTTCCCGAAATGTTCGAAGCCGTCACCCGCTTCGGTATTTCACGGCGTGCCTTTGAAACAGGCATCTGTTCGCTGACGACGCATAACCCGCGTGATTTTGCGACAGATCGTTACAAAACCATTGATGACCGACCGTTTGGCGGTGGGCCGGGTATGGTGATGATTCCCGGGCCGCTGGAGCAGGCGATTGATGCCGGTGTTGCTGCCGTGAGGGGTGAGGCACATACAGATGCTGATCAAGCGCCGCTGGTCATTTATCTGTCCCCGCAAGGCGTCCCCCTAGATGACCGCCTGGTGCGTGACCTGGCGACCCGTCAATCGATGGTGCTGGTGTGTGGGCGTTACGAGGGCATTGATGAGCGGGTGATCGAACGTCAAGTCGATCTCGAAGTGTCCGTCGGTGATTTTGTGGTGTCTGGTGGCGAATTGCCCGCGATGATGCTGATGGATGCGATATTGCGCTATCAGCCTGGGGTGTTGAACGACAGCCAGTCGGCGGAAGAAGATTCGTTTGCCACAGGCTTGCTGGATTGCCCGCATTACACGCGGCCGGAGATTTATGAGGGCTGTGGTGTACCAGACGTGCTTTTATCCGGAAATCATGAGAAAATACGCGTTTGGCGTTTGGCCGAGTCTTTAAAACGGACACGGGCCCGGCGTCCGGACTTGTTGAGAGATCGAGCTTTCAGCAAGGAAGAAATGCAACTACTCAAGAAACTCGAGCAATCGGGTGAGTAGCTCTGCGGTCGTCACAATAAGGAGATTAACGACATGAATCTGATTCAACAACTCGAACAGGAAGAAATTTCGCGTCTGACCGAAGGCAAGACCATTCCCACATTCGCACCGGGTGACACCGTTGTGGTTCAGGTCAAGGTCAAGGAAGGTTCGCGCGAGCGTCTGCAGGCTTACGAAGGCGTGGTCATTGCCAAGCGTAACCGCGGCCTCAACTCGAATTTCATCGTCCGTAAGATTTCGTCGGGCGAAGGTGTTGAGCGTACGTTCCAGACTTATTCGCCGCTGGTGGCTTCGATTGAACTGAAGCGTCGTGGTGATGTGCGCCGTGCCAAGCTGTACTACCTGCGTGAGCGTTCGGGTAAGTCAGCTCGCATCAAGGAAAAGCTGGAGCGCAAGGCCTAATCAGGTTTGCCCTCAAGCAAAAAAAGCCACCCTCGGGTGGCTTTTTTTATGGGCGTTTCAAAAGATCAGGTCATGCGTTCGGGCGTTGCCACTCGATTAATGCATAGGCCGAATGATTGTGAATCGATTCGAAGTTTTCCGATTCCACGCAGTAGGCATCCAGGCGGCTGTCTTCGTTAAGCCGTGCTGCGACATCGCGCACCATGTCTTCCACGAATTTCGGATTGTCATACGCGCGTTCAGTGACGTACTTCTCGTCTGGGCGCTTGAGAAGGCCGTAAACCTCGCAAGAGGCTTCCTTCTCGACCAGAGCGACGACTTCTTCAATCCAGATATGGTCTTTGGACGTGACGGTAACCGTGACGTGTGAGCGCTGGTTGTGTGCACCACGTTCGGAAATTTCTTTTGAACAAGGGCACAGGCTGGTCACGGGGACGACCACCTTGAGTGCGACACGAATATCATCGCCCGTAATGTCGCCAATCAGCGTGACATCATAATCCATCAGGCTTTCGACGCCCGAGACCGGAGCAGCCTTGTTGATGAAGTAGGGGAAGTTCATCTCGATGTGGCCGGTTTCGGCCTCAAGGCGCTTCACCATATCCTGCAGCATGGCCGGGAAATTCTCGACCGAGATCTCGCGAGATTGTGTGTTCAGAATGTCGACAAACCGCGACATGTGCGTCCCTTTGAAGTTGTGCGGCAGACCAACGTACATATTGAAGTTGGCAATCGTGTGCTGCACACCTACCGCTTTGTCGGCGACGACGATGGGGTGGCGAATGGACTTGATCCCCACTTTGTTAATGGCGATACGTCGACTATCGACGGAGGACTGAACGTCCGGCATGCCGGGGGTTTGGGTGTTCTCTTGGGTCATGATGCTTGTTATTGTTGGAGGGTATGTGAGTTTGACATGAATTCTGCGATTCGGTGCTGCACTGTGTCAGCATCCAGACCGGCTGATTTGTAAAGGTTAGCCATGTCGCCATGCTCGATGAACTGATCCGGCAGACCAATGCGTAGACAAGGGCGGTGTAGATTGAGCGATTGCAGCGCGCGCTCCACTTCGCTACCGGCACCACCGGCGATGGCGTTTTCTTCGAAGGTCACCAGGCGCTCGTGGGTTTCGGCCAGCTGGCGAATCAGATCGAGATCCAGTGGTTTGACGAACCGCATGTTGGCGACTGTGGCATCGAAGCGATCTGCAAGTTTTTCTGCAAGAGGCAGTAGGCCCCCAAAAGCCAGAAAGGCAATGCGTTGACCTTCACGGGTGCGAATCCCTTTGCCAATAGGGACTGTTGCCAGATCGGTCGCAGGTAGACTGCCGGTGCCCGAACCACGCGGGTAACGGACGATCGCCGGCCCCGGGTGTTCATAGCAGGTGCTCAGCAATTGCCGGCACTCGGATTCGGACGCCGGTGTTGCGATGACCATATTGGGAATGCAGAGCGCGTACGAGAGATCAAACGCCCCGTGGTGTGTCGGGCCATCCGCACCTACCAGGCCGGCACGATCAACGGCAAAAGTGACATCCAGATTCTGCAGTGCGACATCATGCACCAGCTGGTCGTAGCCGCGTTGCAGGAAGGTGGAGTAGATGGCAACGACCGGTTTGAGGCCTTCGCAGGCCATGCCGGCCGCCAGGGTGACGGCGTGCTGTTCGGCAATGGCGACATCGTGATAACGATCAGGGAATCGCTCGGCATAGGCCACCATGCCCGAGCCTTCGCGCATGGCGGGCGTAATGGCTATCAGTTTCGGGTCAGCGGTTGCCATATCACACAGCCAGTCGCCAAAGACCTGAGTGTAGGTGAGTGCGGCGCCGCCCTTGGTTTGTCCGCCATTCAAGCCTTCAGCCGTTTCGAACTTGGTGACACCATGATAGAGAATTGGGTCTTCTTCAGCCAGTTTGTAGCCCTGGCCTTTGCGCGTGACAATGTGCAGAAAACGGGGGCCCGACAGCTGCTTGAGGTTCTGTAGGGTGGGAATCAGCGCATCGAGATCGTGGCCGTCAATCGGGCCGTAGTAATGAAAACCGAACTCTTCGAACAGGGTGCCAGGGTTAATCATGCCCTTGACGTGCTCTTCGGCTCGTTTGGCAAAATCCAGCAGGCTTTGCGACACCCCCAGTACCTTCTCCGCCCCCTTTTTAGCCGCGTTATAAAGCTTTCCGGAGGTGAGACGGGTGAGGTAGTTGTACAGAGCGCCGACTGGCGGTGAAATCGACATTTCATTGTCGTTCAGAATCACCAGCAGGTTCGCATTGGCAACGCCGGCATTGTTGAGCGCTTCAAAGGCCTGGCCGGCACTCATGGCACCATCGCCAATAATGGCTACCACCTGGCGTTGCTCGCCCTTGTGTTTAGCGGCCAGTGCCATACCGAGAGCTGCCGAGATTGATGTCGACGAATGCCCAACACCAAAGGTGTCGTAGGGACTTTCGGAGCGCTTCGGAAAGCCGGCGATGCCGTTGAACTGGCGCAGCGTCGACATGCGTTCGCGGCGCCCTGTCAGAATCTTGTGCGGATAAGTCTGGTGACCGACATCCCACACCAGTCGGTCTTCCGGGGTGTCGAAGACAGTGTGCAACGCAACGGTCAATTCGACGGTGCCGAGATTGGATGAGAGGTGGCCACCCGTCTGGGATACGGAATCCAGAAGATACTGGCGTAATTCCGCAGCCACTTGCGTCAGCTGTTCTCGGTTGAGCTGACGGAGATCGGCTGGTGTCTTGATCTGTTCGAGAAGTGATGCGGACATGGTTTCTGTTACCAATCAGTGGGTGCGCCGAACGATTTCCAGCGCGATATCTTTGAGACGTTGTCCGGAAGGCCCGATGTGAGTGATCTGTTCACGGGCCTCGTTCAGCAGATCGTCTGCGAAATTACGGGCCCCCGCAAGACCCATCAGGCTCACGTAAGTCGGCTTTTCGGCAGCAGCGTCCTTACCGGCGGTCTTGCCGAGTTCTTCTGTCGTGCCAGTGCAGTCCAAAATGTCATCAACGATCTGAAATAGGAGGCCGAGTATTTTTCCGAAATGATCCAGTCGGTCCAGTGTGGCTGTATCCAGCGATTCACCAGCCAGAGCGCCCATGCGTATGGCTGCGCGAATCAGTGCACCGGTCTTCATGATGTGCATTTGTTCAAGCTGGGCTTCGTTGAGGGTCGTGCCCACGGATGCGAGGTCAATCGCCTGGCCCCCAGCCATGCCGGCGCTACCGGAAGCTGCAGCAAGGGTGCTGACGAGTGCCTTGGTCGTCTCGGCAGTCACGGGTGCCTGGAGCAGTGTCATAAAAGCCTGGGTCTGAAGGGCATCGCCCACCAGCAGAGCGGTCGCTTCATCGTACTGAATATGACATGTGGGCTGGCCTCGCCGAAGCATGTCGTCATCCATGCATGGCATGTCGTCGTGCACCAGCGAGTAGACGTGGATCATCTCGATGGCTGCCGCACAGCAGTCCAGCGATACTTCAGAGGCACCCGAAATTTCGCCGGCAGCATGAACGAGAATGGGGCGCAGACGTTTGCCGCCATTCAGGCAGACGTAGCGCATGGCCTCATGCAGGCGTTTCGGATTATGGCTGGCAAGCGGCAGAAAATGGTTCAACGCAGCTTCTGTGCGTTGCCGAATTGACTGCAACCAAGCATCAAGTTTCATGGACGATCCACCAGCGTCACGTCGGTCAGTGACTGGCCGTCAAATTGCTGTAGCCGTTGCTCGGCATCGCGCAGGAGTGTGCTGCAGCGGCCGATGAGTTGCTGTCCACGCTGATATGCCTTGAGTGTTTCCTCGAGGGGAAGCCGGTTGCTTTCTACTGACTGGATCAGCGTTTCCAGTTCGGCGATGGCCGATTCGAAGCTCAATCCATCGGTGGGTGGCTGCGTTTGACCGGGCAGAGATTCCGTGGGTTTTCGAGGTGACATGAGGTTTCGCAGCGTTCAGGTCGCCACAGGCAATGTGGCGAGACACTAAAACCTTGAAAGTTAACCGATTCAGGGCTTTCGGTCAATTTAAGGGCGGGGTACAATGCTCGGCTTTGCTAAACCCACTTGTTTGCGGAGGGTAAGGGGATGTCAGCCTTTGACTCGCCCAAATCACTGGTATCTGCGCAGTCGCAACTGCCAGTTTCCTGGTATTTCGATGATGCATTGCTGGCGCTGGAGAGACAGGTCTTTTTTGACCAGGGCCCGGGCTACGTCGGACATGCGCTGATGGCCCCTCATGAAGACGCTTATCGTACTCTGGAAATGAAGGGCCACGGTGCCATGCTGGTGAACCGTGGTGGTGCGTATGATCTGATGTCCAACGTTTGTCGGCATCGTCAGGCCATTATGCTGGATGGTGCCGGAACGCTGGATCATCACATTGTCTGCCCTTTGCACCGCTGGACGTATGATCGCCTAGGGAGCCTAGTGGGCGCACCGCATTTTCCGGATAACCCCTGCCTCAAACTGGGTCGCACCGCCTTGCAAAACTGGAATGGTCTGCTTTTTGAGGGGCCGCGTGATATTCAGAAAGACCTGGCGGACATGCAGCTGGCGTCATCCTTCGATTTTTCCGGCTACAAGCTGGATAAAGTCGTCACGCATGAATGTAATTACAACTGGAAAACTTTTATTGAGGTGTACCTCGAGGATTACCACGTGGCACCTTTTCATCCGGGCCTGGGTGGTTTCGTCAATTGTGATGAGTTGACCTGGCAATTCAGCGATTGGTATTCCATTCAGCGCGTGGGGATCACCTCGCTCGCGAAATCCGGATCTGAAACCTATCGCCGCTGGCAGGATCAGGTGCTGGCGCAGTATGCGCATCTGAATCTGCGGCCTGAGCATGGCGCCGTCTGGCTGACCTATTACCCGAACATCATGGTCGAGTGGTACCCGCATGTGCTGGTCGTGTCCACGTTACATCCGCAGGCTGTTGATAAAACTATCAACATTGTCGAATTCTATTATCCGGAAGAGATCGTGGAGTTTGAACGGGAGTTCATTGAGGCCGAGCAAGCGGCCTATATGGAAACCGCAATTGAGGATGATGAAATCGGAGAGCGCATGGATCGTGGCCGTCGTGCGCTGATGCGGAATGGCCGGAACGAAGTTGGCCCTTATCAGTCCCCGATGGAGGACGGTATGCTGCATTTCCACGAATTCTATCGCCGGATGCTGGGCCAGAAGCTTCAGCCCTTCGGGGGCTGATCAAGACGCTAATGGCAGACGCTGCAATTCGACCGGGAGGGCAATCCTTGTGGATGGTGGTTGCCAGTTTCCTGTTCGGGTGCATGGGGGTGTGCGTCAAGTTGGCCGCCGTCAATAATGACTCCGGTGAAATCGTGCTCTGGCGCTGCACGGTTGCATTGTTAATTGTCTCCGGGTTCATGTTGTTGCGTCGCCGACCGCCACGTACCGTGCATCTGCGCAGTCACAGCTTCCGCTCCTTGTCGGGCTTCTCGGCGTTATTTCTCTATTTTTATGCGATTACCGAGTTGCCATTGGCGACCGCAGTGACCTTGAATTACACCTCACCTATTTTTTTCGTGCTGTGGCAATTTTTGCTACGCGGTTTGAAACCCTCGCGTCTCGCCTGGCTGGCTTTGCTATTGGGGTTTGTGGGGGTGGTCCTGCTGTTGCGCCCTGCAGTTGATGACGATCATTTACTGGGCGCCCTACTGGGACTGGTCTCCGGTGGTCTGGCGGGGCTGGCGTATTTTCACATTCGTGAACTGGGTGCACTCGGAGAGCCCGAGTGGCGGACCGTATTTTATTTTTCGTTGTTTTCAACCGCTGGTGCGCTCGTGTGGGTAGTGTGGCGAGGCTTTCACTGGCCGGCGGTGGAAGATCTGGTTTGGCTGGTTGGCGCGGGTGTTTTTGCGACAGGGGCCCAGCTTGCACTGACGCGGGCGTATAAAAGCGGCAAAACTTTGCTCACCAACGCTCTGGCCTACACCACGGTGGTTTTTGCCAGCCTCTTTGGCGGCCTGTTTTTTGGTGAGCGTATCGATGGGCTGGGCTGGCTGGCCATTGGCCTGATCATGGCCAGTGGCGTCATGGCGTCTCGAGTGCGCTTCACCAAAACAAAAGCACCCTGACGGGTGCTTTTGAGAGTTCGTGGTGCCGGTTGTCGGGATTGAACTGACGACCTACCGCTTACAAGGCGGTTGCTCTACCACTGAGCTAAACCGGCGAACCGGCAAGCATTATAAATACATTTCTTCTTTTCGTACAGTTGTGATCAGAATTAAAACCTTTGATCCACGTCAAAGTTTGTGCCGTCCATGTTGCTATCAGCGGCGTAGACTTAAAAATTTACGCAACGCAGAGTTCAACCATGGTTCAAAAGACAACTGAAGCCAAAGCAGTATCTACGAAAAGCAAACCCGGAACAAAACGAGCACCCACCCGGCCAGTGAGCGCAGGAGACGTAGCACCCAAGATGACCGAACAGGCGCTTTCTGAGTTTATGGTGCAGCGTGGCTTGGAGGCCGCGGATGCGCGTCATGCCGGTGCGCTCAAAGACGTACTCGCCGGATATATTCCTGGCAATGCCCACGAGCTTGCCGAAACGCTGGCGGCGATGCTCGAAGGTGCGGCACCGGATGAGGCGCAGGTGCTGCGTGATGCGCTCTCTGGTAAAGAGAGCGATGTAGAGAAATCGATCGGCATGCCAGATGATGTTTTAGCTGATGATTGGCGCACGGGTGGCTATCCTTATAAGAACCTCATGCTGCGCAAAAATTACGAAGCCGCGAAGTATCAGTTGCAGGTGGAGTTGCTCAAGCTGCAGGCCTGGGTAAAAGACACCGGACAGAAAGTCGTGATCATTTTTGAGGGGCGCGATGCGGCCGGCAAGGGCGGGGCCATCAAGCGTTTCATGGAGCATCTGAATCCCCGGGGTGCCCGCGTGGTCGCTCTGGAAAAACCGTCGGAAAACGAGCGTGGCCAGTGGTATTTTCAGCGCTACATTCAACATTTGCCAACGTCGGGCGAGATCGTGCTGTTTGACCGGTCATGGTACAACCGGGCAGGTGTGGAGCGAGTGATGGGTTTTTGTTCCGCGGCAGAATATGATGACTTCATGCGTCAGGTGCCCGAATTCGAGCGAAACCTTGTGCGCAGCGGCATTCATCTTTTCAAATTCTGGTTCTCTGTCAGCCGTAAAGAGCAACGACGTCGTTTCAAGGAACGCGAGAAGCATCCATTGAAGCAATGGAAGTTGTCTCCGATCGACAAGGCGTCTCTGGATAAATGGGATGACTACACACATGCCAAGGAAACGATGTTCTTTTCGACGGATACCGCCGACGCGCCTTGGATCGTGATCAAGTCTGACTGCAAGAAGCGTGCTCGTCTGAATGCCATGCGCTACGTGCTGCACCGATTGGCGTATGCGCAGAAAGATGGCACGCGGATCGGACCAGTGGATCCTCTGTTGGTGGGTCGGGCGAATGTGGTCTATGAAATCGGTGAGGGCGAGGGGAAGCCCTTGTTGTGAGCCGCTCAGTAGATCTTCAGCAGCGTGGTTCGGTATACTCAAACGACATCGTTGCTGGAAATTCTCATGATTACTAAAGGCCTTGGACATCGTATTGCCGAAGAAGCCAAAAAGGCGATTCATCTGACGCTGTACTTCTGGCTATGGTTTAGTGCGATCAGTTTGCTCACGCACGCTATTCTTCGTGAGCATGGTTTGCCTATAGGTTCGTGGGGCTTAGCCATTATCAAAGCCGCGATCTGCGCTAAATTCGTGTTGATTGGCCAGGCGATTTATCCGATGCAGCATTCTCACGGTAAGGATTTGTGGCGCATCGTGCTGCCAAGATCCCTGGTCTATCTGATCGTGGTGGTCGTGCTTAGCGTGCTGGAAGCCGGTGTGGAGGGGGCTTGGCACGATCATTCGTTCCTGGCGGGTCTCGCCAGTTTTGCCAATGGCGACCCCGTTTATGCCTTCGCCCTGGCCTGGGTTTACTGGCTCATCCTGATGCCTTATCTACTGATCGGGGCGCTCGATCACTATTGGTCGGACAGCAACGCGGAGAAATTAGAGCGTTAACTCTGTGCTGCCGTGCCCCAGTAGTGTCGAGAGTCGGTGCGCCGCAGCTTTGACTTTCTGGGCTTCGATACTATGGCAGTCAGCATCGAACTGCCCAGCAGTACCAACAGCCGTAATGGCTGCAACCATCTGCCCGGTATAGTCGAATACCGGTGCGCTAAGGCCGTTAATGCCAGGGGTATGGCTGCCGCCGGCACGAGCGATCCCTTCTTGCCGGGCATCTTCCACGACCATGTTCTGTTCGGCATCCAGCGACTGACGTCGCGCTTTATCTTTGCCTGCTATATGATCGAGTTCTGCAGACAGGGCCGGTTGAATGACCGTTGGATTAAAGAAAGCACTGAAGCAACGACCGGTGGCGGAATCGTGTAACCCCAGTACGCGACCCACGCGTAAACACACAGAAATGGCATCCCCAGTGTCGATATAGCGCACAATCGTCGCTCCACTGCTGCCCCAGACGGCCAGGCCAACACCCATGCCGATATCATCACAGAGTTCGTCGAGTATCGGCGTGGCCAACCGCAGCGGATCGAGTGTTGCTAGGGCGGACAAGCCCAGCGTCAACGCAAACGGTCCCAAATGATATCGGGCTGATGCCGGATCCTGGTTGACCAAGCCCATACGCTGAAAGCTCACAAGATAACGGTGGGCTTTGGCTGCCGGCATCCCGCTCATCTTTGCAATGTCCTTGAGCATGGTCGGGCGGCCAGAGGCAATGAGTGCTCGCAGAATTGCGCCACCGATCTCGATGGATTGAATGCCTTGTTGCTTGCTGGTGATGAGCTTGGATTCGGGGCCGTTCATGATGATTCTCAAATAATGCTGACATCGATAAAGAAACTTATAATCAGATAGTCTAAACAAAAGCGGTGCCGCTGGGGCGCTCGTGCTCAATTAAAGGGTAAAAAATGACGGCAGTCATGGTATGCAATCCTAAGGGAGGATGTGGCAAAACAACGCTCGCAACGAATATTGCTGGTTGGGCGGCCAGCCAAGGCAAGCGTGTCACGCTTTGCGATCTGGATCGTCAGCAGTCATCGCTGCGCTGGATGTCGTTTCGTGACGAAACTATGCCACCTGTCGATGGCTTCTATGGCGGGGGGCAGTTAATGGCGTCCTTACCCAAAGAGGCTGATATGACGGTGATCGACGCGCCTGCAGGGCTTCAGGGTTATAAGTTAAGCGACTATGTCCGGCTTGTGGACCGGGTCATTATCCCGGTCGTGCCGTCAATCTTTGATATGGCAGCGACCGAAGATTTTCTGAACAGCCTGCGTGGCGATATGCGCGGACAGCGTGGGAAAATTGGCATAGTTGCCATGCGTGTTGATCCGAGAACGCGTGCAGCCAGCATGCTGGAAGAGTTTCTGCAGCATTTCGATCTGCCAATCTTGGCATATATCCGCCCGACATCAAATTATGTGAACGCGGCTGCCGCAGGGCGCACGATCTTTGATCCGCCAAAGTCCCGCCATAAGGCTGATCTGGCCCAATGGGCCCCACTTGTGGCCTGGCTCGAAAAATAAATAGGCGCAGGGGGTTGACAGGGGGTGCAGACTTCCACATAATGCGCACCTTCTCGGACGCGGGGTGGAGCAGTCTGGCAGCTCGTCGGGCTCATAACCCGAAGGTCACAGGTTCAAATCCTGTCCCCGCAACCAACGACTCGTTGGTAAGTTTGAGAAAAGAAGTGTTGACAGAGTAATTTTTGATTGCTATAGTCTCGCTTCTCTGCTGACGGCGACGTTGAGTTGAAGTTAGCGGAACTGATCTTTAACAAATTAGACAACCGATAGGTGTGGGTGTTTACTTGAC
>NZ_JBIJFP010000019.1:0-29864 GCF_057744235.1 Fluviibacter sp. | reverse complement strand
AAGGCAATCGCCACGTCTTCACCCTTGCTGCTCAGGCAGGTGGTACGCGGGGGCAGGGCCATCTCGTAGGCCTGGCAGTTGCCGCTGAGGGCTTTGTCGAGCACCCAGTCGTAAATGGCGCGGGCGCGGGGTAGCGGTTCGATGATCCGGCCGGAGACTTCATCTGCCAGGTGGCGCAGGCCTTCGCTGGTGCCACGGTAGCCGGTTTCCCGTACGTTGCGATCCAGTTCTTCTTCCGATTCGTGGAAGAAGGTACCGCGTTTGGTGATGTCAAACTGCCGGGTGCGGGTTTCTACGCGCATGGTCAGGTTGACGTCCGGTGTGGACGAGCCGCCTTCTACGACGTAGACATGCAGCTGGCTGGCCGGATCAAAACGGATGCCGGCTTTGCCGCCACCCGACCAGCTGATCGAGGTGACCTGTTGCCAGGGGGTATCCATAGGAATGGGGATCCACAGCGTGGCGTCGTCGCCATGGCTGGTGGAAGAGACATCAATGTTCAGTTCATACGGGCGCCAGACGCCGCCACTCATAGCCAGTTCGGGTGCCAGTTTGGCGGGGACCTTGATGGGGGCTGGGCCGCTGTTGCCGGGCGCACGCAGACCGCTACGGCTGGATTTTTTGAGACCGCTGCCGTTGCTGGCCGCTTTCTTTTTTGGGGCTGCAATGGCTGCGCCGGAGGCCAGCAGGCCCCCGAGCAGGAAAGTACGACGTTTCATGCGGCTTATAGTACCTCAGACGCAAAATCGGCAAGGCGAGAACGTTCGCCGCGCTGCAGGGTGATATGCCCGGCGTGCGGCCAGCCCTTCATGCGATCCACCACATACGTGAGACCGGAGCTGCCTTCGGTCAGGTACGGGGTATCGATCTGGGCGATGTTGCCGAGGCAGACCACCTTGGTACCGGGGCCGGCCCGGGTGATCAGGGTTTTCATCTGTTTGGGCGTCAGGTTCTGCGCTTCATCGATGATCAGGAATTTCTGGATGAAGGTGCGGCCGCGCATGAAGTTGAGGCTTTTCACTTTGATACGGGAGCGGATCAGGTCGCGCGTGGCCGCACGACCCCATTCGCCGCCGTATGGGCCGCCATCGTCCTCATTCTTGTTGAGGACGTCGAGGTTATCTTCGAGGGCGCCCATCCATGGGGTCATTTTTTCTTCTTCGGTGCCAGGCAGGAAGCCGATGTCTTCACCCACCGGCACGGTGACACGGGTCATGATGATTTCGGCATAGCGCTTCTGATCCAGTACCTGGGTCAGGGCGGCGGCCAGCGTGAGCAGGGTTTTACCGGTGCCGGCCTGGCCGAGCAGGGACACAAAGTCGATCTCCGGGTCCATGAGCAGGTTCAGGGCAAAGTTCTGCTCGCGGTTGCGGGCGTTGATGCCCCACACGGCATGTTTGGGATGCGTGTAGTCGACCAGCGTTTCCAGAACGGCAGTTTTGCCG
This sequence comes from Fluviibacter sp., assembly GCF_057744235.1. Classification (NCBI taxonomy): domain Bacteria; kingdom Pseudomonadati; phylum Pseudomonadota; class Betaproteobacteria; order Rhodocyclales; family Fluviibacteraceae; genus Fluviibacter; species Fluviibacter sp. The sequence continues at coordinate 28,419 of NZ_JBIJFP010000019.1, read as the reverse complement.
CTGACCTCACGCACGATGGCTTCAAAGGGTGGGTCGTTCAGGTCGTAGACAAATTCGTTCTGCAGGAAATCCCGGCAGAGGGGGCCGGTGATGCGGTAACCGGTTTTGGTGTCCTTTTTCCAGGATTCCATGCCGGCGCCGTGCGTATCCCAGAAGTTTGCCGGCAATTCACGCGAACCGGCGTACAACAGGTCAGTATCTTCCAGAACTTTGTCGTTAAAGTAGTCTTCGGCCATTAGGCCGAGGGCGCGCGCCTTGATGCGCATGTTGATGTCTTTCGACACCAGAATGACGGCGCGGCCGGGATACTTGAGCTGCAGGAAGAGAATGACGCCCAGAATCTGGTTATCGTACTTGGAAGACGGCAACGAGGGCGGTAGCGGGGTGTTGATGGCTTCGGTTTGCAGATACAGCCGGCCGGTGGCCAGACCCTTGGAGGGTTCGGCAAGCGGGATGCCATGATCAATCTGATCGCCGCAATGGGAAACCAGATCGTCCATGGTGCGGGTCACCTGGCGCGCATTGCGGGCGATTTCCGACATGCCCTTTTTGTTGTTGTCCAACTCTTCCAGCGTCATCATGGGCACGTAGACATCGTGCTCCTCGAAGCGGAAGAGGCTCGTCGGATCGTGCATGAGCACGTTGGTATCCAGAACGAACAGTTTGGTATTGGTTGCCGTACGGCTTGCGGCTGCAGGTTTGCGGGGGGCCATCGAGATCTCGCTTATGAGTCAGTGGAACCACGTTGATCCGGTCAGAGACCGAACCGCTCTACAGGGTCAGATTAGCCCAGAGACTGCACAAAAGCCAGTACTTCGGCTGCGTGCCCCGGCACTTTGACGCCGCGCCACTCCCGGACCAAGTTGCCCTGGGCATTGATCACAAAGGTGCTGCGTTCAATGCCACGGACCTGTTTGCCATACATATTTTTCAGTTTCATGACACCGAACAGTTCGCAGATGCTTTCGTCGGGGTCGGAGATGAGGCAGTAGGGAATCTGCTGCTTGGCGGTGAAATTGTCGTGCGACTTCAGGCTGTCTCTCGAAACCCCCACAATCACGGCATTGGCCTTGGCGAAATCAGTATTCAGGGCGCTGAACTGCTGCGCCTCGGTGGTGCAACCCGGAGTGTTGTCTTTGGGGTAGAAGTAAAGCACCAGGTGCTTGCCGGCCAGTGCCTGCAGGCTGAAATCGCCGCCGGTGGCGGGAGCGCTGAAATCGGGAACCGGTTGGTTGAGTACTACAGTCATATGGCGGACTCCTGGGCGTTAGACCGGGGTGGGGAGATCGACAATCAGCTCGCCGGAGCGGCCGGGGATCTCGCCCCAGGCAAAAGGATGGATCGGCAACATCTGGTGCGAGTGTTGGGAAATGAGTGTGGCGTGATAATCGCCCATCGTGCCCAGCGTATGGCCTTGTCGCAGCCAGCCCGCGAGCAAACGATCAAAGATCGGCGCCAGTTTCTGGCCTTCCAGCTCGGCGTGCAGCGTAAAGACATGGTCGCGTGGGCCATGGCGGTTAGGGTCGGTGAGGCCGAGCAGATGCTCGTGCACGTTATCGACGGTGAGGCCGTCAACACCGAGGATTTCATCCAGCGTTGGCAGTGTGGTCGGCAGCTGCATGTGTCGGCAGGGCTGGCCATCAATGCTGATGAAGTAGGGGGCGGCGCCACGACCATCGGAGGCGTACTGCATGCCCCAGGCGTCCAGCTGACGAATGGCGGTTTCGTTCATCTGCCAGCCGGCAGCGCCATGCGTGGCGGGGGCGTGCCCGAAGATCTCGCCGAAGCGATCATAGCTCTGCTGCATGCGTTGCTGTGTCCAGGCAGCATCGCGTTGGCGCACCTGGTCATGCCATTCGACATGATCCCAGGTGTGAATGCCGCATTCGTGGCCGGCGTTGGCAATAGCGCGCATTTCTGCGGCGGCCTTTTTGCCGATGTCGGGGCCGGGCAGCAGCACACCGTACGACAGCGTTTTGAGGCCGTAGTGTTCCACCACGGAGGTGCGCGACACCTTTTTCAGAAAGCCGGGGCGAAAAACACGACGCAGGGCGCGACCCGTGTTGTCCGGGCCGAGGCTGAAGAGAAAGGTGGCGCGGGCCTGATGGCGGTCGAGCAGCTGCTGGAGTGCGGGGACACCTTCGCGGGTACCGCGCAGTGTATCGACATCAACCTTGAGTGTAATTCGTGACATGGTCGTCCTGCAGGCTATGCGGCACAAGGGGCGCATTCAGAACAACATCTGCCCGGTAAGGTGGCCGGGCAGATGGGGAAGCACAGGCGATCAGTCGACCAGCTGGCGGGCCAGGGCGACGTCGCCGCGGTAGGCCTCGAAAATCTTGCTGATGGCGTCGCTCATGCTGACCGTTGGCTTCCAGCCCAGATCGTCCATGGTGTTGGTGATCTTCGGCACACGGTTCTGAACGTCTTGATAACCCTTGCCGTAGTAAGCACCCGAAGTCGTTTCCACCAGTTTTACATCCTTGGCGGTGGTGGCATATTCCGGAATCTTGGCAGCGGTGTCGAGCATCATGGTGGCCAGTTCGCGCACCGAGTAGTTGTTCACCGGGTTACCGATGTTGTAGATCTTGCCGTTGGCGATATCGTCTTTGTTGGCGATGATGCGCACCAGGGCGTCGATACCATCGTCAATGTACGTGAAGGCGCGCTTCTGCGTGCCGCCGTCGACCAGGCTGATGGGTTCGCCGCGGACGATGTGGCCAAGGAATTGCGAGACCACGCGCGAAGAACCTTCCTTCGGCGTGTGAATGCTGTCGAGGCCTGGGCCGATCCAGTTGAACGGGCGGAACAGGGTGTAACGCAGGCCTTCTTGCTGGCCATAACCGGCGATCACGCGATCCATCAGTTGCTTGGCGCAGGCATAGATCCAGCGCGGCTTGTTGATGGGGCCGTACGACAGTTGCGAGTTTTCCGGGTCGAATTCGCTGTCACTACACATACCGTAGACTTCCGAGGTCGACGGGAAGACCAGATGCTTGCCGTATTTAACAGCAGAGCGCACGATCGGCAGGTTGGCTTCGAAGTCCAGCTCGAAGACGCGCAGCGGTTGCTGTACGTAAGTGGCCGGGGTAGCAATGGCCACCAGCGGCAGAATGACGTCACACTTGCGAACGTGGTACTCGACCCACTCTTTATTGATGGTGATGTCACCCTCGAAGAAGTGCATGCGCGGATTGCCGATAACATCGGCCAGGCGGTCGGCCTGCATATCCATGCCATAGACTTCCCAATCGGTCGTTTCCAGGATGCGCTTGGAAAGATGGTGGCCGATGAAGCCGTTGACGCCGAGGATAAGGACTTTTTTCATAGTGTGGTCGGGTCGAAAGTAGTTGGTGTGAATTCGGTAAGCTCAACCGCCATCTTATCACCGCAGACCCCAATTACCTTGGAACCGGTGCGGTAAATGCCGGGTGCTTGGTCAAAAGCGCCTTCCAGGCGGCGGGCGGCGTTGATAGTGATTCGCTGGGTGCCGTTGGCAGTGGTCACGTCGGTAAAGGCGCCCGGATAGGGGGGGGCTACGGCGCGGATCAGGTTGTAGACCTTTTGCGCGGTCTGCTCCCAGTGGATGCGGCCGTCTTCGGGCTTGCGGCCGCCGAAGTAGCTGCCTTCTGCCAGATTGTTCGGTCGGCGCGGTACATCGCCCTTGAGCAGCTGAGGCAGCACGCCTTTCAGGGTATTGGCGGCGGCGCTGGTGACGTGGGCAAAGACTTCTCCGGCCGTTTCGTCCGGGCCAATGGGCACGGCCTGCTGGGCCACAATGTCGCCGGCATCCGGCTTTTCAGCCATCACATGCAGGGTGGCGCCGGTTTCGGTTTCGCCATGCAGTACGGCCCAGTTGATGGGCACGCGGCCGCGATATTTGGGCAATAAGGAGCCGTGCATGTTGAGCGGGGCGATTTTTGCCAGATTCAGTACCGACATGGGAATCATCTGGCGGTAGTAGAACGAGAAGATGTAATCCGGGGCAATGGCGGTGATGCGCGCCTGAACTTCGGGTTCGCTCGCAGATCCCGGTGTCATAACCGGGATGCTTGCTTTGGCAGCGAGCTCGGCCACGCTGGTAAACCAGATGCGTTCATTCGGGTCATCGGTATGGGTGATGACCAGTTGCACATCGACGCCAGCATCGAGTAGTGCCTGCAGACAGCGGGCGCCGACCTCGTGATAGGCAAAAACGACGGCTTTCATGCGCTTAGTGATCCTGTTCCAGAATGGCCTGGATCACAAAGCGCGGGCGACCCCGCACTTGTTCATAGATACGGCCAATGTATTCACCCAGCAGGCCCACACCGAAGAGCAGTACGCCGATCAGCGCAAAGACTAGGGCGAAGAGCGTAAAGACACCTTCGACTTCGGCACCGAACACAAAGCGGCGCAGCAGCAGCAGGAAGAAGAGGGCGGTAGATCCGATGGCCAGCACCACACCGAGCAGCGAGAAGGCCTGCAGCGGCATGGTGGAAAAGCCGGTGACCAGATCGAAGTTCAAACGGATCAGGCTGTAAAGCGAATACTTGGATTCGCCGGCAAAGCGTTCTTCGTGTTTGACTTCAATTTCGATGGGGCGGTTGGCAAAGGTGTAGGCCAGCGCAGGAATGAAGGTGCGGCCTTCTTCACACTGGTTCAGCATCTGCACCACCTGGCGGCTGTAGCCACGCAGCATGCAGCCCTGGTCGGTCATGGTGATGTGTGTGATCTTCTCACGCAGATTATTCATGGCGCGCGAGGCATGCCGGCGGAACCAGGTGTCCTGCCGATTCTGGCGGATGGTGCCCACGTAGTCGTAACCTTCGCGCAGTTTGGCCAGCAGGTTGCCGATTTCTTCGGGCGGGTTCTGCAGGTCGGCATCGAGGGTAATGACCGATTGGCCACGGGCCTGCGAGAAGCCGGCCATGATAGCCATATGCTGGCCGTAGTTGCCATTGAAGAGCACGACGCGGGTGACGTCCGGGCGCTTGCGATATTGATCCGACAGAATCAGGGGAGAGCGATCGCGGCTGCCGTCGTTGATGAAGATGACTTCATAGGTGGCATGAAGGGCATCAAGCGCCGGATAGAGGCGATCAAATAGCGTTTGCAGACCGGCTTCTTCGTTATACACCGGGATGATGACGCTCAGTTCGGGCGGCTCGACGGCAGGGTTGCCGGCTGGGACGTGGAGATCGAGGCCGCTTTGGGTGTGGAGGTCGTTGGTCTGTTCGCTCATTTCAGGTGGGTCTCCAGCACATGCGCCACGGCGGCAACAATGCGATCAACGTCGGATTCGGTCAGGGTCGGGAAGAGCGGCAGCGTGACAATGCTACGGCCGATACGTTCGGCAATCGGGAACATGCCTTCGGTGAAACCGCGCTCACGATACAGGCTAAAAAGGTGGATTGGCGGGTAGTGCAGGCCGGTGCCAATGCCCAGGGCTTTGAGATCGGCCATGATGCCAGCGCGATCGGTGTCGAGTCGATCCAGCGGCAGCACCACCTGGAACATATGCCAGTTGCTGTGCGCAAAATCGGCGACCGGTAGTTCCAGGCCATGTTCAACCACTTTGGTTTGGGCAAAGGCGTCAAAGTAGTGCTGTGCGAGTTTGGCGCGTTGATCCTGGAACTTGCCGAGTTGCGTCAGCTGGTGCAGGCCGATGGCGGCGTTGACATCCGTCAGGTTGAACTTACCGCCGAGCACGTCGACATCCATGCCGTCGAGGCCGGTACGGGTGACGCCCTGCAGGCGGTATTTTTCAGCGAGACGGGCTTCATCATCATTGTTGCAGACCAGGCAGCCGCCTTCGATGGTGGTGAGGTTCTTGTTGGCCTGGAAGCTGAAGCTGATCAGGTCGCCAATCGCGCCAATGCGCGAGCCATGCCATGACGAGCCCAGCGCCTGGGCAGCATCTTCAATGATGCGCAGTTTGTGGCGGCTGGCAATGTCGTACAGACGGACCATGTCGACCGGCAGGCCCGATAGATACACGGGCATGATGGCTTTGGTGCTGGGTCCGATGGCCGCTTCGATCAGATTTAGATCGATGTTGCGGGTGATCGGGTCAATATCCACAAAGACTGGTGTGGCGCCCACGGCCAGAATGACGTTGCTGGTAGCAACCCAGGATATCGGGGTGGTGATGACCTCGTCACCCGGGCCGATGCCGGCAATGCGCAAAGCCACTTCCATAGTGGCAGTGCCGTTGGAAAAGGTGCGTACCGGGCGGCCGCCAAAGAAGCCGGATAGTTCCGATTCGAATTGCTGAACCTTCGGACCCGAGGTGATCCAGCCCGACCGAAGCACATCGCCAACGCTGGCAATGGTGGCTTCGTCGATGGTCGGACGGGTAAAGGGAATGGGCGGGTCGAAAGGGGTCGGTGCAGTCATGTCCGGCATTTTAGCAGCCGGGGTTTATTCCGGCTTCAGGCAGCGCTCAGGTTTGATCTGATCCGGGTTCTGCTGGCCCAGATACAGCACCAGGAGCTTAACCGGTTCGTTGCCGACCGGTTGGCCATGATGGCACCAGTTGATGGCTTCGATATAGGATTCACCGGCCTTGATGCGGCGCGTGCCTTTTGATCCGTAATCGACGACCAGTTCGCCAGACATGACGTACGCAAAGACGGGAATGGCGTGCTTGTGCCATTCGATATCCTGGCCGGGCGGCACTTCGACGATTTTGCTCTTGAGCAGCGGTGCGCCCGTGGGATAGTTGAAGTCCTGGCCCAGAATGGTTTTGCCAGGCTCCAGCTCCGGTATTTGTACCGTGCTGACGGCACCAGTTGCTAACGGCTGGATGTGCTGTGGTGCTGCCAGAGCGAAGCCGGAGGCGGCCAGCCAACAGAGGCTGGTGGCTAGTTTGAATGATCGCAACTGCATAGGACACCTCTTCAATAAAGATTAACTACGAGCCAGAATCCAGACACCGATCAGAATGACCGTAATACCGATGATCCGTTGCATGCTCATGACTTCGCCAAACAGATACCAGGCGAGGGCGGCATTGATGACGTAGCCCAACGACAACATCGGGTAGGCGATGGTGACGTCCACGCGTGAGAGACCGATGATCCAGACAAAAACGCTGATGCCGTAGCAGAACAGGCCACCGATAATCGGTAGCTGCGTACCGACGGCAATGGTGGTGCTCACGAGCGTGTCGAGCGAGAGCGAGAGCTCGCCCAGGTTGCGCACGCCAGCTTTGAGTAACAGCTGGGCAGCCGCATTAAGCAGAATGCCGGTAAAGAGAAAGCCAAAGGTGCCGAGGGTCATTTACTTCGCCGGTGGGGTATAGGGTTGAGCAGGCGGTGCCGGCTTATGAGTTGGCTTTACGAATACCGCACGGCGGGTGTCGCGGCCCACTTCGGCCATCGGTAGCTGTAAGGCGGCAATTTCGTCCAGGTATTGCAGCGGCACGACCACTACCGGTGCCTCGTCCTTTTGCCAGCGAACCGCGAAATCGCTCACCTTGGGTGCCCAGGTGTCGGGTTCCTGATTGATACCGAATTCCAGTTCATCCTGCATATCCACCATGATGGTGGGGTGCTGGATATAAAACGGGAAGGTGTGATCCAGCATGCGGATCGAATACACCGGGGTGTTGTCTTTGATGTAAGGACGGGCGGCAACCGCCAGATCGGCACCCGAAATAGAACGGCCATGGGTGTCGTGACCCAGACCGACGATCTGAACGAGAATGAAGAAAGCGATGGCGGACCGCAACAGGCCGTCCATCAGTTGGCGTAGGCGGTGCGCCACATCCTGATGCTCGAAGCCGCGTATGGCGCTCCAGGCGTAGACCATGGTGGTGAGTGCCGCCACCAGCGCGATGGCGATCCAGACGGTGTATTCCTGATACTCCAGTTGTTCGTAGGGAGCTTTGCCCAGTTGGTAGGTGTAGGGCAGCGCGATGAAACCCGCTAGTACCAGCAGGGTCATGTAGATCATCTGGCGCTTCCAGCTGCGGTCTTCGCCGGCCGTGCTCATACGCTCGAAAGCGCGGGCCATGGCCAGGCCGGCAAGCAGGGAGATGGCCGGAAAGATCGGCATGATGTAGCCGGGCAATTTGGATTGCGATTTGCTGAAGAACAGGAAGATCATCACGGCCCAGACGGCGGCTAGCCACAGGGGTCGGAAACCGGCGACGGCAGAAACCGTAGCCTCACCACGGCGCTCTTTCCAGGCACTGTGGAAACCCTGGCCCAGTTGCAGCAACCAGGGAATGAAGCCTAGGAGGATGAGCGGTACAAAGTAGAGCGGGTGGCCTTTGCGGTTGTGGCCGTCTTTGGTGAAGCGATCCCAGTGTTCGTGGATAAAGAAGAAGTGGGCAAACTCGGGGTTCTTGATCGAGACCAGCACGAACCAGGGGGTAACGATCAGGAAAAAAAGCGCCAGGCCGGAAACCAGGTGCAGGCGTTTCCAGAGCGCCCAGTCCCAGGTGGTGAGGGTATAGACCACAAGCACCATACCGGGAATCACCAGCCCAATCAGACCCTTGGAAAGCACGGCCAGTGCCATGAAGGCCCAGCACAGCCACATCCAGTTGCGGCGGGCTTTGATGCTCAGGCCGTTGCGTTGCGCCAGTATCAGGCTGAACAGGGCGCAGCTGAGAATGCTGGAGAGGCCCATGTCCAGCGTGTTGAAGTGGCCGCCGACGCTCCACATCGGGCTGCTGGCCAGCAGAATGGCCGAGATCCAGCCAGCAATAACGCCGCGTTCGCCGCCGACCAGTTTCCAGGCGGTAAAGCCGGTGGCCAGAATGGCGAAGTAACCGGTAAAGCCCGTCCACAAACGCGACTGCCACTCACCGACACCGAACAGGGTGTAGGCAATGGCCGTCATCCAGCCTTGTAGCGGGGGTTTTTCAAAGTATTTGTAGCCGTTGTAGCGGGGGGTGACCCAGTCGCCGGTGGCGTACATCTCGCGGGCGATTTCGCCATAGCGGCCTTCATCCGAGGCCACCAGATGGCGGTAATCCAGTACGCCAAACCAGGCCAGGGTGAAGAGGGCGGCCAGCAGCCAGAGAAAACGGCGTGTGTAGAACGCAGAGAGCAGGGATGTGAATGAGGTATTCATGCTGCAGGCTCAATGAGGATGCCGCAGGCGACGTGACGCCCTTCGGCCACCAGAATGTTGTAAGTGCGGCAGGCAGCTTTGGTGTCCATGACTTCCAGGCCGATACCCTTGGCAATCAGGGGCTTGAGCAGTTCCGGCCGGGGAAAGCGCTGACGTTCGCCACTACCGAAAAGCACGATTTCCGCCCCAAGATTGGCCAGTTGCTCGAATTGCGCGGCATCCAGCCCGTCAAAGCAACCGGGTGCCCAATCGCTGATCACGTCACGGCCACAAACAATGACCGAGCTTTCGTAATGGGTGCCGTTCACGGCCACATAGCCGGGGCCATGGCTGCTGAATGTGCGTAGGCCGGCATTTTGCGCAAGGTGGAGTTTCATGGAAAGGCGGAAAAAGTAGTAGGATAACCGGTTTTCACCGATAATTAGCGACTCGCCTCGACCACAGACCGACCATGAAACCCATCACCAAATCTTCCAAGCTTGCCAACGTGTGCTACGACATTCGTGGACCGGTGCTGGCGGCCGCCAAGAAAATGGAGGAAGAGGGCCATCGTGTCATCAAGCTGAACATCGGTAACCCGTTGCCGTTTGGTTTTGAAGCGCCGGAAGAGATTGTGGTGGATGTGATCCGCAATATGCGCGATGCCTCGGGTTATACCGATTCGCTGGGGCTGTTTGCGCCGCGTAAATCGATCATGCACTACTGCCAGGAAAAGGGCATCAAGGGCGTGACGGTTGAGGATATCTTCCTGGGTAATGGTGTCTCCGAGCTCATCGTCATGGCCATGCAGGGGTTGCTCAACAATGGCGACCAGGTGCTGATTCCGATGCCGGATTATCCGCTGTGGACGGCGGCTGTGAGCCTGTCTGGCGGCGTGCCGGTGCATTACCTCTGCGACGAAGCAGCCGAGTGGTATCCGGATCTGAACGATATCCGCAGCAAGATCACCAGTAATACAAAAGCGATTGTTGTCATCAACCCGAATAACCCGACGGGGGCGCTGTACCCGAAGGAAATTCTGGAAGGCATTCTGCAGATTGCGCGTGAGCATCAGCTCATCGTCTTTGCCGACGAGATCTACGATAAGGTCCTGTTCGACGGCAACCAACACACCTCGATCGCCAGCCTGGCTGATGATGTGCTGTGTATCACCATGAATGGCCTGTCCAAGAACTACCGCGCCTGCGGCTATCGTTCCGGCTGGATGATTGTGTCCGGCGACAAGCGCCACGCCAGGGATTACATCGAAGGCCTGAATATGCTCGCCTCGATGCGCCTGTGCGCCAATGTGCCGGGGCAGATGGCCATTCAAACGGCCTTGGGCGGTTATCAGAGTATCAATGACCTCGTCGGCCCGAACGGCCGCCTGACACGTCAGCGTGACCTGGCCTGGAAGATGCTCACGGAAATTCCGGGCGTGACCTGCGTCAAGCCCAAGGGCGCGTTGTATCTGTTCCCGAAGCTGGATCCGAAGATGTATCCGATCAAGGATGATGAGCAGTTCATGCTGGAACTGCTCAAGGAAGAGAAAGTGCTGCTGGTGCAGGGCACCGGCTTTAACTGGCCGCATCCCGATCACTTCCGTGTGGTCTTCCTGCCCCACGAAAATGATCTGACCGAAGCTATTGGTCGTCTGGCCCGCTTCCTTGAAGCGTATCGTCATCGCGCCGCGCGCGCCTGAATTTATTGATTCTATTTTGTTGTCACTGAGATACTAAGGAAACGTCATGAAACTCAATCCGATGCGTGTAGGTCTTTTGGGAATCGGTACCGTCGGTGGCGGCACGTATAACGTGCTGACCCGCAATGCCGAAGAAATTACCCGTCGTGCCGGTCGTCCGATTGAAATTACCGTGGTCGCCGACAAAGACGTCGCGCGCGCCAAAGAGCTCACCGGTGGCAAAGCCCAGGTGACTGATGATGCGTTTGCCGTCGTGAACGATCCCAACGTGGATATCGTCATCGAACTGATCGGTGGTTACGGTGTAGCCAAGGAGCTGGTGCTCAAGGCCATCGAAAACGGCAAGCACGTGATTACCGCCAACAAGGCACTGCTCGCTGTGCATGGCACCGAGATTTTTGCCAAGGCCCAGGAAAAGGGCGTGATGGTGGCGTTTGAAGCCGCTGTCGCCGGTGGTATTCCCATCATCAAGGCCGTGCGCGAAGGTCTGTCGGCCAACCGCATCCAGTGGGTGGCCGGCATCATCAACGGCACCACCAACTTCATCCTGTCGGAAATGCGCGACAAGGGTCTGGCCTTCGCCGATGTGCTCAAAGAAGCGCAGCGTCTGGGTTATGCCGAAGCGGACCCCACCTTTGACGTTGAAGGCGTTGATGCCGCTCATAAGATCACACTGCTGTCGGCACTGGCCTTCGGTATCCCTGTGCAGTTCGACAAGGCACATATTGAAGGCATCTCGAAGCTGGATGCCACCGATATCAAATATGCCGAACAACTGGGCTACCGTATCAAGCTGCTGGGCATCACCCGTCGTCGCGAGAATGGCGTCGAGTTGCGCGTACACCCGACGCTGGTACCGGCCAAGCGCCTGATCGCCAATGTCGAAGGCGCCATGAATGCCGTGCTGGTCCAGGCGGATGCCGTGGGTTCGACCCTGTATTACGGCAAGGGCGCTGGTGCCGAGCCGACCGCGTCGGCCGTGATTGCCGACGTGGTGGATGTCACCCGTCTGTCGACCGCCGACCCGGAAAACCGCGTACCGCATCTGGCCTTCCAGCCGGACGCACTGGCCAACCTGCCGATCCTGCCGATTGGCGAAGTGGAGTGCGGCAACTACCTGCGCCTGCGCGTGGCCGACCAGCCAGGTGTGCTGGCTGAAATCACCCGAATTCTGGCCGACCGCAATATCTCGATCGATGCGCTACTGCAGCGTGAGCCGGAAGAAGGTGAAGACCAAACCGATCTGATCATCCTGACCCACGTCTGCCGTGAGCAGGATGTGCTGAATGCCATGGACGTAATCGGCAAACTGCCGGTGGTCAAGGGTGCGGTAACGCGCCTGCGTCTGGAAAATCTGCAGTAATCGGAGCGTTACTCAATCATCAAAGGGGTAGGCTGAGGCCTACCCCTTTTTATTTCTGCTTGTGAATTAATCCTCGAACTGGGATTCAATATCCAATGATGCGTGTAGCACTCGCACGATGTCTATGCCTGTTTCCATGACCAAATAGAAAATAACGTAACGCCCTACAGAAAAACTGCGAAGTCCTGGTGCGAGTTCTTCACGTGGACGGCCGATATAGGGTGTAGTGGCGATCAACTTGAGCTGTGCCTCAATCCGGTCCAGCCATCGATCTGCGGCATCTATGTTGTCTTCCGCGATGAAATGCCAGATGGCTTCTAAATCATCGAGCGCAAGCGATCGCCGATTAATCGAAGCCATTAACTTAGGCCGCTACTTTGTTTTTCCGGGATTTTTCTGTTCTAAGACGCTGTTTCAGATCGGCCATATCAAGAGGTTCTGAAGGACCGCTTTCTAAACCGCGTTGAATTTCCTGCTGCAATTGACCCAGCCTAACGGCACGGTATGTATCTTGTTCTTGCATCAAGCGAAGTGCATCTCGCACCACTTCACTGGCGGAGTTATATAGGCCAGATGAAACCTTGTTGCGGACCATTTCTTCAAGCTTTTCCGTAAGGTTAATGTTCATGCCCATTTTGGCTACCTCCATGATCAGTAATTGCGCTCATTGTATCAAAGATGGATATCTGTTGATGTCGAGTTAAAGCCGATTTTGCCGGTGGTCAAGGGTGCCGTTACGCGCCTGCGTCTGGAAAACCTGCAGTAATTTGGCACTCTGAGGTGCTAAAGGGGTAGGCTGAGGCCACCCCTTTTTTTGGCCGATTCGAGGTGAAATGATTGAGGCTTTGGCACGGCCTCAATACATACACTGCCCTTGGCTTTTTGAGGTCTTATGACTAGTATCATTCGTTTGATGAAAGCTAAGTTTCTCACGCTGTGTGTTCTGATTTTTACAGCTTGGTCTGCTCACGCGCTCGAGATAGGCCCGGATCAGACCCATGCAAACCTGGTTTCTGCAATACGGATACTTGAAGACCCTAGAGGGAAATTAGGATTTGAGGAGATTCGCTCGCCCTCATTTTCCCGTGAATTTGTTGCACCATCACTGCCTTCTGGTGACGACATTAATCTCGGTTTTAGCCAGGGTGCCTACTGGTTAAAGCTGACGCTATCCCGTGAGGCCGCTACACAATCTGAGTGGGTTCTCAACATTCCATTTCAGTCACTGGATTATTTAACCCTCTACGCGCCCGGTAAGACACCGGTTGTTACAGGCAATTTGGCAGCATTTGAATCCCGACCAATCAGAAGCCCTTACTTTGCGTTCCCCGTTTCGTTAGATACGAGTCAGCAGGACTTCTATTTGAGAGTCAGCTCGCAATATGCCACAACTATCCCTATCGAGATCTCAACACCACAGGCCTTCGACAACGCCGCCCAAGACACAGCATTTATACAGGCCCTCTACTATGGCGAACTCCTGGGCCTTGCAATCTACAACCTGTTGCTTTTCTTCTACCTGAGAGAACGCAGCTTTCTCTTCTACACGTTGTTTGCGATCTCTCTCGGTTTGGGCATATTCGCCGGCAACGGCTATGGGCGCATGTACCTTTGGCAAGATCAGCCCTACTGGGATGAAGTCGCGCAATCCGCGTGCCTGAGCCTGGCGGCCATGTTTGGCATTCTTTTTACCAACAGTTTTCTCAGAGTCGAGAGTTTATCCCCGTCATTACATAAAGTCCTCGTGGCTCTGGCTTTGGTTATGGGTGGCCTCTCACTCTCCATGTCGTTGGCGCACGCCATGGAAATACCCACGAGTTATTTATTCATGACATTTCTTGTGTTGGCTCCGGTAACGACGCTCTTGCTCATCAGCGCGGGCATCATGGCCCAGAGAGCTGGTCGGCGCGAGGCACGTTTCTTTCTATTGGCCTGGGGTATCCTCTGGACGGGGGCGATGATTGCAGCATTACGTGCATTTGGTGTGGTACCAACAACGACATTTACCGCTTCTGCAACGCAAATCAGTTCTGCTTTTGAAATGTTGCTCCTGTCATTTGCTCTTGCAGACCGTATACGCCTCGAACGTCAGGCACGCGAAAAGGCGCAACTCGAAAAAATGGCTGCGGAACAATCTCTCAAAAGTGAACAGAAATTCCGGGAGTTCTACACCCGATTTGGTGCTTATGTCTCCCATGAGTTTCGAAGCCCGCTGAATCTGATTGAAAGCCAAGTGGCCCTCTACCAGCGCGAACGACTGAGAAATATTGATAACGGGGAAGAGCGACTCAGAAACATCGGGAATGCCACTCACCATCTTTCGGAGTTGTTTGAACGTTGGTTACAAACAGATCGCCTTAACTATGTATTGACCAAAGAGGCATCAGAAAAAATTGACCTGAATCACTGGTTGCCTGAGTTCGTCACTACTGCGCAACAGTTGTATTTTTCTTACGAATTGGTTTTAGACACGATTAAACAACCTGTCACACTTTATGCGGACACGCGACTTTTAAAAACAGCCCTGATCAATTTGATCGATAACGCCTGTAAGTATTCAGAGCCTTCACAGATCGTTCGTATCGGTGTGATCGTGGAGTTCGAAAGAATCGGGTTGTTTGTCGCTGATTCTGGAGTGGGCATCGCTCAAGAGAACCACGAAAAAATATTTGACGAGTATTTCCGGTGTGACACCACGAAGCGTGTTCATGGCATCGGTCTGGGTCTGAGTTTTGTAAAACAGATCATGCTGCTACACGAGGGTGACATGAGTTTAGAAAGCACCCCGGGTGCTGGAAGTATTTTTTTCTTGTGGTTCTCGGCTCAGAGATAAAACGCTAAAACTTGCTAATCTGACCGTTGAACACGTAACCTTTGCCATAGACCGTTGTCAGCGGTAGCGCTTCTATCCCAGAAGCCTTGGCCTTTAGTCGAAATCGACGCACAAGCGTCTCAAGACGGCGGATATCGCAATGATCAGGATTTTCGCCAAGCGCCTCAAGGATGGTATTTCTGTGAATCGTAATTCCCGGTTGCTCAATAAAACAACTGATCAGCGCTAATTCATTTTGATTCAGCGGGACCGCTTGACCCTCTGGATTGCAGAGGCGCCAACTTGCGGCGTGAAGAATCCAATCGCTATTTTTCTCTGTGTTTGATTGGGTTCTTCTGGAAAGTCGCTTAAGAAGTGACACCAGTTCATCAGTCCGTATCGGTTTGACAAGATAGTAATCTGCATCGGCATCAATGCCCTGAATCCGATCCTCGACCAGGCCATTGCAAGAAATAATAATGACAGGGCCCGATTCAGAGAGTCGATGCATCTTGATCACATCGAGACCATCGCCATCCGGCAAGCCTCGGTCAACAATCAGTACATCGCAATCGTGTGACTGACGCCAGGCTCGGTAGCTGGAAATCGTGCCGACAGAATCCGCCGCGAAACCTTCCAGATTGAGAACGTCTCTTAACGCATTCCCAAACAGTAAGTCATCATCGACGACAAGAATTCTTAGAGGCATTGGCTCGTTTTTTCAGGTTTGCAGCAGGGCATCGTATCCTTATTTGTCCCGCAAGCCAACAGCGGTTATTGATCTATAAAATTGAATCCAGCTTGGTTCGAGAACTGATGAGTTTCTGACGGAATTGGTTGGATTTTGTTGGGGACATAGGCGTTAGCGTGTTGTTAATCTGTAAAAAACTCTTTTTTGAGATTATTGAAAGATTGCCATGCGCAAAAAAATACTTGTCTGTCTTCTTCCTGTCATCGGATCATTGGCATTAATGGGTTGTGGCAGCGGCTCCAGCTCATCCTCATCGTCTCAGGCAGCACCCCAAACGGGTCAAAAAATTGATACAAGCCTTGAGGTCAACGGGGTTGCAGTGGAGTCTAAAACCTACACCGTCTATGGTGTGGTGGACGACAAGGGTACCCTGACTGATAAGGCACAAACCACCCAGATCGATCAGACGCTCCCAAAAGTAGTCATTTTGAGTGCGGGGTCTTCGGTCAAAAATGGGGCAGTGTCCGCTACAAAGCTGGCGCAATACCGCAGTTGCTACAACGACTTCTGGGCGAGTATGCAATCCCGGCTTCCGGGTCGTACCACGGCACAGATTACGCAGCGTCTGAATGACTTCAACATGACGATCGATCAGCTCTGCGATTATCAGACAGCCTCCGGACTCACGGTCGATGGGTATGTCGAGCTCTTCCAGGTAGTCGAAAAGTACTGGCCAGATGATCCCACCATTAACAATCGAATTTCCCGGTTCTTTGCAGATCTTCATGTCTCCGCGGCCGACTTTAAAGCCACGCTTTTGGCAACCGGTTACACCTGGGATGATTTTGTAAAGCGTATCGCGGCCCAGAAGGGCAATGGCAGTCAATTCATCAATGAATTTGCCACATCGAACAAAACGCTCGGCGCCTTTTTGCGCGACTACATGACAAGGCCCGTCACCCTGGCGGCCATCGCTCAAACCCACCTCAACCAGCTGAGCGCTTACCTGATCAAATCCGTCAATAAAAACGTGCAATTGGCGATGGGTAAGCCCGCAATCCTGGCCCAGACCACTCCTGCACCTAGCGATTACACATTTGATAATTTATTGGAGGATTTTGGATCGGCGCTGACTACTCTGAGCAGTGCCTTTAGCGTTGCCGAACAAGCCATTGAACTTGGCCAGGCCGCGTGGCAATTTTTAGAAAGTCATGCAGGCACCATGCAGCCCTTGGCGGGGACTGCCCGTACCTATGTCTTGAGTAACGAGCCGGACCCACTCAAGTATGAGTTCACAAAAAATTCACGTAGTCAGATCGTTCGATTCTCGGCAAGAAGCTTCATAGGAGATCGCGTTGAATTCTGCACAACCGACCTTCAACTTTCAGTGGATTACGGGGCGACCCGACCTGAGTTCGCCGGTAAATGGATGCCCGATATTCGAGTGCTGGTCAAGGATTCTTCTGTGCCCTGGGGTTGGACGCTCTCGGGCTACTCGGCGCTCAGTTATCTTAAAAACCGCGGCAGTATTGAAAATCCAATCCCGGAAGTGGGCGTCGATGTGCTCGTCACGGCGAAGCGATTTGCCACAATCAACCAGACCATCAGTTTCTCGGCCAATGCCGAAACGGGCGCAGCTTACCAACAGTAGTGCCTAATCAGCCCCTGGTCGAACCCGATTAGCGAAAAAACGAAGCATCTGACAGAGGACTCATCATGAAATCCATTCTTGTACTCGCGGCTACTGCCTTGGCCCTCATGCTTTCTGGCTGCGGTGGTGGCAGTTCAAATGACAATTCGGCCGCATCTGCGCCCGAAAGAACGCACTTTGTGATTAAGAATTCACAAAGTCAGGACATCGCAAAGATCACCTATGTGTCAGATGACAACGAAACAATCTTTGACACGAATTTTACATGTAAGGTCAATGAGCAATGCGACTACTACGCTGTAGTCGGTAAGTCAGGCACAGTCTTTCTCTACAATCAGAGCAATGTCCTCCTCTCGGCATACCCATTAGCAGAAGCGCCCACATACATTCAATTTATAACCCCAAGTGACCATATGACAGGGGTGTATGTGTATCAGTCACTGGTAAAAAAATACGCGTTAACAAACTTTACGGCAAACGAGAAACTGGCCACATTTTTTAGTAATTTCCCCGGCAGTGATGGCGTCGTTAATATTTATGCCAGACTCGGCCAATATTACAAAAAAGAAGTTGTCGGCAAAGGGGTTGGATTCAACGAATTTTTGCAACAAACCAACGCTAGCTTAACCAATGGCCAAGTGCTGCAAAGCGGTTATGTGTTTGCGCTATACGACTTCAATAGCATCTTGGCGTACATCAAAGGGCATTTGAACATTCAGATGATCTCTACTGCCTATGCTAACGCGGGATGCACTACCTTGGGCGCTCTTTTGCCAGGTGTTGGAGAGGTGATGGAATTTTTTCCCGGCATCGGTACGGTGATAAATGGGGTGTTGTCAGCAAGTGAAAGTTTAGTGAATGAGGCCTGCGATGATACCAGTGACCAACTAAAAGTGATTAACGAAAAACTTGACCGGATTTCTGCGGATTTAAAGGCACAAAACAGAACGCTGTCAGCGATTGCTGATTCAATCAATAAAGAGCGTGTGGCATTGGTTTATAGAGAAATGGTCTCTGCTAAGAGAGAGCTTTCCATGTATACGGATCTCTATGTCACGCTGCTCGGTACTCAATACAAGACGTTGTCAGAATATGTCAAGGCTCAAGGGGGTTTGCAAAAAGCCTACGAGAAAAGCCCTAACTTTGCAAAGCTCGTAAAGAGCGGCAATCAGCAAGGTCTGCAGCACTACGTCAGTGTTTTGGAAACCGTTGGCGATACGGACGAATTGAATAATCTGGCTGATTCGCTCAGGGCTTACTGCAAGTACATGGACACGGAAACCGGGGATTTGGCAGAAAAAAGAATTCAGTGCAATCTGTGGCAATTACGCTATAACACATTTGTTATGGCAACCTGGGCAAACAATGAAGTGATTTTAAGAGACATTGTTGGCACGATTGATGAATACAAATCTAGTGAGAGCTCATTCATCAACAACAATCTGGTTCTGCCTGGTGCGGGGTCAATGCAAAATCTAAGCTGGTCCAATTGGCACACAGACTATTTTAGCCCCAGAATGAAAGCGCTGAGCGACTATTTAGCTACGGGTGCACCGACAACGCCATCAGAACATGGCATGTTTCCAATGGCCCGAGAATTGAATACGGTTGCTAAAAATAATTGGGATATCGAAGGTCGTCTGAAACTATTAGGGTGCTCAGTAACAAGTTGGTTGCCAAGTCAGGCTAAAATTATTGCATATTGCAAAGAACCTAACGATTGGGCTACCTATTATTTCTACAGTGAGGTTTACTACAAGAATGATGATGATCTTGTAAACTTTGCAGGTGTTCTTGTGCCAAGAAATATGAGGGACTACACTACTACTTGGGATAGTATTCCTAGTAATACTGAGTCTCTTGAGAATAACCTGGTGTTAAAAAATTCAAGAAGCTCAAATTTTGAAACGATGTCAATGTTTGACACTATGATCTATAGTAACAATGCTTGGGCTGCTAACGCAACAAGGCCCACAACGCAGTTCCAATTTGTCAATGGTGATCTTAGGTTTGTATTTGATAATTCATATATTAAACGTTATCTATTTTACCGTTTGACAGATAAAACTGTTACACCAAATGTATCGTATATATTCGGAAATATTTTTAGAAGCAGTCAGAGCGCTAGTGATATTGGTTATTCTAGAATGTTTTGCGTAACAGATGGATGCCAGTATCAAGGCCATCGTCTAGGCTTTAGGGGGGGGCCTCAAAATATCTGGTATGGCATACATGTGCCTGGCTTAGACCCGCACACGGTTCAGTGGGAGATCAACGGCCAGAAGCAAGCGTATTAATTTTTTGGAACCACAGGGCCGATGAGGCCTTGTGTGTCTATTTCCAATATTTTTGCAACCGCATATTTCTGGAAATATCTAACTTTCTGCAGAAGCTTTTGGGGCACAGAAGCCACAACTAGTCAGTTGGGTTAGAGGCGTTTCCTGCACTTTTCTGTAAAATTGAGTTTTTCTCAATTCGAGTAAGCGTCAATGCGTTATATCTCCACGCGCGGCCAATCGCCGGCACAGGGTTTCTGCGACATTCTGCTGGGCGGCTTGGCGCCGGATGGTGGTTTGTATCTGCCGGAAAGCTATCCACAAATTACCCGTGCCGAGCTGGATGCCTGGCGCGGTCTGTCATATGCCGATCTGGCCTTCGAGATCCTGAGCAAGTTCATCACCGATATCCCGACGGCTGATCTGAAGGCGATTTGCCAGAAGACCTACACACCGGGGGTTTATTGCTACACGCGTGATGGCAGCAACGCCAACGATATTACGCCGATCACCTGGTTGAACCAGAACCGTCTGGGTCTGCAGGAACTGTCGAATGGCCCAACGCTGGCCTTTAAAGACATGGCCATGCAGTTGCTCGGCAATCTGTTCGAGTACGTGCTGACGAAGCGTGGCGAAAGCATCAATATTCTGGGCGCCACCTCGGGTGATACGGGTTCGGCCGCCGAATACGCCATGCGTGGCAAAGACGGCGTGACAGTCTTCATGCTGTCGCCAGACGGCAAGATGTCAGCCTTCCAGCGTGCGCAGATGTATTCGCTGCAAGATAAAAACATCTATAACCTGGCTGTGCGCGGCATGTTTGACGATGCGCAGGATATCGTCAAAGCAGTGTCGAACGACGCCGAATTCAAGGCCAAGTACCGTATCGGTGCCGTGAACTCGATCAACTGGGCGCGCGTTGCTGCCCAGATCGTGTACTACTTCCAGGGGTATTTACTGGCGACACAGCACAACGATCAGCAGGTAGCCTTCTGTGTGCCGTCGGGTAACTTCGGCAATATCTGTGCGGGTCATATTGCCCGTCAGATGGGTCTGCCGATTGCCAAGCTGATTCTGGCGACGAACGAAAACAATGTGCTCGATGAGTTCTTCCGTACGGGTGTGTATCGTCCGCGTGCGACGGCTGAAACCTATGTGACTTCCAGCCCATCGATGGATATCTCGAAGGCTTCGAATTTCGAACGCTTCATCTTCGATCTGGTTGGTCGCGATCCGGCCAAGGTGCGCGAGCTTTGGGCCAAGGTGGATGCCGGTGGTGCATTCGATCTGACGGGTACGCCGTACTGGGCCGAGATTGCCCAGTATGGTTTTGCATCGGGCGCCAGTTCGCATGCTGATCGTCTGACGACCATTCGCCAGGTCTGGGAGCAGTACCAGGTGATGATTGATACGCATACGGCCGATGGTGTGAAGGTTGCTCAGGAGCAAATTAAACAGCTGCCGGAAGGTGTTGCCATGCTCGTGCTGGAAACAGCACAGCCGGCAAAATTTGCCGAGACAATTCAGGAAGCCATTGGTCAGTTGCCGCAACCGCCGAAAGGATTGGAGCATCTGGAAGGATTGCCGCAACGGGTTGAGGTGATTGATCCGGATGTAAACGTGGTGAAGGCGTTTATTCAGCAACATGTGACTGCCTAAAAGTTAACAGGCACAAAAAACCGGCAGTTGGATCAGATCCACTGCCGGTTTTGTTTTGTAGACACCGCTTAGTTGGCAGCCAGATAGGCGTCGGCCGTCAGCAGACCCTCGTATTCGGACGCATTGCTGGGCTGAATTTTGAACAGCCATGCCGCATAGGCATCTTCGTTAATGCTTTCGGGGGCATCCGCAGCCGCTTCGTTGATGGCAACAATCTTGCCGCTCATCGGAGCGAATACGTCCGAGGCTGTTTTGACAGACTCCACAATGGCGACTTGCTGATTGGCAGCAACATCGCTGCCTACTTCAGGTAGCTGAATAAAGACCAGGTCGCCCAATGTTTCCTGAGCGTGATCAGTAATGCCTACAGTGATGGTGCCATCACTCTCCGGGAGTGCCCACTGGTGTTCGGCGGAGTATTTGCGGTCGTTGGGAGCTTGCGACATGCTGTTTCCTTAAGCGAGATCTTTGAAGCGCATCGACAGGTCGATGGCACGGACATCTTTCGTGAGGCCGCCGATGGAGATTCGATCTACACCGGTTTCGGCAATGGCGCGCACGGTATCCAGGCTCACGCCACCGGAGGCTTCGAGTTTGGCATGGGTGCCGGTTTTGCTGGCCCAGGCATCACGATGGGCAACGCCTTCACGCATCATGGCCAGATCGAAATTATCGAGCAACAGAAAATCGGCGCCGGCAGCCAGTGCTTCGTCGACTTCAGCAATCGATTCGACTTCTACCTGAATAAAGCGGCAGCGGTCTTGGTGTTGTTTGGCAACCGCCTGGGCGGCTTGCACGGCAGACGTAATGCCGCCAGCCGCGAGGATATGATTTTCTTTGATGAGGATCGCGTCCCAAAGCGCGAGGCGATGGTTGCCGCCGCCGCCAACGCGTACAGCGTATTTCTGGGCGAAGCGCAGGCCGGGAATGGTTTTACGGGTATCGACGATCTGGGCTTTGGTGCCCTTAACGGTGTCCACAAAGGTGGCTGCACGCGTGGCGACGCCGGACAGCAGTTGTAAAAAGTTCAGCGCAGCCCGTTCACCAGAAAGCAGGGCGCGCGACGAACCCTGCAGTTCACAGAGCAAGGTATCCGGGCCGACATGATCGCCTTCTTTCACGTGCCAGGTAATTTTGATGGCGGGATCGATTTCGGCAAAGCAGCGGTTGAACCAGTCGATGCCGCAAACGACAGCGGGTTCACGCACGATCACCGTGGCGATGCTGTGGTTGCCTGCAGGTACCAACTCTGCAGTAAGGTCGCCGGCACCGATATCTTCAATGAGCGCCGCGCGCACATTGGCGGCGATTTCGGCATCAAGGTCTAGCGGAAATTCAACGCGCGTTGGGTGATGAGTCATGGTGTCAGATCAGAGAGTTCA
This sequence comes from Fluviibacter sp., assembly GCF_057744235.1. Lineage (NCBI taxonomy): Bacteria > Pseudomonadati > Pseudomonadota > Betaproteobacteria > Rhodocyclales > Fluviibacteraceae > Fluviibacter > Fluviibacter sp. Next base: position 5,838 of record NZ_JBIJFP010000019.1, on the reverse strand, counting down.
ATAAGGTGCGTGCAGCCAGTATCACTTCGCTGGCGGTGAGGCCTAATGGACCTTCGCCAGATTCAACACAGACATCGCCTGCGGCACCATGCAGCCAGACGGCGGCGCACAGCGCCTGTTCGGGTGCCATGCCTTGCGCCAGTAATGCTGTGGTAATGCCGGTGAGCACATCGCCCATGCCAGCCGTAGCCATGCCGGGGTTGCCGGTGGTGTTCAGCCACCAACGTCCATCGGGTGTGGCGATAATGCTGCCACAGCCTTTGAGGACAACCGTTGCATGGTATCGCACAGCTATTTCTTTGGCCGCATGAATACGATTGGCTTCGACGGTCGGAATGTCGGTGTTCAGCAGTGCAGCAGCCTCACCGGGGTGCGGTGTCAGCAGGGTGGGTGCATGTCGTGCCGTTACTGCGTTAATCAGGTCGGGGAGCAATACTAGCGCATCGGCATCCAGAACGAGCGGCCCTTCAAAATCCAGGGCGCTGGCGAGTACGGCGCGTGATACGTCTGATCGGCCCAGACCCGGCCCAACACCCAGTGCCGTGAGGGGTGCATCACGCAAACTTGCCGGATCACGGAACATGATTTCCGGTTGCATCGGGTCCAGCGTTGGCGCACCGTTTTGGGCAGTGCCCAGGGCAGCGGCATAAACGCGGCCGGCACCGCTATGCAAAGCGCTGCGGGCGGCAAGTATCAGAGCGCCGGCCATAGACGGGGAGCCGCCCAGCAATCCGGCACTGCCGGCGTCGCCTTTGTTGGCATTGAGCGCGCGTTGCGGCAAATCATCGGCCCAGAGATCCGGATCGTTGAGGTTGCCGGTATCGTCATCACCGGTTGCTTGCAGAAACGCAGGATCGATATCCAGCGTGCACACCTGAACGTCGCCGCTGTGATCGGGACCATCGCCGGTTAACAGGCCGGGTTTGTTGGCAATAAAGGTGAGCGTATGCGTGGCCGTGATGCAGAGTTCTTGTGCACAGCCGGTGTCGCTATTGAGACCAGAGGCGATATCCAGCGCTAACAGCGGGATGTCGTCCAGCAAGCTGAGTGTGTTGGACGTTTCAACCCAAGCGGCATAAGGCACAGTGATTGCCTGATTAAGGCCAATGCCAAAGAGCCCGTCAATAATCAGGCTAAACCGGTAGCCGGTGGTTTCTGGGATGTCCGGGTGCAGAACCCCGCCTGCAGCGAGAAAAGCGGTGTGGGCGGCTTTGGCGTCTGCTGGGGTGCGGTCGTTAGCTGGTAGGCCGACACAGAGGCAGCCATAGCCGAGCGCCATGAGCTCGCGGGCGCAAACCAGCGCATCCCCGCCATTGTTGCCGGGGCCCACCAGCACCAGAATTGGGTCTGGCCGGTCACCGGTGAGTTCCCGCACCCATTGGGCCGCCGCCTGTCCGGCGCGTGCCATGAGCGATTGACCGGGGTTTTGAGCCTGAAACGCGCCCTCAACGGCGCGTAGCCCACGAATCGTAAACAAATGGCTGCGCGTAGCGCTAGAAATCGATGCAAAAGGGTGCAATTGGGCTGAATCCACGGTTTTGCCGCCGGTCAGTGATAAAGCCTTATTTTATCCTGCCGCAGGGGGCTCTCCGCTATAATTCAACCTTCTTTTTAGTCTCTCCGGTAATGCGTTGGCGGCCTCGTAGTTCGGGTCAGTTTTCAGCGTTAGCCGGTTATCTGGGTCTTGCTCATGTCGTCTGTGATTGCTCTGCGTGGTGCTGCTGCACTTTCCGAATTCCGTACGCAACGTTTGCTGGAAAAATTGAAAACGGCCTGGCCGGCAATTAACGGGATCGAGAGTGACTACCTCTATCTGGTTGAGCTTTCAGCGCCGCTCGACGCGGCAGAAACCGAACGACTCAATGCGGTGCTGGAAGCGACCGGTGCGGCAGAGGATCTGGCCGGTGCCTTTATCGTGGCGCCACGTTTGGGGACGATTTCTCCGTGGTCATCCAAGGCGACCGATATCCTGCGTCATTGCGGCCTGGGGAATGTGGTGCGCGTTGAACGCGTCATCCGATTCCAGCCATTAGCTGGCAAGAAAACACCCTCAACCGCTGAGCGTGCTGCACTTACGGCACTGTTGCATGACCGTATGATCGAGACGGTGCTTGATAACGTACAAGCCGCCCATGCACTGTTTGATCATGTGGCTCCGCGCCCGCTGGCAACGGTCGACATCCTGCTGGGTGGCCGCCCGGCACTGGAAGCGGCAAACCGCGATATGGGTCTGGCGCTATCGGATGATGAAGTCGAATATCTGATGAACATCTTCACCGAAGCCGGTCGCAATCCGACGGATGTGGAATTGATGATGTTTGCGCAGGCCAACTCGGAGCACTGCCGCCACAAGATTTTTAATGCCGACTGGATTATCGATGGCGTAACGGAAGCGAAGTCACTGTTCGGCATGATCCGCGACACGCATAACAAAACACCACAAGGTACCGTGGTGGCTTACTCGGATAACGCCGCCATTATGGAAGGTGCCGATGTAGAGCGCTTCTATCCGCAAGCTGATGGCACCTACGCATTTAGCAACGAACTGACGCACTATCTGGCCAAGGTAGAGACACATAACCACCCGACGGCGATTTCACCGTTCCCGGGCGCAGCTACCGGTTCGGGCGGTGAGATTCGTGATGAGGGTGCCACCGGTCGTGGCTCTAAACCGAAAGCAGGCTTGTGCGGCTTCACGGTTTCGAATCTGAATCTGCCGGATGCCAAGCAACCGTGGGAGCGTCCGGCCAGCAAACCGGATCGTATCGCCAGTGCCCTGGACATCATGATCGAAGGCCCGATTGGTGCGGCGGCGTTCAATAACGAATTTGGTCGCCCGAACCTGGCCGGTTACTTCCGTACCTATGAACAAGTCGTGGGTGATACCGTTCATGGCTATCACAAGCCCATCATGATTGCGGGCGGCGTTGGTTCCATTCAGGCCGGCCAGTCTTTCAAGCAGGAAAGTTTCGAGCCGGGCACGCTCTTCGTGCAACTCGGCGGCCCTGGCATGCTGATTGGCCTGGGCGGCGGCGCTGCATCGTCGATGGCCTCTGGCAGCAATCAGGCCGATCTGGACTTTGCCTCCGTACAACGGGGTAATCCGGAAATCGAACGCCGCGCACAGGAAGTGATTGATCGCTGCTGGCAGATGGGTGCCGATAATCCGATTCTGTCGGCGCACGATGTGGGCGCCGGTGGTCTCTCGAATGCCATGCCAGAACTGGCGCACTCGGGTGGTGTGGGTGCCCGCTTCGAGCTGCGTGCCATTCAGAGTGAAGACCCGGGTATGAGCCCGGCCGAACTATGGTGTAACGAAGCCCAGGAACGCTACGTATTGGCCATTGCGGCGAAGGACATCGAACGTTTTGCGGCATTGTGTGAGCGTGAGCGTTGCCCGTTTGCCGTCGTGGGTACCGCCACGGCTGAAGGCCAGCTGATTGTGAGCGATAGTCTGTTTAACAACCATGCCGTGGATATGTCGATGCATGCGCTGCTGGGTAAACCACCCCGCATGACGCGTGATGTAACGCATACACCCGAACAGGCTGCGGCACTGGATGCCGACGCGATTGAATTGAAAGAGGCCGCTTATCGTGTGATGCGTTTGCCATCCGTGGCCGATAAATCATTCCTGATCACCATCGGTGACCGTAGCGTGGGTGGTTTGACTGCCCGCGACCAGATGGTGGGTCCGTGGCAAGTTCCCGTTGCCGATGTGGCCGTAACGGCGATGGGTTACAACACACGCCTCGGCGAAGCCTACGCCATGGGCGAGCGTACACCGGTGGCTGTGCTGGATGCACCGGCTTCGGGTCGTATGGCCGTGGGTGAGGCACTGACGAATCTGGCTGCAGCGCGTGTGAGCAGCATGGCGGATATCAAGCTGTCTGCTAACTGGATGGCTGCTGCGGGTGCGCCGGGTGAAGATGCGCGCCTCTTTGATACGGTAAAAGCTGTTTCAGAACTCTGCCAGGCCATTGATGTGGCCATTCCGGTCGGTAAGGATTCCCTCTCGATGCGTACGCGTTGGGATGAAAATGGCAAGCCGCAAGAAGTGATTTCGCCCCTATCGTTAATCGTCACGGCCTTTGCGCGTGTGCCGGATATCGCTCAGACGCTAACGCCTGAACTGAATCGTGATGAAGCCGATAGTGAACTGATTCTGATTGACCTGGGTAATGGCAAGAACCGTTTGGGCGGTTCTGCACTCGCTCAGGTGTTCGATGCGACCGGTGATGATGCGCCGGACGTAGATGACCCACAACAGCTAAAAGCATTCTATGCAGCAGTGCAATCGCTGAATGAAGATGGCCTCTTGCTGGCCTATCACGACCGTTCGGATGGTGGTCTTTTTGCCGCCGCGGCTGAAATGGCCTTTGCTTCACGTTGCGGTGTAACGATCAACGCCGATATTCTCTGTGTTGATCCAATGGATCAGGACGTAGATTACGATAAGAAGCCAGGCATTCTGCAAGGCCGTCGTAACGAACGCCTACTGCGCGTGCTGTTTAGCGAAGAGCTGGGTGCGCTGATTCAGGTGCGTCGTAGTGATCGCGAAGCGGTGATGGCGCGTCTGCGTACGCATGGTCTGTCACGTTATTCCGAAGTCGTGGGCTACCCGAACCAGACCGACGAGATCCGTGTATCGCATCTGGGCAAAACGGCCTTTGCCGAGCCGCGTGTTGAACTACAGCGTGCCTGGTCGGAAACATCGTTCCGCATCCAGTCACTGCGCGACAACCCGGCCTGTGCACAAGCTGAATACGACCGCATTCTGGATACAAGCGATTGCGGTTTGTTTGCAGCGCTATCGTTCGACCCTGCCGAGAATGTAGCTGCGCCGTTCATTAATAGCGGCGCCCGCCCATCGGTTGCCATTCTGCGTGAGCAGGGCGTGAATGGCCAGGTAGAAATGGCGGCCGCCTTTGATCGTGCCGGTTTTACCGCAGTCGATGTGCACATGAGCGATCTGCTCACGGGCCGTGTCACGCTGGATAAATTTGCTGGCCTGGCTGCCTGTGGTGGTTTTTCCTACGGTGACGTGCTGGGCGCGGGTCAGGGCTGGGCACGCACGATTCTGTTTAACGAACGTCTGCGCGAAGGTTTTTCAACCTTCTTCCAACGCGGCGACAGCTTTGCATTGGGCGTTTGTAATGGTTGCCAGATGATGAGCACCTTGCAGGATCTCATCCCCGGTGCCGATCATTGGCCACGTTTTGTGCGTAACCTGAGTGAGCAGTTCGAAGCGCGCCTGGTTATGGCCGAAGTGCCACATTCGCCATCGCTGTTCATGGCAGGTATGCAGGGTAGCAAGCTGCCGGTGATTGTGTCTCACGGCGAAGGTCGTGCCAAGTTTGCCAAGGCCGACGATCTGGCCAAGGTGCCTGTGGCACTGCGTTACATTGATAGCCAGGGTGCCGCTACCGAGCGCTATCCGTTCAACCCGAACGGTTCGCCACAGGGTGTTGCTGGTGTTACGACGCCAGATGGCCGCTTTACCGTGATGATGCCGCACCCGGAACGTACCTTCCGTACGCTGCAGATGTCGTGGTTCCCCGGTAAGTTCAATGAGGTCTGGGGTGAAGATGGCCCATGGCTACGCATGTTCCGTAATGCGCGTAAGTCGCTGGGCTGATTGCTAAGCAGCATCAATAAAAATGGGAGGCCTAGGCCTCCCGTTTTATTTGAGCGCTGATTCAGATTACTGAGTCCGCGCTGAACAACCCATCATTTTCATCAGGCGGGCTGCAGCGCTGGGGTTGGCTGAGATAGATGAGCCAGAATCTGCTGCCAGATTTGGGTACAAAGAAGCTGCAGCTTCTTGAGCAGCAGGCG
>NZ_JBIJFP010000018.1:0-31314 GCF_057744235.1 Fluviibacter sp. | reverse complement strand
TCACGCGTGCCGGGTTTCTAGCCACGCTCCTGCGCCTTAAACAACTGGAAGCCTCCGGTCACCCCGTCGATTGGCAAGCCTGCGGAGTTTTACACCTCGCCAAAGATGATGCCCAAAGCGCATTAATCCAACGCACCGTTAATCAACTCGCGTTACCCGAAGACCTATTGACCTGGGTTTCTAGCTCACAAGCCAGCGCACTGGCCGATTTAACGCTTGATCAGGGGGGCTGGTGGTTTGCCAGGGGTGGCTGGGTTAATCCATCCGACTATTGCCGCCGGTTACTTAAGGCCTCTGGTGCTACATTGCTGGAGAACACCCCGGTCGCCAGCCTCGCACAAGATGGGGATAGCTGGGTAGCCTGTACGGAAGGGGGTGAGGTGTTGGCCCGGGGCGATATTGTGGTGCTAGCCAATGCCAGCGAGGCACCGGCACTTGCTGCCCGATTGACACGGGCTTTGCCAATTCGCCCTGCCCGTGGCCAGACAACGATCTTTGACAGCCCGAATGGCCCCGCCCCTAAAACAGTCGTTTGTCGATCGGGGTACTGGACCCCATCGATTCGCGGGGAATCGACAAGCGGCGCCAGCTTTCTCCCCGACGACGCTGATACATCCCTGCGCCAAGAGGAGCATGCCGATAATCTGGCGATGCTAGCCGCCATTTGCCCCGATGTTGCCAACCAGTTGCCCAAGGCAAATGATCCAACGCTCAAAGGCAAGGTCGGACTAAGACCCATTGTGCCCGACCGCCTGCCCCTGGTGGGTCAAGTGCCTTCATTAACGCCTATGGCGGCGGCAAGCCTGTCTCGGATTGCCCGCAACCGGGTTAAAGGGCTCTACGTTAATTCGGGTTACGGTGCCCGCGGCATTCTTTTGGCCACACTGTGTGCCGAGCTTGTAGCTTGCCAGATTTCAGGAGAGCCCCTACCGCTGCCCAAAGATCTGGTTCGCGCAATCGATCCAATGCGGTATGCTCACAAAAAAACTTTAACCGAGGAGACATCGAATGAAGATTGAAACTATGGCCGTGCACGCCGGTTACGATATTGATCCAACCACCAAGGCCGTTGCAGTACCGATTTACCAGACCACGTCTTACGCATTTGATAGCACCCAGCATGGTGCTGATCTGTTTGACCTCAAGGTGGCGGGCAATATCTACACCCGCATCATGAACCCCACACAAGATGTGCTGGAAAAACGTGTAGCAGCCATGGAGGGTGGAATCGCAGCCCTGGCCGTTGCTTCAGGCATGTCTGCCATTACTTATGCCATTCAGACGATTGCCGAAGCCGGCGACAACATTGTGACCTCGAGCACCTTGTATGGTGGCACCTACAATCTGTTTGCCCACACGCTGCCGCAATATGGCATTGAGGTTCGTTTTGCTGATTACAGTAATCCGGAGAGCTTTGAAAAGCTCATTGATGCCAAGACCAAAGCCGTTTTTTGTGAATCGGTTGGTAACCCTCTGGGCAATGTCACCGATTTTGAAAAGCTGGCTGAAATCGCCCACAAACACGGTGTACCCCTCATTGTGGACAACACCGTGCCATCGCCGTATCTGTGTCGTCCCTTCGAGCATGGTGCCGACATCGTCGTTCATGCGCTAACCAAATATCTGGGCGGCCACGGCAATTCTATCGGCGGCATTATTGTTGATAGCGGTAAGTTTCCGTGGGCGGAGCACAAAGAAAAGTTCAAGCGTCTGAATGAGCCAGATGTCTCTTACCATGGCGTGGTTTACACCGAAGCGCTTGGACCTGCTGCTTATATCGGTCGCGCCCGCGTGGTGCCGCTCCGTAACATGGGTGCTGCCATTTCACCGTTTAACGCATTCCTGATTCTGCAGGGTATCGAGACGTTGGCGCTGCGCATGGATCGCATCTGCAACAATGCGTTGAAGATTGCTAACTTCCTCAAGACCCATCCGAAAGTCAGCTGGGTTAACTATGCCGGCCTGCCGGATCATAAGGACCATGCGTTGGTTCAGAAATACATGGGTGGCCGCGCCTCGGGCATTCTAAACTTTGGTGTTAAGGGTGGTTTGGCTGGCGGCGGCAAGTTCCAGGATGCCCTGCAACTGGTTACCCATCTGGTGAACATCGGCGATTGCAAAACGTTGGCCTGTCACCCGGCATCGACCACGCACCGTCAGCTTTCACCTGCTGAACTGACCAAAGCCGGTGTGTCTGAAGATATGATCCGCCTGTCGATTGGCATCGAGCATATCGATGACCTGATCGCCGACCTGGATCAGGCGCTGAATAAGGCCTGACGAAATTTAATCTCACCTTAGCAGGCAGGTTTGGGGCGGACCCGGTCCTCATCGACTACGAAAAACGTCGCAAATCGGACCAATTCTGACCCCAAACCTACCAAGCAATCCTTCTGGTTATCCCAAAGAAACCACTCGCATTTCTAAGGCGTGCCTTGCATCAAAGGATAGCCCGATTTGCGATGCTTTTTATCGATGAGGGCGCCTTTGATCACGGCGCGCCCAACCGCTTGAAGCAACTCACACAAACTTAGGTTCTAACAATCTCCACAAGGTGCGGCAATGCGAGGTATTCGCGCGATTGCATTTCAGTGAGGCGGCTGGCTGTACGGAAAAACTCATGGGCATTCGGGCCTTCAACATACAGATCATCCGGATAGGTAGCTGCCGAGATAATGAGTTTCACCCGATGGTCGTAACAAACGTCCACTAGCCAGGTAAAACGACGTGCTTCAGCACCGTGCCGCACTTCCAGCACCGGAATATTAGATACCAGAATGGTGTGATACTCGCGCACCATTGCCAGATAATCCGTCTGGGCACGACCATCACCACAAATAGTGTGGAAGTCGAACCAGACCACACCGGGTGCTAAACGCACCGTTTTGATCTGTCGATTATTGATTTCAATGCTTTCGCCCAATTGGCCCGGCAGGGTAGCAGCTACCTCGAAATATTCGGCCATGGCTCGCTCTGTTTCTGCGTCGTGCGGTACGTGATACACCGGCATGACTTCGAGTTTGCGCAAACGGTAATCCTGCCCACCATCCAGCGGCATGATATCCATTTTGTTTTTAATCAGGGCAATCGTTGGCAGAAAGTTCTGCCGTTGCAGGCCATTCGGATAGAGGTTGTCTGGCGGATAGTTGCTGGTCATCACAAAGATCACACCCTTTTCAAACAGAATCTCCAGCAGACGACCAAGAATCATGGCATCAGCAATATCAGAGACATGAAACTCGTCGAAACACAGCAAGCGGGTCTCTTTTGCAATACGTTCGGCGACCAAGACCAGTGGATCTGCTTTACCGGCATACTGGCGCAACTCGACATGAATCTGATGCATGAATGCGTGAAAGTGAATCCGCTTTTTGCGCTTATACGGCACGGCGGCAAAGAAGCAATCCATGATGAAACTCTTGCCCCGGCCAACGCCGCCCCAGAAATAAACACCGCGAGGCACCGCTGGTGGTGAGATCATGCGGCGCAATTTGTTGCCACGGGCTGTCTTGAAATTCATCAGGGCCTGATACAGTGTTTCCAGCCGTTCAACGGCCTGCATCTGGGCGGGATCAGCTTCGAAACCTTTAGTATCAAGCGCTCGGGCATAAGCGCCGAACATACCAGGCGCGTTGGGGTTGAGTACATTTATCATGATGGGTGTATTTTATCGTTTGGACGCTGCTATTTCATAGCGCTGTTTTTTGGGCATAATGAAACTGTTGTTCTACAGGAGAAGCATCATGAAAATTGATATCGGCATCCCGGAAAAAGACCGCAAGGCAATTGCCGCCGGTTTAAGCAGTTTTGCGGCAGACAACTTTACGCTGTACCTCAAGACCCATAATTTTCACTGGAACGTGACAGGTCCGATGTTCCAGACGCTACATCTGATGTTTGAAACCCAGTACAACGAGCTGTGGCTGGCCTCTGACGCCATCGCCGAGCGGATTCGTGCCCTGGGATTCCCGGCACCCGGATCCTATACAGATTTTGCCAGGCTGACGGCCATCAAGGAATCCAAGGGTGTGCCCAAAGCCCTGGACATGATCAAAGAGCTGGTCGCCGGCAACGAGACTGCGGTTCGAACAGCGCGTGCGCTGTTTCCGCTGGTGGAAAAGGCGGGGGATGAGGCCACGGCCGATCTCTTGACGCAACGTATCCAGATTCACGAAAAAACAGCCTGGATGCTGCGCAGTCTGCTGGAGCAATAAGCTGAAACTGGCTGACAAGTTTCTGAGTTTTTCTCACGCCCGTTCCCGGCAATGGCTGGTAGCGGGCGTTATTTTCTGTGCGGTCTGCACCCTACTCACTGCCTGCACCCCCACCACGCAACGGGTCAAGGTCAGTAATGAGGCTGCTGAAACCGAGGCCCGGAAACAGCGCCAGGTGGCACTTCAGGCCTATCTGGACGACCAGAAACGGTTGATGCGGGTCAGCTACCCGATACTGAGCAAAGGCTCCGATCTTTGTGGTGACGACATTCGCTACACCACTGGTATGGCGCTGGCCAACAGTAGCACCTTGCTCGGTGAGCCGTTCAGAGAGGCCGCAGAAGCCCATTACCAGCTCAGCGATCGGGTTCAAGTCGTGTATGTCGTTCCCGGTTCGCCCGCCGATCAGGCGGGTGTTCGGGCCGGTGATGCACTGGCCCAAGTAGGAACCTGGTCAGCCGCTGGTTCAGGCATCGGTGGTCCGGAGATCATCAAGCATACCCTGTCGCAAATCAACGAACAAACAAAGCAAGGTCAACCGCTTCGGGTAGATATTCGGCGCGAGGGGCGCACGGCACCCGCGGTGCAAAGTCTGCTCATCACTCCTGAACGCGCCTGCAGTTATCCGGTGGTGCTGGGTAATGGTGACGAAGTGAATGCCTATGCAGATGGCAAACAGGTGGTGATCCAGCGCGGCATGATGCGGTTTGCCAGCAATGATACCGAGCTTGGGCTCGTCATCGCCCATGAAATCGCCCACAACAGCATGAGTCACATGCGCTCTAAAATGACAAACTACGCGTTGGGTAGCATTCTCGATATTGCGGCACAGGTGTTGCTGAAAGTGCCAACCCAGGGTCTGTTCGGCAGCCTAGGCGGTAATGCCTATTCACAGGATTTCGAAGCAGAAGCCGATTACGTCGGGTTGTACATTCTTGCGCAGTCCGGTGGGAATATTGATGAAGCACCGCAGTTCTGGCGACGCATGGCCACACTCTCGCCCGCCGCGATTCAGAGCAGCCATTTGTCAACGCACCCAGCGACCCCGGCGCGTTTTGTGGCACTCGAACAAACCGTCAGGGAAATTCGCGCCAAGCAGCGTGACGGAAAGCCACTGACACCCAATGTGAAAAACGCACCGGATCTAACCGCCGAATCCTTGCCATCACTAAAAAATTAATCGTCATCTCTCTGATCTGACAGCACATTTCACGGTTTTTGGCTTTACCGATGGCCCGTAGTTGGTTATAGTGCGCGCCATGATTACCGCTTTTGAGCTCAACCACGGCCGCTTGCAGCAGGTGACTGTCGAGTCACTGGAAGATCTGCAGCACTGTCATCCTGTCTGGGTCGACTTCGAGTCCCCGACTGAGGAGGAGCGTGACTGGGCAAAAAGCATCTTCGAGATAGATCTTCCCGAAGAAGATGAAGTGGATGACATCGAGGCCTCTGCGCGTTTCTTCGAAGGTGAGAACGGCGAACTACATATCCGTTCCGACTTCTTCCAGCATAGCGATGAAGACAGCGACACGATGCGTGTGGCGTTTATTCTCAAAGGTGGTCTGCTGTTCAGCATCCGCCGGGACGAACTGGCACAGTTCCGTCTGCTCCGTCTGCGCGCCCGCCGTCAGCCGTACTATGTGAGCGATGAAAAAGACGTACTGATGCAGCTGCTGGATATCGACGTGGAATATTCGGCCGATATTATCGAGGGCATTTATGATCGTCTCGATAAGTTCAGCAAGCAGGTACTGGGCAGCGAAATGTCGGATGACACGGCAGGGGTCGTGTTGTCCGGTATTGCCGTCGAAGAAGATCTGAATGGCCGTATCCGCCGCAACCTGATGGATACCCGTCGCGCCGTATCCTTTCTGATGCGCATCAAGCTACTGAATGAACATCAGAACGACGAAGGACGCCAGATTCTCCGCGATATTGATTCGCTGGATGGTCACACAGGTTTTGTGTTCGACAAGCTGAACTTCCTGATGGATGCGACCGTCGGTTTCATCAACATCAATCAGAACCGTATCATCAAGATCTTCTCGGTGGCTTCCGTTGCGATGCTGCCGCCAACCCTGATCGCTAGTATTTATGGCATGAATTTCGAGTTCATGCCGGAGTTGGGCTGGGAATATGGTTACCCGTTCTCACTCTCACTCATGGCGATTTCGGTAGCGATTCCCTTCTGGTATTTCAACAAGAAAGGGTGGCTGAAAAAGTAAATTTTTCAGCGCTTCGAACAAAAAACGGAACCCGAAGGTTCCGTTTTTTGTTGATACGATATGGCTTACAAGTGCAACGGGCGTTAGAAGTGTAACGGACGCTTATCGCAGGCCAACGCAGCTTCATGCACCACTTCCGACAGCGTCGGATGCGCATGACAGATGCGTGCCAGGTCTTCACTAGCCGCGCCAAATTCCATGGCGACCACGCACTCACCGATCAGTTCCGATGCATTCGGACCGATGATGTGAACGCCCAGGATGCGATCTGTCTTTGCATCCGCCAGCATCTTGACGAAGCCTTGCGCATTACCGGCGCCCAGTGCACGGCCATTGGCCAGGAACGGGATCTTACCGGCTTTGTAGGCCACGCCTTCGGCTTTGAGCTGCTGCTCGGTCTTACCCACCCAGGCAATTTCCGGATCGGTGTAGATGACCCAGGGAATATAGTCAAAGCTGATGTGACCGGCTTGACCTGCCATGAGTTCCGCAACCGCCACGCCCTCTTCCATGGCTTTGTGGGCCAGCATCGGACCGCGCACCACGTCACCAATCGCCCAGACGCCCGGCAGATTGGTTTTGCAATGACCATCGACTTCGACCATGCCACGCTCATTAAGCTTGAGGCCGACTTTGTCCGCCGCCAGGCCATCAGTATTGGGGATACGACCAATCGACACGACGAGGCGGTCGGCTTCCAGCTTCTGGGCTTTGCCATCCTTGTCGGTGTAGTTGATCGAGACACCCTTCTTGGTGGCCTTGATATCGCCGATCTTGACGCCGAAGTTGAAGGCTAGGCCTTGCTTCGTGAAGATCTTCTGGGCTTCTTTGGCAACGTCCTGATCCGCGGCAGCCAGGAAATCCGGCATGGCTTCAAGGACAGTCACTTCGGCACCCAGACGACGCCAGACGCTACCCATTTCCAGACCGATGACGCCGGCGCCAATAACAGCCAGCTTCTTCGGTACAGCACCCATTTCCAGAGCACCGATGTTGTCACAAACGATTTCGTTGCAGACTGGTACGTTGGGCAGATGGCGTGCAGTAGAACCGGTGGCGATAATGACCTGCTTGGCCTCGACCGTTTCTTTACCGACCTGAACCTGCCAGCCGCCAGCACCCTGGCCAACAAAGCTACCATGACCCGCCAGGAACGTCACCTTGTTCTTCTTGAACAGTCCGGCGATACCCTGGGTCAGTTGAGTGACGATATTGGCCTTGCGGGCAATCATCTTGGCCACGTCGATCTTCGGTGCGCCAACAGTAATACCCTGTTCTTCAAAGGCATGACCGGCTTCCTCGAACATATGCGAGGTGTGCAGCAGTGCCTTCGACGGGATACAACCCACGTTCAGGCAGGTGCCGCCCAGACGTGGCTGTCCTTTCGGATCCGCATACGGGTTGGATTCGCAACAGGCGACCTTGAAGCCAAGCTGTGCCGCTCGGATAGCAGCCACATAACCACCGGGGCCGCCACCGATCACGAGTACGTCAAATTGCTGTGACATCGTGAACTTCCTTTCTTAGACGCCGAGCAGGAGGCGAGCCGGATCTTCCAGCGCTTCCTTCATCGTAACCAGGCCCAGCACGGCTTCGCGGCCGTCGATGATGCGGTGGTCATACGACATCGCGAGGTAGTTGATCGGGCGGATGACGACCTGACCGTTTTCGACCACAGCGCGATCCTTGGTGGCATGGATGCCCAGGATGGCCGATTGCGGCGGGTTGATGATCGGTGTCGACAGCATCGAACCGAACACACCTCCGTTGGAAATCGAGAAAGTACCGCCTGACAGTTCTTCCATCGACAGCTTGCCGTCTTTGGCCTTGGCACCGAATTCGGCAATCTTCATTTCGATTTCTGCAATGCTCAGCTGGTCAGCATTACGGATGATAGGCACCACCAGACCACGCGGCGACCCGACAGCGATACCGATGTCGATAAAGCCGTGGTAGACGATGTCGTTACCGTCGACCGAAGCGTTGAGGATCGGGAACTTCTGCAGCGCGGCACAGGCAGCCTTGACGAAGAAGCCCATGAAGCCCAGGCGCACGCCATGCTGCTTCTCGAACTTCTCGGCATACTGTTTGCGAAGTGCCATAACCGGGCCCATGTTCACTTCGTTGAACGTGGTCAGGATGGCGTTTTCGTTTTTCGACTGGATCAGGCGCTCGGCGATACGGGCACGCAGACGTGACATCGGCACACGCTGTTCCGAACGGTCACCCAGGGCAACCGGAGCAGCAGCGGCAGCCTTCGGCTGGGCAGCAACGGCGTCTTCTTTCGAAACGCGACCACCGCGACCGGTACCGGCAACATCACCTGCAGCAATGCCCTTCTCTTCGAGGATCTTGCGAGCAGCCGGGCTGGCTGTGCCAGCAGCAGCGGCCGGAGCTGCTGCCGCAGGTGCAGCGGCAGGGGCCGGAGCAGCAGCGGGGGCAGCGGCTGCCGGAGCCGGGGCCGAAGCCGTCGCTGCGGTATCAATCTGTGCGATCACCTCACCCGAGACGACGGTGTCGCCGTCACCCTTGATCAGCTTGACGATCACACCACCATCCGGTGCGGGCAATTCCAGCACCACTTTGTCGGTTTCGATATCGATGAGGTTTTCATCGCGGGAAACGGCTTCGCCTTCCTTCTTGTGCCAGGAAACCAGGGTTGCCTCGGCGACCGATTCAGACAGCTGCGGGACTTTGACGTCGATAATTGCCATTATTCTCTCCACGGACTCTTATGCTAGTTATTAATACTCGATCTTGCCCAGAGCGGACTCGATCAAAGTTTTGTGTTGCTCGTTGTGCTTGGCCAGGTAACCCACGGCCGGCGATGCTGCTGCTGGACGCGACACGAGGAGCAGATTCTGCTTCGGACCGACCGAACGGGCCAGGTGCTGACGCGAGGCAAACCAGTACCAGAAGCCCTGGTTACGCGGTTCTTCCTGACACCAGACGATTTCAGTGGCTTTCGGGAACTTCGCCAGTTCGGCTTTGAACGACTCTTCCGGGAACGGATACAGCTGTTCGATACGGACGATGGCAATGTGGTCGAGTTTCTGTTCGCGACGGGCGTTGAGCAGCTCGTAATAGACCTTGCCCGAACACAGGATGACACGGGTCACCTTAGAGGGGTTCAGATCATCCACTTCACCGATCACACGTTGGAATTCGCCCTTCGACAGATCGTCCAGCGAGCAGCTGGCATCCTTGTTACGGAGCAGCGACTTCGGCGAGAAGATAACGAGCGGCTTACGCTGCTTGCGCACCATCTGACGACGCAGCACGTGATAGATCTGGCTAGCGTTCGATGGCACACAGACTTCCATGTTCATTTCAGCACACAGCTGGATGAAACGTTCCGGACGGGCCGACGAGTGCTCCGGACCCTGACCTTCGTAGCCGTGCGGCAGCAGCATGACGAGACCGCAACCACGACCCCACTTGGTCTCACCGGAAGCGATGAACTGGTCAACAACCACCTGGGCACCGTTCACGAAGTCACCGAACTGGGCTTCCCAGACAACGAGCTGATTCGGCTCGGCCGTGGCATAGCCGTATTCGAAGGCCAGAACAGACTCTTCCGAAAGCACCGATTCGTAGCACTGGAATGAACCCTGTTTATCCTGCAGGTGGGCCAGCGGCTGATAGCTGCCAGCATCCCAGCTGGTACGGTTCTGGTCATGGATGGTGGCATGACGGTGGAAGAAGGTGCCGCGACCGACATCTTCACCCGAGATACGGACGCCATAACCTTCGGCCAGCAGCGTGGCATAGGCTAGGTTCTCACCCATACCCCAGTCAACCGGCAGTTTGCCTTCAGCCATACCACGACGGTCTTCGATGATCTTCTTGACGCGGGAATGCGGTACAAAACCTTCCGGCAGATCGGCCAGCTTCAGGCCCAGACGCTTCAGTTCCTTCGCCGGGACCTTGGTGTTACAGGTCTCGATGTAGGATTTGGTCATGTACGGGCGCCAATCCTGGGCATTGTTGCGCTTGTAATCGGAGATTACCGGGTTATACAGCAGCTCCCCCTTGTCGAGGTGGGCTCGGAAGTCCTTGATAATGGCATCCGGGCCATCGGCCGGCATGACACCGGCGTTGACCAGCTGATCTGCATACAGCTTGCGGGTTCCCGGGTGGGCAGACACTTTCTTGTACATGAGCGGCTGGGTCACCATCGGCTCATCCTGCTCGTTGTGGCCGAGTTTACGGAAGCAGAAGATGTCGATGACGACATCCTTCTTGAAGGTCTGTCGGTATTCCACGGCCAAGCGGGTAACAAAGGCCACCGCTTCTGCGTCGTCGCCGTTGACGTGGAAAATCGGCGAATCCGACATCTTGAAGATATCAGTACAGTAGAAACCCGAGCGATAGTCACGTGGGTCCGACGTGGTAAAGCCGATCTGGTTATTAACGACGATATGAATCGTACCGCCCGTACCGTAACCACGGGTTTGTGCAAAGTTGAGCATTTCCTGGTTACAGCCCTGGCCGATGACGGCAGCATCGCCGTGGATCAGGACCGGGATGATTTCGTTCTTGCCGTTTTCGCCAATACGGAACTGGCGAGCGAAGACCGAACCTTCCACCACCGGGTTAACAATTTCGAGGTGCGACGGGTTGAAGGCCAAGGTCAGATGTACCGGGCCGCCTGGCGTACCGACGTCCGACGAGTAACCCATGTGGTACTTCACGTCACCCGAACCCAGGTCCACCTTCTTCTTGCCTTCGAATTCGGCAAACAGCACTGCCGGCGGCTTACCCAGCGTATTCACCAGGACGTTGAGGCGACCACGGTGGGCCATACCGATGACAACTTCCTTGGCACCCATACCACCGGCAACACGGATCAGTTCGTCCATCGACAGGATCAGCGATTCGCCGCCTTCCAGCGAGAAACGCTTCTGGCCGACATAACGCGTATGCAGGTAACGCTCCAGCGTTTCAGCGGCCGTCAGGCGCTCGAGGAACCGCTTTTTCTCTTCAGCCGAGTAGGCAGCCTGACCACGATTCGGTTCAATACGGGCCTGCAGCCACTTTTTCTCTTCCAGCGACGTCATGTACATGTACTCGACGCCGATGTGGTGACAATAAGTCTGCTTGAGGGAGTCGATAATCTGGTTCAGCGGTGCGTTTTGGCCGGAACCGACTTTGTAGTCACCGGTATCGAAGCTACGCGACATGTCGGCATCACCCAGACCGTAGGTCTTGGGATCCAGATCGGCAATCTGCGGACGCAGATCACGCTTGAGCGGATCCAGCTCGGCACGCTGGTGGCCGGCAAATCGGTAGGCATTGATGAGGTTTTCAACCGCCAGGTTCTTGGTCACATCACCACCGCTGGCCGAAGCCGTTGGACGGAAGCCACCGTTGCGACCAGCCGCTTCGAAAGCCGCGATCACAGGTGCGTGAGCCACATCACGCGGTGCTGCGCCAGGCTGGCGGGCCAGATCTTCGAAATACTGTTTCCAGGATTCCGGTACCGAAGCGGCATCTTCCAGCCAGGCTTCATACAGTTCTTCCACGAACGGTGCGTTACCACCGAACAGGTAAGAATTTTCGAATCGTTCCTTCATCATGTTTGTCACCGTTTTCGGTTGATCTTATAAGTGCTGAGAACCGTCGGTTCTCGTCCCCTGGTGTGTTGACTATGCAACGTCTGAATCTTCTGCCGCGGATTGCTGCATCTGCACACAACCCTATTTGTGGAAAAGGGCGGCAACGCCGCCCCTTCCGGAGTGCTTCAGCCTACCTGATCAGGCACGCTTGTCGAGCGGGGAGACATCACGACGTGCAGCACCCACGTAAAGTTGGCGCGGACGACCGATCTTGTATTCCGGATCGGTAATCATTTCTTCCCACTGCGTCATCCAGCCGACTGTGCGAGCCAGCGCGAAGATACAGGTGAACATGTCGGTTGGGATGCCCAGTGCCTTTTGCACGATGCCCGAGTAGAAGTCGACGTTCGGATAGAGCTTCTTCTCGACGAAGTACGGATCTTCCAGAGCAATCTTTTCCAGCTCCATGGCCAACTTGAACAGGCGGTCATTTTCCAGACCCATTTCAGTCAGCACGTCGTAGCAAACCTTGCGCATCAGTTTGGCGCGTGGGTCAAAGTTCTTGTACACGCGGTGGCCGAAGCCCATGAGCTTGAAGCTGTCGTTCTTGTCCTTGGCACGAGCAATGTATTCCGGCACCTTGGAGACGTCGCCAATTTCTTCCAGCATATTCAGACAGGCTTCGTTCGCACCGCCGTGTGCCGGGCCCCACAGGCAGGCAATACCGGCGGCGATGGTGGCAAACGGGTTAGCACCTGACGAACCGGCCAGACGGACGGTCGAGGTTGAGGCGTTCTGCTCGTGATCGGCGTGCAGCGTGAAGATGATGTCCAGTGCGCGAACCAATACCGGATTCGGCTTATACTCTTCGCACGGGGTGCCGAACATCATCTGCATGAAGTTCGATGTGTAATCGAGATCATTGCGTGGGTACTGGAACGGTTGACCGATCGAGTACTTGTAGGTCATGGCCACGATAGTCGGCATCTTGGCGATGATGCGGTTGAAGGCGATACGGCGAACTTCCGGTTTCGAATAATCTTCACCGTGATGGTAGAAGGCCGACAGGGCACCAACCACACCGACCATGACGGCCATCGGGTGGGCGTCACGGCGGAAACCGTTGAAGAAACGGGTAATCTGATCATGAACCATGGTGTGGTTCTTGATATTGTCTTCGAAGGCGTCTTTTTCGGCCTTGTTGGGCAGCTCGCCGTTCTTCAGCAGATAGGCAACTTCTAGAAAGTTGCACTGCTCGGCCAGCTGTTCAATCGGGTAACCGCGGTACAGCAGCTCACCCTTGTCGCCGTCAATGAAGGTAACCTTCGACTGGCAGCTGGCCGTCGACAGGAAACCCGAGTCATAGGTAAACAGGCCGGTCTTGCCGCCCAGGGAACGGATGTCGATGACATCGTTACCATGCGTACCGACCATGATCGGAAAATCAACGGCTTCCTGACCAGTAATCTGGAGAGTGGCTTTACGTTCGCTCATTTGCTTCTTCCCAAAATAATGAGGTGTTTGACAATGATGCCTAATGGTCGATACAGCTTGTAATTCTGATCGCGACAGTGTTCAACGATTACAACGTCAAACTAACTGTCCAGTCTTACTCAGTGCTTACGAATTGCGGTAATCACTTCGGTTTCACGGGGGTCTTCTGCTTCGACCTTGCCGCTGATCAACGCCCAGAGGTCATGGTCTTCCATGGCCACGAGGTCAACAAAGGTTTTGACCTGCGCTTCCGTCAGCTGATTGAATCCGTTATCCAGAAAGCGGCCAAGGGTGATATCGAGTTCGAGCAACGCACGACGCGTGCAATGCCAGCGTAGTTTGTTGAGCTCGTGCTGTTCCATCATCCCTGACCGATTCCTGTAAAGACGCGCTTAAACGGCGCGACGGACCATCATGTCCTTGATCTTGCCAATGGCCTTCGTCGGGTTCAACCCCTTCGGACAGACATCAACACAGTTCATGATGGTGTGGCAGCGGAACAGGCGGTACGGGTCGTCCAGATTATCCAGACGCTCGTTAGTGGCCTGATCGCGCGTATCGGCGATGAAGCGGTATGCCGCCAGCAGGCCGGCCGGGCCGACAAACTTATCCGGGTTCCACCAGAACGACGGGCAGGACGTCGAGCAGCAGGCGCATAGGATGCACTCGTACAGACCGTTCAGCTCTTCACGATCTTCCGGCGATTGCAGACGCTCGCGCTCTGGTGCCGGATCATTGTTAATCAGGTACGGCTTGATCGAGTGGTATTGCTTGAAGAACTGGGTCATGTCGACGATCAGATCGCGAATGACTGGCAGGCCTGGCAGCGGACGCAGCACAATCGGCTGCTTCAGGCTATCGACGTCGGTCAGACAGGCTAGACCGTTTTTGCCATTGATGTTCATGGCATCGGAGCCACACACACCTTCACGGCACGAACGACGGAAGGAGATCAGATCATCCTTGGCCTTCAGCTTGACCAGCGCGTCCAGCAACTTCTTGTCGCTAGGCTCGAGCTCGACCGAAATATCCTGCATGTAGGGCGCGTCGTCCTTATCCGGATCGTAGCGGTACACCTTGAAATGCACAGTACGCATAGTCATGTTTCTGTCCTCCGGATTAGTAAGTACGCGTCTTCAGCTCGACCGACGGTGCAGTCAGTGGCTTCAGCTGTACAGGCTTGTATTCGATGTGGTTGTCGCTACCGAACCACAGGGTGTGCTTGAGCCAGTTGGCGTCATCACGGCCGTTCGGATTGGCCGGGGTATCTGGTGCATCGTCACGCACGTGGGCACCGCGCGATTCCTTGCGGTTTTCTGCAGAAATCATGGTGGCCTTGGCAACTTCAATCAGGTTCTCAAGCTCTAGCGCTTCGACGCGGGCCATGTTGAAGACCTTGGATTTATCCTTGGTCGCCACATTCTTGACGCGTTCCGCCACTTCGAGAATTTCCTTGACACCCTTCTTCATGTCCTCACCGAAACGGAACACACCCGCATGGCTCTGCATCACGCGCTGCATGGCAGCGCGGACATCATGCATACTCTCGCCCGAAGTAGCCGAATCAATACGGTTAACACGGGTTAGCGAGGCCACGGCAGCGTTTTCCGGCAGCGGACGCATCGGCAGCTTGCCATCCTTCATGGCTTCGACCACCGATTCACCAGCCGACTTACCGAAAACCAGCAGATCGAGCAATGAGTTGGTACCCAGACGGTTGGCACCGTGCACGGAAGCACAGGCACACTCACCGGCAGCATAGAAACCCTGAACAGGTACGCTATGCTCACCGTTCTGAGGAATAACGACTTCACCACGGAAGTTGGTCGGAATACCACCCATCTGGTAGTGACAGGTCGGCACCACAGGGATCGGGGTCTGGATCGGGTCCACACCGGCAAACTCGATGGCGATTTCACGGATACCCGGCAGACGCTTCATGATGGTCTCGGGTGGCAAATGGGTGATATCGAGCAGGACGTAGTCCTTGTTCGTACCACAACCACGGCCTTCCTTGATTTCCGTGGCCATAGCACGCGACACCACGTCACGCGAAGCCAGATCCTTCAGGTTCGGGGCATAACGTTCCATAAAACGCTCGCCGTCGGCGTTACGGAGAATACCGCCCTCACCGCGTACACCTTCGGTGATCAGCACACCCGCACCGGCCACACCGGTCGGGTGGAACTGCCAGAACTCCATGTCTTCGAGCGGAATACCCGCACGAACGGCCATACCCAGGCCATCACCGGTATTGATGAAGGCGTTGGTCGACGAGGCGTAAATGCGACCCGCGCCGCCGGTTGCGAAGATCACGGCACGCGCGTGGAAAATCGAGATATCACCGGTTTCCATGTCCAGCGCAGTCACACCAACCACAGCACCCGAGTCATCACGGATCAGATCCAGCGCCATCCACTCCACGAAGAACTGGGTGTTGGCACGCACGTTACGCTGGTACATGGCATGCAGCATGGCGTGACCGGTACGGTCAGCCGCAGCGCACGAACGGTTGACCGGCTTTTCGCCAAAGTTCTGCGAGTGGCCGCCGAACGGACGCTGGTAAATCTTACCGTTGTCCAGACGGTCAAACGGCATACCGTAATGTTCGAGTTCGACGACACACTCGGTGGCCTTACGCACCATGAATTCGATGGCATCCTGGTCACCCAGCCAGTCCGAACCCTTGACGGTATCGTACATGTGCCACATCCAGTGGTCTTCATTCACATTACCCAGCGGGGCAGCAACACCACCCTGTGCCGCAACGGTGTGCGAACGGGTCGGGAACACTTTGGTCAGCACAGCGGTCTTCAGACCGGCTTCGGCCACCTGAAGGGCAGCGCGCAGGCCCGAACCACCGGCACCGACGATTACAACATCATACTTATGAACGGGGATGCTCATCTTTACAGGCTCCACAGAATCTTGCTGGCCCAACCGGCATAACCGATCAGAACGGCGATAGTCAGGACATGCATCGACAGACGAACGCCGGTCGGCTTGATGTAGTCCATCCACAGGTCACGGATACCAATCCATGCGTGGTAGAAGAGGCTCAGGAAGAACAGGAAGGTCACGAACTTCATGAAGCCGTTAGCGAACAGACCACGCCACGCATCAGCAGTAGCGGGCTGAACAACCACCAGTGCCACCAGGAAGATCACGGTATACACGGCCATCAGCACGGCGGTTGCGCGCTGGGCGATCCAGGTAGTGAGGCCGTAGTGGGCCCCGACAACGTTACGCTTCATTACCACAGCAGACACCCCCCAAGAATCACGGTCAGCGTGAGGCTGACAACCAGAACCAGACCAGCCGACTTACGAGCCGACGGCAGATCGATACCGATGTGCCAGTCAAGCAGCAGGAAGCGGATGCCGGCGCAGAAGTGGTGCAGATAGGCCCACAGCAGACCCAGCAGAACCAGCTTGCCGATCGGATTGGCCACAACGGCCTGGACGCTTTCGAAGCCGCCGTCACTCAAACTCCACTGGAACAAAGCGAGAATAAGCGGGAGGCACAGAAAAAGGCCAACGCCACTCACGCGATGCAGGATGGAGACTTTACCCGGGAGGGGCAAACGGATCGTTTTCAGATCCAGATTTTTTGGACGTTGCTTCTTCTTGATGGCTAACTCTGTCATGTGTTTTCCTTCTATCAAGACTACCTGGAACACCGGATTGTAGCCGAAGCCGTGGGCGATGGAATCCCCCTGACACGGGTTTCTTAAGCTTTTTTTAATCTCGGGATGGCCGGCACCTGTTCAGTGCAGCGCACCAAAATCGGCATGCCGCCACAACAACTAACCCAACTCATTGAAATAGTGATGGTTTACAGTGGAATACAGACCACGGCGCCATTCTGCCGGCCGGTCACCATAGGTAAACGCGGTACGCTCGACACTGAGCAACGGCGTGCCAACCGCCAGCCCTAGTAAATCGGCTGCCGTGGCATCAGCCGCCACCGCCCGGATTTTCTCCTCTGCCCGCACCATACGAACACCAAACAGCGTTTCAAAAAGAGTATAGAGGGAACGATCCGAAGCTTTTAACTGGTCGTAGGTAAGATTGGGAAACAGATCGGCCGGCAGGTAGATTTCATCCACCACCATCGTTTTACCATCCAGGCGCAAAATCCGGCGCAGCTGAATGACCGGGTCACCATAAGGAATCGATAGCGCCTTCGCCACTTCCTGTCCAGCACGCAGTGTCTGGCATTCCAGCGGCTCGCTGCGAGAACGCGGCACGCCACCTTCATCAGGCACCAGACGCAGAAAACGGAAAAAAGCACGAGGGTCGGCATGCGTGGCGACGAAGGTGCCTTTGCCCTGGCGCCGTACCAGCAGGTTTTCAGCGGCGAGTTCGTCAATGGCCCGACGCACTGTGCCCTGGCTCACTTCAAAACGGGCTGCCAGATCCATTTCGCTGGGAATCATCTCACCCGGTGCCCATTCCTTATCGGCAAGGGCTTGCACAATCAGATCCTGAATCTGGCGGTAAAGCGGTCGAAATGCAGGCACTGAGGCCGGCACGGAGGCATGTGTTGTCATAGATATCATTTCAGCACAGATTTGGTGGATTTGCGCATTGACAGCTTCACCCTGCCCTACTAACATCGAAAAGTTGTATCCACACTTATAAAATTTCCAGGAGTCTTCTATGTCCAAAGCACCAATGCGCGTCGCGGTGACTGGCGCCGCCGGTCAGATCGGTTATAGCCTGTTGTTCCGTATTGCTTCCGGCGAAATGCTGGGCAAGGATCAGCCCGTCATTCTCCAACTGCTGGATCTGCCGCAAGCCCAGAAGGCTGTGCAAGGCGTGATGATGGAGCTAGATGACTGCGCCTTCCCGCTGCTGGCCGGCATGATCGCAACGGACGATCCGAACGTGGCATTCAAAGATGCTGACGTTTGCCTGCTGGTCGGTGCCCGTCCGCGCGGACCGGGCATGGAACGTGCCGATCTGCTGCAAGCCAACGGTGCCATCTTCACCGTTCAGGGCGAAGCCATCGCCAAGAACGCCAAAGAAGACGTCAAGGTTCTGGTCGTAGGTAACCCCTGCAACACCAACGCCCTGATCGCTGCGGCTGCCGCCAAAAAGGTTGGCCGCACCAACCCGAACAACTACCACGGCATGCTGCGCCTGGACCACAACCGTGCGCTGACCCAGCTGGCTCAGAAGACCGGCCGTCCGGTCTCGTCGCTGAAGAAGCTGGTGGTGTGGGGTAACCACTCGCCGTCGATGTACGCCGACTACCGTTTCTGTACATCGAACGGTGACAGCGTCAAGGATCTGATCAACGATCACGCTTGGAACAATGACACGTTCCTGCCGGTTGTTGGCAAGCGCGGCGCTGCCATTATCGACGCCCGTGGCCTGTCGTCGGCTGCTTCAGCAGCTAACGCTGCCATCGATCACATCCGTGACTGGCACCTGGGCTCGGACGAATGGGTCACCATGGGTATCCCGGCACCGGCCGACAACGGCTACGGTATTCCGGAAGGCATCGTCTTCGGTTTCCCGTGCGAATGCAAAGGTGGCAAGTTCACCCTGATCAAGGGTCTGGAAGTCGACGAGTACTCGAAGGGTAAGATCGCGCTAACCCTGAAAGAACTGACTGACGAGAAGGAAGCCGTTGCTTCGATGCTGTAATCTGTTTTTCTGATTGCAACTCTAGAAAGGGTCACGCTTGCGTGGCCCTTTTGCTTTATCCTTGCACACTACATTGATAGCCGCTTAAACCTGATTAATGAGTCACCGATCATGACGCTAGCCACAACCAGTTCCACCCTGACCCCTGATGACGTTCTCTTTCCTGGCGAAAAACCTTTTCCCATGCTGCCGGCCGTCGACCACTACTGTGGGTCCGAAAAGCTGATGAAAAAAGCCATGGCGATCCAGAGCGAGATCGCAGCCGAATTCGGCCCGTTGGCGATGGACATCACCTGCGATTGCGAGGATGGAGCTGTGGCAGGGAATGAAAGGGATCACGCAGAGCTATGCGTGGCGATGATTAATTCGAATGACAATCAATTTGGGCGTGTCGGCGCTCGCATTCACGATGTAACCCACGACCACTGGCAGGACGATCTGGAGATTCTGGTCGGTGGTGCCGGTCATCGTCTGCCCTTTATTACACTGCCAAAGCCACGCGACATCCAAGACGTACGTCTATTTCTCAAGTCTTTGCGTGCCGTTGAACAACGACACGGGATCAAAACGCCGATTCCTGCGCACGTCCTGATCGAAACCCATGGCGCATTGCACGAGGTCTGGGATATCGCCGCGCTCGACGGTATCGAATCACTGGATTTTGGAGTCATGGATTTTGTTTCCAGCCATTTCGGGGCCATTCCGGGTAGCGCCATGAAGAGTCCAGGGCAGTTCGACCACCCACTGGTGCGTCGCGCCAAGCTAGAAATCACCAGTGCCGCACTCGGTCACGGCAAAGTGCCCACACACAACGTGACTACCGAACTTTCGGACTTGGAATACATTCGCCGGGATGCCGATCGTGCCCGCTTGGAATTTGGCTATCTGCGTATGTGGAGCATTCACCCGGTGCAGATCCGTCCCATCATCGAGGCGATGAGTCCGGACTTCTCCGAGGTCCAGGATGCCGCCGAAATCGTCAGCGCTGCTGCGGATGCTGACTGGGGGCCGATCCGCCACAATGGCAAACTGCAGGACCGGGCCGCCTACCGCTACTACTGGACCTTGCTCAAGCGCGCACGGAGCACCGGTGTGCCGCTGCCCACTAGCATTGCTGAACGCTTCTTCTCCGCCTGAATACCATGATGCAAGATACCGCTAAATCGACCGACATCGCCCTGATCGAATTCAAGGGCAGCACCCTGCCCGTGCTGGCCATTACATTACGCAGCCTGGACCCGAAAGAGCTGGCCGATGCCGGCAGCACCCTGTTTGGTGAAGGCGCTTTCTTTGATGATGATCTGGCCGTGCTGGATCTCAGCCAGCTCATTACCTGGCCGGAAACGGTTGAATGGTCACTGATTATTCAATTGCTCACCATCCATGGTCTGCGGATTCTCGGTGTCACCCGCGCCAATACCGATCTGACAGCCTCCGCAGCCGCTGCCGGCCTGCCTCTCCTGGCATTGAGCGCCGGGCGCACGGCAAAACCCGCAACCAGGTCCACAACGACACCGCAAACATCAACTTCCGATCCCGGCCTTGATAAAATTCCGGCCAGTCTGCGCAAGCCTGCAGCCCCAGCTGAGGCACCCAGCGTCACGGCACCGGCGGACACCCCTGCCGAAGAACTCATCCAGAATCCGGCCAACCTGATTATTGACCGCCCGTTGCGTTCAGGCCAACAGGTCTATGCCAAGGGGGGTGATCTGATCATCCTGGCGGCCGTCAACCCCGGTGCCGAAGTGATTGCCGACGGCAATATCCATGTTTATGCCCCACTGCGCGGCCGTGCCCTGGCCGGTGCGCGTGGTAATGCCGAAGCCCGCATTCTGACTACCGTCTTTGCGGCAGAGTTGGTCTCCATTGCCGGCATCTACCGGACCTTCGAAGATGGCGTACCGGCCAAACTGGCCAATCAACCCGTACAGGTACGCCTCGCCCAGGAACCGGCCGTCTCTGCCAGCACCGGGCTTAAATCCCGACTGGAGATAGACATTCTGCGGGTCGATTGAAGAAGCATCCTTCCAAACTCGCGCTTCAGCCGCCCCTATAGACGCGTTAATCAGCTAGAATTCTGAAAGTTTTTTATCATTCCGGGAGCAGACGTGACTCGCATTATTGTCGTAACTTCAGGTAAAGGCGGGGTTGGTAAAACCACGACCAGTGCTTCTTTTTCCAGCGGGCTGGCCATGCGTGGATTTAAAACGGCCGTCATCGACTTCGACGTTGGTCTGCGTAATCTCGATCTGATCATGGGCTGTGAGCGCCGCGTGGTTTACGATCTGGTCAACGTCATCTCGGGTGAAGCCACACTGAACCAGGCCCTGATCAAAGACAAGCATTGCGAAAACCTGTTCGTGCTGCCGGCATCGCAAACCCGAGACAAGGATGCGCTGACTGAAGAAGGCGTGGAAAAGGTGCTCAAGGATCTGGAGCACCTAGGCTTTGACTACATCATCTGTGATTCGCCTGCCGGTATCGAGCGTGGTGCCGTGATGGCCCTCACCTTCGCCGATGAAGCGATTATTGTTACCAATCCGGAAGTTTCATCCGTACGTGACTCGGATCGAATTCTCGGCATTCTGCAAGCCAAATCCAAGCGTGCACTGGCTGGCGGTGAACCCGTCAAAGAGCACCTGCTGGTAACCCGCTACTCGCCGAAGCGTGTGGAAGATGGCGAAATGCTTTCTTACAAGGATGTGCAGGAAATACTGCGCGTGCCTATCATCGGTGTGATCCCCGAATCCGAATCGGTACTGCATGCCTCAAACCAGGGTACGCCGGCGATTCATATCGAGCAATCGGAAGTGGCCGAAGCCTACAAAGACGTCATCGCCCGTTTCCTGGGTGAAGACGCGCCGCTGCGTTTCGTAAGCTACGAAAAGCCGGGTCTGTTCAAGCGTCTGTTCGGAGGCTAAGCGATGTCGTTGCTCTCCCTGATTTTCGGATCCAAACCCAAAACTGCCAGCATGGCCAAAGAGCGTTTACAGCTGATCATCGCACGCGAGCGTGTGGACGACGGCAAACCGGCAGCAGATTTTCTGCCGGCCATGCAGCAGGAGCTCGTTGCCGTGATCTCGAAGTACGTCCACGTCAATGCCGACGACATCAAGGTGTCGATGGAAAAGAAAGGCAATTACGAGGTTCTGGAAGTGAACATCGTCCTGCCCGAGCAGAATTGAAGCCTCGTTCAATTTTCAATCGGCATTAGTGAAACAGGACCCTTCGGGTCCTGTTTCTTTTGATGAGCCACATTTGACTGGCCCATTGGGTTTTACGATTTACGCAAGAATCTCTGCAATATCATCGGCCATTTTGAGTTCACGCTCAAACTGCTGCCATTCGATACCCAGCGCATCACGTGCAGATACCATCCCCACCGGCCGTCCCTGATCAATCACTGGCACATGACGGAATCCGTGCTGATGCATGAGATGGAGTGCATGCGACAATGGCTTGTTAGCATCGAGTCCAACGACATCCGCGGTCATGACAGATTGTAGAGAAGTATCCGCTGGACTGAGGCCTGCGGCCACAACCCGGTACATCACATCACGCTCGGTAAATATCCCAATAAGTTTTCCCTGAGATTCAATCAGGACTGAACCAACACCCTTTTCACGCATTGCTTTTGCCGCATTCAGTACGCTCATTTCGGGCCCTGCGATGACCAGAGGACGTTGACTGACAATAGCCTTGAGTTTTCTGTTTGGCATGACTGACTCCTAAATTTGGTGTTCCAGTCTTCCTTAATTTTTTGTCCTGGACAAGCTGCGGTGCAACAAGCGGGTCTAGGACCACTGCCCTGTCAGTACTTTTTCAGCCCATAATAGGGCCGTTAGCGTCTTGCCATCCGTAATTTCGCCAATACGAATAGCATCCATGGCCTCTGGCAAGCTCAACTCAATCAACTCCAGAAACTCGCCTTCGTCGAGATTATTCGTACCCAGCGCAGTCAGCTCATCGGCCAGGTAAATTTCAATTTTTTCATTAGCGTAACCTATAGTGGGGTGCATGGTTCCCAGGTGGCGCCAGTGTTTTGCGGTGTGGCCCGTTTCTTCCCGCAATTCCCGCTGTGCGGTTCTTAGAGGTTCCTCATTCGGATCAATCTTGCCGGCTGGTAGCTCCAGCATGACACGCCCAACTGGGTAACGGTATTGACGTTCGAAGATCAAACGGCCATCCGGAAGAACGGGGATGATCACAACAGCACCGGGATGCACGATGTATTCACGAACACCTTCCGTACCATCTGGTAGATGCACGCGGTCGCGGCGTACATCAAGCAACTTGCCACGCCAGACATGCTGGCTCTCGATGCAGCTTTCAATCAGATGTTGATCCTGGGTAGGATGATTCATTCATGTCTCCTCAATGCAAAACGCCCCGAAGAATCGGGGCGCTTTCGAATCACGTCTTGATGTGAACCTACAGCGAACGCAGCAGCGAGAAAGCACACAGCGACATGATGGTCTGCGGAAACAGACCGAACAGCGCAATAGCCAGGCCGTTAGCCGACAGCAGGACACGCATATCCATCGGAGCTTCGATCGGTGTTTCATCGATCGGTTCATCAAAGTACATCACTTTGACTAGGCGCAGGTAATAAAACGCACCGATCAGCGACATCAGCACAGCGTAGATCGCCAGGCCAATCTGACCCGAAGCCACAACAGCCTGTAGGATCGAGAATTTGGCAAAGAAGCCGATGAAGAACGGCACACCCGCCATCGAGAACATGATCATCATCATGACAGCGGCAAACCAGGGGTTACGTTTATTGAGGCCTTTGAAATCATCCAGACGATCAGCTTCGAAACCAGCACGAGACAGCAGGATGATCACACCGAAGGCTGCGACACTCATCATGACGTAGGACACGACATAGAACATCGAGGAACTGTAGGCATTGAGCGCAAAACGCGCGTCACCGCCAACGACGCCAACCACGATACCGAGCAGCACAAAGCCCATGTGTGAAATGGTGGAGTACGCCAGCATGCGCTTGATATTGGTTTGCGGAATTGCTGCCAGGTTACCCACGGCCAGCGACAAGACTGCAAGAATCAGCAGCATACCTTGCCAATCCGGTGCCAGCAGCAACAGGCCCGACACCAGCAGACGCATGGTTATGGCAAAGGCGGCCAGCTTCGGCGCACCACCGATCAGCATGGTGATGGCCGTCGGCGCACCTTGATAGACGTCCGGCACCCACATGTGGAAGGGTACAACGCCCAGCTTGAAGGCCAGACCAGAAACAATAAAGACCAGACCGAAAATCAGCACGGTCGGATTAGCGGCATTGGCCACCAGTGCATCCGAAATTTCCGGAATGCTCAGCGTGCCGGTGGCGCCATAAATCATCGACATGCCATACAGCAGTAGACCCGATGCCAGAGCACCAAGGATAAAGTACTTCATCGCGGCTTCCGTCGAAGCCACACTGTCGCGGTTCATAGCAACCAGCGCGTACACCGACAGTGAGAGCAGTTCGATACCCAGATAAATGGTTAACAGATGGTTTGCGGAGATCATCACCATCATGCCCAGCGTTGCAAACAGTACGAGGACGTAAAACTCGCCACGACGTAGATCCGGACGCTGCAACACATATGGCCGGGCATAGAACAAGGTGACAATCACGGTCAGATAGAGCACCAGTTTGAGCAAATCGCCCATAAGGTCATCAACGTACAGGCCGTTAAAGGCGTAGACCACTTCACCGGTACTGGTGAACAGGGTCAGCACGGCGGCACCCACCAGGGTGAGTAGGCTCATGACGAATGTGGGTGTCTGAGCCGCATCCTTGACGAAAAATGTCATCAGGAGAATCAGACAGCCCATGGCCAGAACCAGGATTTCCGGGCTGGCTGTGATGAGATCGAGCACGTAGGGATTCATATCGTCAGGTTCCGTTACTGGAGTTTGCTGATGGCCACATGACGCAGCAGGTCATTCACCGAGGTATGCATGATGTGAGTCACCGGCTCCGGCCAGATCCCCATTGCAAGAACAAAGAAAGCCAGGATGACGAGGATGAATAGCTCACGCTTGTTCACATCAACCAGCTCTTCCACATGGTGATTGGTAATCGGCCCGAAAATCACGCGCTTGTACATCCATAGCGTATAGGCAGCACCGACGATCATGGTGGTTGCCGCAATGGCAGCCACCCAGAAGTTCACTTGAACAGCACCCAGAATCACCATGAATTCACCAACAAAGCCGGAGGTGGCCGGTAAACCAGCGTTGGCCATGGCGAACAGCATCATGAACGCGGCGTAGATCGGCATCTTGTAGACGATACCGCCACAGTCGGCGATCAGGTGGGTGTGCATGCGGTCATAGATAATGCCGATACAGAAGAACATCGCGCCAGCTACGAAACCGTGCGAGATCATCTGAACAATGGCACCTTCCACGGCCAGCGGCGTGAACAGGAAGAAGCCCAGGGTCACAAAACCCATGTGGGCAATCGACGAATAGGCCACCAGACGCTTCATGTCGGCCTGAACCAGCGCAACGAAACCGATATAGACCACAGCGATCAGCGACAACGTGATCATCAGCCAGGAGAGTTCATGCGACGCATCCGGCAGAATCGGCAGCGAGAAACGCAGGAACCCGTAAGCACCCAGCTTCAGGGCAATGGCGGCCAGCACGATCGAACCACCAGTCGGTGCTTCCGGGTGAGCATCGGGCAACCAGGTATGCACCGGCCACATCGGCACCTTAACGGCAAAGGCAATCAGGAAAGCCATGAAGATGGCAATCTGCGGACCCATCGGAATCGGCATCTGATGCCAATCCAGGATCGAGAAGCTGCCGCCCGAGTAAATGAACAGGTACAGCTGAGCCACCAGGAACAGCAGCGAACCCAGCAGCGTATAGAGGAAGAACTTGATCGCGGCGTAAACGCGGTTGTGACCACCCCAGATACCAATGATCAGATACATCGGAATCAGCGAGGCTTCGAAGAAGACATAGAACAGAATGCCGTCCAGCGCACAGAAGATACCGTTAAACAGACCGGACATGATCAGGAAGGCCGCGTTGTACTGGGCGACCTTGAACTTGATGACCTGCCAGCCAGCCAGCACGACGATCAGGGTGATGAAGCTGTTCAGGATGATGAACGGCATCGAAATGCCATCCACGCCCAGATGGTAGTTAATATTGAATCGGGGAATCCATGGCGCTAGTTCCACAAACTGCATCACCGTCGCTTGAGTATCAAACTTGGTGTACAGCGGGAAGGTGATCAGGAAACCCGCCAGAGCACCGATCAGAGCAAGAAGACGCGACAGGCCAGGATTGCTGTCACGACCGATTGCCAGAATCAGCAAACCGGCCATGATCGGAATCCAGATGGCAAGCGAGAGTAGCGGGTAACCAGACATAGTCATTTCCAGAAAAAGCAGGCGCGCAGGTGAGTCGTTCTAATATGGAATCAGGTCGTGAAGAACCACAGTGTCAGCAATGCGAATACACCGATGATCATGGTGAAGGCATACTGATACAGGTAACCGGTCTGGAAGTGGCGGACAATGCCCGCGACCACGCCGACCAGCTTGGCGGAACCATTCACGAAGAAACCGTCAATCAGGGTGGCTTCACCGAAACGGTTCAGGAAGCCGCCGATCTTGCGGGCACCGCCGGCAAAGACCGCCATATTGAAGGCATCAAAGTAGTATTTATTGTCCATCAGGTTGTAGAGACCGCTGAACTTCTTAGCCAGCGCAGCCGGAATCGAAGGCTTGACCATGTAGAAGTAGAAAGTCACGACCAGACCTGCAACCATCAGCCAGAATGGCAGCGTTTGCAAGGAATGTAGTGCCATACCCAGCGGGCCATGGAACTCTTCCTTCATGTCGGCCATGACCGGAATAGCCTTGTTGCCATAAATCACGCCGTCAAAAAAACTACCGTACAGCATCGGATCAATGGCGTAGTAGCCAATGATGACCGACGGAATCGCCAGCATAATCAATGGGAATGTCACTACCCAAGGTGATTCGTGGGGTTTATCACCCGGCTGCAGGCCGTGGTGGTGCTCATGATCGTCATGTGCATCATGATGGTCATCGTGGTGATCATCATGGCTCTGGGCATGAGCCGCAGCCACATGCTCGGCATCGTTCCAGCGCTCACGACCATGGAAGACGATAAAGTATGAACGGAACGTATAGTAAGTCGTTACAAACACACTTGCCGTAACAGCAAACAGTGCATAACCCGAGCCCGGGAGATTCGAGAAATGTACCGCTTCGATAATCGAATCTTTGGAGTAGAAGCCGGCGAAGAACGGAAACGCGATCAGTGACAGCGAACCAATCAGCGTGGTGATCCAGGTGATCGGCATGTATTTCCACAGACCACCCATATTACGGATGTCCTGGTCGTGATGCATACCGATAATGACCGAACCCGCTCCGAGGAACAGCAGGGCCTTGAAGAAGGCATGTGTCATCAGGTGGAAAATGGCAATCGGGTAAGCCGCGACACCGAGGGCAACAGTCATATAACCAAGCTGTGAAAGCGTCGAGTAGGCGACGATACGCTTGATGTCATTCTGGATCATGCCCAGGAAACCCATGAACAGTGCCGTCGTAGCACCGATCACCAGCACGAACGACAATGCCGTTGGCGACAGATTAAACAGCGGCGAACAACGAGCCACCATAAAGATACCGGCCGTCACCATGGTGGCAGCGTGGATCAGTGCGGAGATCGGGGTCGGGCCTTCCATCGAATCCGGCAGCCAGACATGCAGCGGTACCTGAGCCGACTTACCCATGGCGCCGATAAACAGGCAGATACAGGTCACAGTCATCAGTGACCATTCTGCACTACCCCACAGGTTGACCGTTTTGTCAGCCAGCGACGGTGCAGCCTTGAAGACTTCCGCGTAATCCAGCGTACCGAAGTAGGTCAGCACCAGGCCGATACCCAGAATGAAACCGAAGTCACCCACGCGGTTAACGAGGAATGCCTTCAGGTTCGCGAAAATAGCCGTGTCACGGTTCATGTAGAAACCGATCAGCAGATACGACACCAGACCCACGGCTTCCCAACCGAAGAACAGCTGCAGGAAGTTGTTGCTCATCACCAGCATGAGCATCGAGAAGGTAAACAGGCTGATGTACGAGAAGAAACGACGGAAACCGTCATCATCTGCCATATAGCCGATGGTGTAGATGTGTACGAGCAGAGAGACCGAAGTCACCACACACATCATCATGGCTGTCAGCGTATCGATCTGAAAACCGACGCTGAACGTGAAATCACCACTGGTCGCCCAAGTGTAGAGATTGCCGTAGAAGGTATGGCCCGCCAGGACGTCCTGCATCACCAGCAGAGAAGCCACCAGAGAAATGGCAACCCCCAGAATGGTGACCCCGGCCGAGAACCAGCGGGGTGCAACACGACAGGTAAAACCGGCCAGGGCAGCACCGACCAGCGGTGCCAGAGGAACAGTGAGGTAAAGGGATTTCATGTCCATGAGACGATTCCTGCTTAGCCCTTCATACGGTCAAGATCATCCACGTGGATCGTGGACAGATTGCGGAACAGCACTACCAGAATAGCCAGACCGATCGCCGATTCAGCAGCGGCCACGGCCAGGATAAAGAACACGAACACCTGCCCGTTCAGATCCTGGAGGAAATGAGAGAAGGCAATGAAGTTGGTGTTGACGGCAAGCAGCATCAGTTCGATGGCCATCAGCAGGATGATCAGATTTTTCCGGTTAAGGAACAGGCCGATCACGCTGATGCCGAAAAGCACAGCAGCCAGGACGAGGAAATGTGAGAGGGTCAGCAAGGCAGTCTCCGGTTCTAGCTCGGTCTGGGGTTACTGCGTTGCGCCGTCACCGGATTCCGGTGCAGGTGCAGCAGGTTGAGGTTTAACAGCATCCATCTTGACCACGCGCAGACGGTCGGCAGCCTTGACGGCAACCTGGTCAGCAATAACCTGCTTCTTCGAGTCCTTACGGCCACGGAAGGTCAGGATGATGGCGGCAATAATGGCAACCAGCAGGATGGCAGCAGCCACCTGATCCGGATAGGTGTACTGGGTGTAGAGCAGCAGGCCCAGATCCTTGGTGTTCGATGAATCCGCCAGTTCCGGCGGCAGTGGTGTATCAAACACCTGGAAATACTGGCCACCCAGCACGATGCTCATTTCCAGAATCATCAGAATGCCGATCAGGGAACCGAGCGGCAGATAGCTCCAGAAGCCCTGACGCATGCGGTCAAAGTTGATATCGAGCATCATGACCACAAAAAGGAAGAGCACCATGACCGCACCCACGTAGACCAGAATCAGCACAATGGCCAGAAACTCGGCCTGGGCTAGCATCCACACCGCACCCGCGGTGAAGAAGCTGAGGACCAGAAACATGGCGGCAACCACCGGGTTACGTGCCGTAATCACGGCAAGGCCGGAGCCCACCAGAATGGCCGACAGCACGTAGAAGAAGATCAGTTTGAATTCCATCTGTGATCCTTAGCGGTAAGGTGCATCGCCAGCACGATCTGCGGCGATCTGAGGTTCGTAGCGATCCCCATTGGCCAGCAGCATCTGCTTGGTGTAGTACAGGTCACCACGGGCTTCGCCGTGATATTCGAAAACACGGGTCTCAACAATGGCGTCAACCGGGCAGGCTTCTTCACAGAAACCGCAGAAAATGCACTTGGTCAGATCAATGTCATAACGTGTTGTACGACGACTGCCGTCATCACGCTGATCCGACTCGATGGTAATAGCCATGGCCGGACAAATGGCTTCGCAAAGCTTACAGGCAATGCAACGCTCTTCCCCGTTGGGGTAGCGACGTAAGGCATGCAGACCGCGGAAACGGCGGCTTTGTGGCGTTTTCTCTTCCGGGTACTGAACCGTGATTTTCGGCTGGAAAAAATACCAGCCGGTGACGCTCAGACCCTTGCGGAGCTCTTTGAGGAACAGGCTATTAACAACCTGTTTGCTCTTGATGACGAATTCGCTAATGGCACCCATGATCTTAGTTCCAGATATTGAGCGGAGAAATCAACCAGACGCCAACGACGACCAGCCAGATGATTGTCAGGGGGATAAACACCTTCCAGCCCAGACGCATGATCTGATCATAACGGTAGCGCGGGAATGTGGCACGGAACCACAGGAAAAGGAACAGCAGCGCCGAAGCCTTCAGTGCCAACCAGAAAAAACCGTCGGGGAGGAAGCCGACCGGTGACAGCCAGCCACCCAGGAACATGATCGCAGTCAGGAAAGCAATCAGAATCATGTTGGCATATTCGGCCAGGAAGAACAGCGCAAATGCCATACCCGAATAATCCACGTGGAAACCGGCGACAATTTCCGACTCACCTTCGGCCACGTCAAACGGAGCCCGGTTTGTTTCTGCCACACCGGAAATGAAGTACACGAGGAACATCGGAAACAGCGGAATCCAGTTCCAGGAAAGCGCACCCACACCGTAGTCAGCGAACAAACCCTTGGCCTGGCCATTCACGATATCTGACAGATTCAAGCTCTGCGACACCATCAGTACACAGACCAAGGCAAAACCCATGGCGATTTCATAAGAAACCATCTGGGCCGCACAGCGCATGGCACCGAGAAATGCATACTTGGAGTTCGACGACCAGCCGGCGAGGATGACACCATAAATACCCACCGAAGACAGCGCCAGCACAAACAGCAAGCCGGCATCGATATCCGCCAGCACCAGACCATCGGCAAACGGAATCACCGCCCATGCCACCAGTGCCGGTGCGATCGACAGCACCGGTGCCAGAATGAACAGGCCTTTACTGGCCACCGTCGGCACGATGCTTTCTTTAAGCAGGAGTTTCAAACCATCGGCGATCGGCTGCAGCAAGCCCCACGGACCGACACGGTTCGGGCCGATACGGATCTGCATGTAACCGATGACCTTACGTTCGAAGTACGTCAGGTAAGCTACCGCCAGCAGCAGCGGCGCAACGATGCAGACAATCTTGACGACCGACCAGATGAGTGGCCAGGCTGCCCCGAAAAGATTTTGACCAACTTGAATCAGGGCATCCATCAGACACACTCCACAACGATCATGTCATTCAAGGCACCGATGGTCGCTGTCGACGGATGCGCCGCAGCGATGCGGACGCAACCATCCGGCACGGTG
>NZ_JBIJFP010000017.1:0-33658 GCF_057744235.1 Fluviibacter sp. | reverse complement strand
GGCGTTGGTTTAACTCAACCGACAGCAGATGCACCACAACGGCAAAGCGCTGCGAATGCGGCTCTTTGCCGCCGTAAGTCAGATAATCCATGCCGCAGAGATCAATCAGCTGGTCGAACTTGAGACCGGCGGTATCGCGCAGCTTCAGCGCAGCGTCGTGATAATCCGCAGCAGCAACATCAATGGTCACCTCGCCCAGGTCCTGCTTGATGCGAACAATCGCACCGCCCAGAACCTGCTGCAGCGTATCGGCGAGGACTTGCGTATTTTGCGTCATAGTCGTTTCCCTTACCGTGCTCAGCGGGCGATCGTACTGGTACGACGAATCTTGTTCTGCAGCTGGATCAGGCCATACAGCAGCGCTTCTGCGGTTGGTGGGCAGCCCGGCACATAGATATCAACCGGCACAATACGGTCACAACCACGCACCACCGAGTAGGAGTAGTGGTAATACCCACCGCCATTGGCACAGGAGCCCATCGACACCACCCAGCGCGGTTCGGCCATCTGGTCATACACTTTACGCAGCGCCGGTGCCATTTTATTAGTCAGCGTACCGGCCACCACCATCAGATCAGACTGGCGAGGACTTGGACGGAACACCATGCCGAAGCGGTCCAGATCGTAACGCGACGTTCCGGCATGGATCATTTCCACCGCACAGCAGGCCAGACCAAAGGTCATCGGCCACAGAGAACCGGTACGGCAGTAGTTAATCAGCTTGTCAGCCGTTGTGGTGACAAAGCCTTCGTTGAGGACGCCCTGAATCTTCGACATCGCTTACTCCCACTCAAGGGCGCCCTTGCGCCACTCGTAGATGAAGCCGACCACCAGGATGCCCAGGAAGACCATCATGGCAATAAAACCGTGCATTCCGACTTCCTTGACGACAACCGCCCAAGGAAACAGGAAGGCAATTTCCAGATCGAAGAGAATAAACAGAATAGCGATCAGATAGTAACGGACATCGAATTTCATCCGCGCATCTTCGAAAGCCTCGAAGCCACACTCGTAAGCAGAGAGCTTTTCGATATCGGGATTATTCGGCGCGACAACATGGTTCAGGACACGGGCCAGCACGCCTACAGCGAGGCCAACCACAATGAACACCAAGATCGGAAAGTAATTTTCGAGCATCAAGCCACCCAAAGTTTGCTAAATGACGCACAACATTCAGAACAATAACCGAACCAGGCCGAACACTTTGTCCTGGTGCCGACGGCGAGACTCGAACTCGCACAGCTTTCGCCACTACCCCCTCAAGATAGCGTGTCTACCAATTTCACCACGTCGGCATTCCTGTCCGGTTTATCACTTAAATCAGCGACTTACCGAGGTACGTTTTTAGCCTTCGACGAACCGTCCGGATCGGCAGTTTTGCCTTCCGTCGGTACCGCCGCAGACCCAGCACCAGCGGGGTTGGATTCTACATTGGATTGCATCACACTGCCAGCATTTTTCGCTTGCGAAGATTGTAGATTGGCGAGAATGAGTGCGGTCACCAGGAAGATCGTTGCCAGGACCGCCGTCGAGCGTGAAAGAAAATTGGCCGAACCGGTAGCACCAAACAGGCTGCCCGAAGCACCGCTGCCAAAAGCCGCCCCCATGTCAGCACCCTTGCCATGCTGCATCAGCACCAGTCCAATCACCCCGAGGGCTGACACAATGTTCACGACCATCACGATCACGTAAAGAATATCCATCTGTTTACCCACGTCTCTTTCTAGAAAACTTGCTTATTACACCAGGCGGCTCGCCGCAGCGGTGCAGATTGTACTGAATTCCCGGGCATCCAGGGCGGCACCCCCGATCAAACCCCCATCGACATCCGGCAGCCCGAATAACACTTCGGCATTGGCTGCCTTGACACTACCCCCGTACAGAATGCGGGTTTGAACCAGGCCCGCCTGCAGCAAAGCCTGGCGAATATGGGCATGAACCGCCTGGACCCCTTCCGGGGTTGGTGTTTTGCCGGTACCGATGGCCCAGACCGGCTCGTAAGCCACCACCACACTGGCACCCTCATCTGCCACACCCGCCAGTGTTGCCAGCACAGGTGCCAACTGACGATCAATCACCCCCAGCGTCTCACCAGCTGCCTCGTCGTCGGCAGATTCGCCAACACAGATGATGGGCATCAGGCCACTATCCAGCGCCGCCATCGCCTGACGGGCAACCGCGTCATTGGTCTCGTCACAGAATTGACGTCGCTCCGAATGCCCGACAATCACATACGTGCAGCCCAGATCCTTGAGCATCGATGCACACACCTGCCCAGTGAAAGCGCCCACACGGTGCTCGCTGACCGTCTGCGCTCCCCAGGTGACCGGCGTTCCCGCCAGAAGCGCCCCTACCTGGGGCAGATACGGAAACGGCGGACAAACCCCGACATCCGGCAGGCGTTTCTGCGCCAGCAGGCTTAGCAAAGCCTCAAGCAGGGACTGATTGGCTTCAAAACCGCCATTCATTTTCCAGTTGCCTACCACCAGCGGCGTTCTGACGACCGTCATAAGGATTCTCTTGTACGCTTCATGCGATAAAAAGGCGCTCTACCCCATGGCGAGCGCCCCATCTATTTGTTTCTAAGCCATGATTCTATTTTTTTGCCGCTACCTGGTCAATGATTTACAGGGTCTGACGTACTACGGCAGCAATCGATTCAGCTTCATCGCGTGACAAAACAGCGTTCTCGGCCTCCACCATGACCCGCAGTACGGGTTCGGTCCCTGACGGCCGCAACAGCACCCGACCCCGATTCCCCAGACGGCCTTCTGCGGCGGCCACGGCCACCTTGACGGCATCGTACTGCTGCCAATCAAAGCCCGGTTTAACAGGCACATTAATCATGGTTTGCGGAAAGAGTTTGAGTTCACCCAGCAAATCACTCAGTGAGCCCCCGTCCCGTTTCAGCGCCACCAACACCTGCAAGGCCGACACCAGGCCATCACCCGTGGTGTGTCGATCCAGGGCCAGAATATGGCCCGAGTTTTCACCGCCGTACAGCCAGCCTTCAACCGCCAGCAGCTCCATGACATAGCGGTCACCCACTTTAGCCCGTTTGAACGGCACACCGCGTGCTTGAAGCGCCTGCTCCAGCGCCATATTGGTCATCAGGGTGCCCACCACGCCAGCCACCGGACCATCCAACAACCGCTCGCAAACAATCGCATACAACACCTGATCGCCATCGTATGCCTGGCCTGCACCATCCACCATTACCAGACGGTCTGCGTCGCCATCAAGGGCAATCCCGAAATCCGCGCCCACTTCAAGAACTTTACGACCCAACGATTCCGGGTGAAGCGCACCGACGCCCGCGTTAATGTTTTCACCATCCGGCTGGTTACCGATGGCCACCACATCAGCCCCCAGCTCATGCAGCACTTCCGCAGCAATGTGATAAGCCGCGCCATGGGCACAGTCCACGACGATCTTCAGCCCCCGCAAATCAAAGCTGGCAGGCACCGTGCTCTTGCAGAATTCAATATAACGACCGGCGGCATCATCAATGCGCCGGGCCCGGCCCAGATCCTTCGGCTCTACGGTCTGCATCGGCTTACCGTCCATCTCATCGATAGCAGCTTCAATGGCACGTTCCACGTCATCGGGTAGCTTCTTGCCATCGGCCGAGAAGAACTTGATACCGTTGTCTTCAAAAGGATTGTGCGACGCAGAAATCACCACCCCTGCCTGCAGACGCAAGGCACGCGTCAGGTAGGCAATACCCGGCGTTGGTAGCGGTCCGGTCAGACAAACATCCACCCCTGCCGCTGAAAACCCAGCTTCCAGCGCCGCTTCCAGCATGTAGCCCGAATTACGGGTGTCTTTGCCAATCAGAACCCCCGGTCGATGCCCCCCGGTGTCAGAACGGCTCACCAGCACACGGCCAGCGGCATAACCCAGGCGCAGTACAAAATCCGGCGTAATCGGATACTGCCCGACACGACCGCGCACTCCATCCGTTCCAAAATACTTACGACTCATCACCCACCCCAACGTTCACATGACTGCGGGCCCAGGGCCCGGTTGATCTTCAATGCATCCACGGTCTGCAGCACATCATGCACACGCAGGATCGCGGCACCTGCCTGCGCCGCCAGTAGTGCAGCAGCCACACTACCGGGCATACGGCCATCGACAGCATGACCCACAATCTCGCCGATCATGGATTTTCGGGAAACCCCGACCAGAATAGGCACACCGCTCGCCACAAACGCCGGCAACGCACGGAACAAGGTCTGATTATGAATAAATGTCTTACCAAAGCCAAATCCCGGATCCAGAATGATGCGTTCCCGTGAGATGCCAGCCGTGCTGGCACGTACCACAGCGGCATCCAGAAACTCGAGCACCTCGGCCACCACATCCTCATAGACCGGCGCTCGCTGCATATCCCTTGGCCGACCCTGCATGTGCATGAGACAAACGGACACCTGATCATGCGGCGCCACCGTGATGGCAGCTGCCGGGTCCCCCAGTGCCGAAATATCATTCATCAGGCCGGCACCAAGGCGAATCGCCTCCTCCATCACCACCGCTTTATACGTATCGACCGACACCGGAATCCCCGCGCTCTGCAGGCGTTCGAGCAAAGGCACCAATCGGCTCAACTCTTCATCGGCGCTCACGGCTGCTGCGCCTGGTCGCGTTGACTCCGCACCAATATCGACTAGATCAGCTCCGGCCGCCATCATAGCGCGCGCCTGCTCAAAAGCGGCATCCGTCTGCCGGGCAAGACCATCACCGGAGAACGAATCCGGCGTGACATTCACAATACCCATCACCAGCGGACGGCCCGGCGTCCAGCGCAGCGTATGTTCACCACAAAGAATCAGACTGTCAGACATAAGCCATCAGACACACATTCATAATCAACAAAAAGGCCGACCCGAAGGGGTCGGCCTCAGCGAGTATCTAGCGGGACTTCTCGCCCATCAGGCGGCGGCGGTCGCACCATCGGTGCTGGCCGTAGCGGTCGCTGACGGTGGCTGGCTCGAACCACCGGCCGGCGGTTGCGGCGGACGCGGTGCATTGCCGGCCATGATGTCGTTGATCTGGTCTGCATCGATGGTTTCCCATTCCAGCAGTGCCTGCGTCATTGCTTCTACCTTATCGCGGTTCTCATCCAGCAATTGCTTGGCCAGCGCATACTGCTGATCGATGATCCGGCGAATTTCGGCGTCCACCTGTTGCATCGTCGCTTCCGACAAAGCCTTGTGCGTCGTCACAGAGCGACCGAGGAACACTTCACCCTCGTTTTCGCCATAGACCATGGGACCCAGGTCCGACATGCCGTAGCGGGTGACCATGTCACGCGCCATGGATGTCGCACGCTCAAAGTCGTTCGACGCACCCGTTGTCATCTGGTTCATGAATAGCTCTTCAGCCACACGGCCACCGAACAATACGGCGATACGATCCATCAGATAGCCACGGTCATAGGCGTAACGATCCTGCTCCGGCAGCTGCATGGTCACGCCCAGCGCGCGACCGCGCGGGATGATCGTCACCTTATGCACTGGGTCTGACTTCGGCAATAGCTTGGCAACTACCGCGTGGCCCGACTCGTGATAGGCCGTGTTGCGCTTTTCATCTTCGCTCATGACCATGCTGCGACGCTCGGCGCCCATCATGATCTTGTCCTTGGCTTTCTCGAAATCTTCCATATCGACCAGGCGCTTGTTCTGGCGCGCGGCAAACAGCGCGGCTTCATTCACCAGATTGGCCAGATCGGCCCCCGAGAAACCCGGCGTACCACGGGCCAGTATATCGGCCTTGATGTCCGGCGCTACCGGCACTTTGCGCATGTGTACCTTGATGATTTCTTCTCGGCCACGGATATCCGGCAGCGGTACCACCACCTGGCGGTCGAAACGACCCGGGCGCAGCAGCGCCGGATCCAGAATGTCCGGGCGGTTGGTCGCAGCAATCACGATCACGCCCTGACTGCCTTCGAAACCATCCATCTCAACCAGCATCTGGTTCAGCGTCTGCTCACGCTCATCATTACCGCCACCTAGACCGGCACCACGATGGCGGCCAACGGCGTCAATTTCATCAATGAAGATGATGCAGGGCGACTGCTTTTTGGCCTGTTCGAACATGTCGCGCACACGCGCAGCACCCACACCGACAAACATTTCCACGAAATCCGAACCGGAAATCGAAAAGAACGGCACCTTGGCTTCGCCAGCAATGGCCTTGGCAAGCAGCGTTTTACCCGTACCCGGGCTGCCGACCATCAGCACGCCACGTGGGATACGCCCACCCAGCTTCTGGAACTTGGTCGGATCTTTCAAGAAATCGACGAGCTCCTGCACTTCTTCCTTGGCTTCATCACAGCCAGCCACATCGGCAAACGTGACGGTGTTCTGCGCCTGATCCATCATGCGCGCCTTGCTCTTGCCAAACGAGAACGGGCCACCACCCTTGGCACCACCGCCCTGCATCTGGCGCATGAAGAAAATCCAGACACCAATCAGCAACAGCATCGGGAACCAGCTGACAAAAATGTTCATCAGCATCGATGGCTCTTCTTCTGGCTTGGCTTCAATCTTGACGCCACTCTTCAGCAAATCCGATACCAGCCAGATATCCGGCGGTGCATAAGACGTTAGCTTTTTGCCATCCGTCGTCGTTGCCTTGAGGGTACGCCCCTCCATGACAACCTTACTGATCTTGCCGTCCTTGACCTCTTCGATGAACTGAGAGTATTCAACCGAGTTCTGAGCGGCCTGCTTGTTATTGAACTGGTTAAACACCGTCATCAGCACTAAACCGATAACGACCCAGATGGCAACGTTGCGAAACAGATTGTTATTCACGATGGCTTTCTGCCTAAAAAGTGAAACTAATGTTCTATTCTAACCTGACTCTGCGCTCTAACCTTGGACAATCCTTAAGGCCACAGCGCTACCATGGACAAGACTGCTCAACCCTATTTCAATCCTTGCCCCAACAGATACAACTCGCTACTCCGACCCCGTGAGGCTTCCGGCTTACGGGTCACCACCTTACGAAACACCTGGCGCATGGCAACCACGTATTCGGCAAAGCCCGAACCCTGAAAGACCTTGACCAGAAACGATCCCTGCGGCTGCAGGTGATTGGCGGCAAAATCCAGCGCCAACTCGGCCAGGTGGATCGACCTTGCCTGATCGGACATAGGGATACCAGACATATTGGGGGCCATATCAGAAAGCACAAGGTCCACTTTAGCCCCGTGAAGCATATCCTCTACTTGTTTCAGCACCGCTTCGTCATGAAAATCGCCCTGCAGGAACTCGACGCCCGGCAGCATTGGATCCAGCGGCAGGAGATCCAGACCAATGACCCGTCCCGTATCGCCCAGGCGCTTGCGCGCCACCTGTGACCAGCCGCCCGGCGTGCAGCCCAAATCCACCACAATGGCACCCCGACGGATCAGCTTGTCCTTGTCATCAACTTCCATCAGCT
The DNA here is from genome assembly GCF_057744235.1 of Fluviibacter sp. Lineage (NCBI taxonomy): Bacteria > Pseudomonadati > Pseudomonadota > Betaproteobacteria > Rhodocyclales > Fluviibacteraceae > Fluviibacter > Fluviibacter sp. The sequence goes on along the minus strand of NZ_JBIJFP010000017.1, from coordinate 26,203 downwards.
TGAATGCAGCACGTGAGCGCCAGCCCTCGGCTTTAGCGCGCTGAACCCACGGGTCATTCACATGTTCCCGCATCCACGCCCTACTCGTCTTGGTTCTTGCCATACATTCTGCCCGCTGTCTCTCGATTGAGTTCGCTGTTCTATTCAAGGCTGGCGTACAATGCCAGCCTGCATTATCCGTGTTTACTGCGTTGAGTTCACCATGACCCTTGATCGTATCGCCCAACTACTTGCCGACGAAACCGCCGAAGCCCCTGTTCCAGGCGAACTGGCTATCAGCACTGCCGAGCGCCGTGCGCTCAAGGCCGAGGCTCACAGCCTCAATCCTGTGGTCACCATCGCAGACAATGGCTTGTCCGAAACCGTGCTCAAGGAAATCAGTCATTCACTTAACAAGCATGGATTAATCAAAATCCGCGTCGTTAATGATGAGCGAGAAATTCGCGAAGCTTACCTCGCGGAAATCTGTAATACGCTCAATGCTGCCGCCATTCAGCATATTGGCAAATTACTGGTCGTATGGCGTCCGAAAGTCGAAGTTAAAGTCGACAAATCCGGTAAAGCAACCGGCCGCCGCAAAGCCCCTCGCCAACTAAAGCGTAACTTCCAGAACAACTAAACGGGGCTAATGACTGCCCCCGTTTAGCCCAAGTTATACGTAACGAACGTCGATCATCTCGTATTCGCGCTGACCACCTGGCGTCTGCACCTGCACCACATCACCGGCAAATTTGCCGATCAGGGCGCGCGCCAGTGGCGAAGCAAAAGAAATCTTCCCTTGCTTGATATCAGCCTCGTCTTCACCAACGATCTGATAGGTCACAGCCTGTCCCGAATCGGCATCTTCGAGATCAACGGTTGAACCAAAAACACAGCGGCCATCCGCATCCATGCTTGAGGGATCAATAATCTGGGCGTGGCTCAGCTTGCCTTCGACCTCCTGAATACGCCCTTCGATAAAGCCCTGTTTCTCTTTGGCGGCGTCGTATTCGGCGTTTTCAGACAAGTCGCCATGTGCGCGCGCTTCGGCAATCGCTTCAATAACGGCGGGACGCTCAATCGTTTTCAATCGGTGCAGCTCTTCTTTAAGTAAAGCGGCACCGGTTACTGTCAATGGAATCTTGTTCATGGCAGTGGCGATAAAATTAGTTCAGCTGCGCATGCAGGGACTGGATGGCATAAACCTTAAGCGCATCACCAGCCAGAATACCAGCCACAGCAGCCTCGGCTCCCCAGATCGTGGTGAACATGGTCACGCGCGCCATCAGACCCGACGTCCGGATCGAACGCGAGTCGTTGATGGCGTGACGCTTCTCTTCCACCGTGTTGATGATCAGGGCAACTTCGTTGTTCTTGATCATATCTACGACATGCGGACGGCCTTCCGTCACCTTATTCACACGCTGCACCGGCACGCCAGCATCTTCAATCGCCTTAGCGGTGCCGCGCGTCGCCACCAGCTGATAGCCGGCCAGATGCAGCTGACGCGCCATTTCGACCGCCTTCGCCTTGTCGCTGTCTTTCACCGACAGGAACACTTTTCCGCCTTTAGGCAATTTAACACTACTCGCCATCTGGGCCTTCACAAAGGCTTCTGGGAAGGTTTTACCCACCCCCATCACTTCACCCGTTGACTTCATTTCCGGGCCAAGAATGGTATCCACACCCGGGAACTTGGCAAACGGGAAGACCGCTTCCTTAACCGAGTAATACGGCGGCACGACTTCTTTCGTGACTCCTTGCGATGCCAGCGATTGACCGGCCATACAGCGCGCGGCAATCTTGGCAAGTTGAAGGCCGGTGGCCTTGGAAACGAACGGCACCGTCCGCGAAGCACGCGGGTTCACTTCCAGTACGTAGACCTCTTCATCCTTGATGGCGAACTGGACATTCATCAGACCACAGACGTTGAGCGCCTTGGCCATCGCCTTGGTCTGACGACGCAGTTCTTCCTGAACGGCTTTACCCAATGAATACGGCGGTAGCGAGCAAGCCGAGTCACCCGAGTGAACGCCGGCTTGTTCAATGTGTTCCATCACGCCACCGATGATGACTTCATGACCATCCGACAATGCATCGACGTCAACTTCACACGCATCATTCAGGAAACGATCTAGCAATACGGGCGAATCATTCGAGACCTTGACGGCTTCGCGCATGTAGCGCTCGAGATCCTTCTGCTCGTGCACGATTTCCATGGCACGACCACCCAGCACATACGATGGGCGAACAACCAGCGGATAACCGATTTCTTCGGCCATGCGCAACGCTTGTTCTTCGGTCCGCGCGGTCCGGTTCGGCGGCTGCTTCAGGCCCAGATCGTGCAGCAGCTTCTGGAAGCGTTCACGGTCTTCAGCCGCATCGATCATGTCTGGCGAGGTACCGATAATCGGCACGCCATTAGCTTCCAGCGCTAGCGCCAGCTTGAGTGGTGTCTGACCACCGTATTGCACGATCACACCGACCGGCTTTTCGATGGCCACAATTTCCAGCACATCTTCCAGCGTCAGCGGTTCGAAATACAAACGATCCGAGGTGTCGTAGTCAGTCGACACGGTCTCCGGGTTACAGTTGACCATGATGGTCTCGTAACCGTCTTCACGCATCGCCATCGCGGCATGCACACAGCAGTAATCGAATTCGATCCCCTGACCGATACGGTTCGGGCCGCCGCCCAACACCATGATCTTTTTCTTATCGGTCGGCTGAGCCTCGCACTCGTCTTCATAGGTCGAGTACATGTAAGCCGTGTTCGTAGCGAACTCGGCGGCACAGGTATCCACACGCTTGTATACCGGGCGCACGCCCAGGGCATGACGCCCGTCACGCACCACTTTTTCCGTCGTCTTGGTCAGATAGGCCAGACGGCGATCCGAGAAACCCTTGCGCTTCAGGAAGCGCAGCTCGTCCGCCGACAGGCTGTCGAATGCCCGCTGTTCTACGGTTAGCTCCAGATCGACGATTTCCTTGATCTGTGTCAGGAACCACGGATCGATCTTGGTCAGCTCGAAAACGCGATCCACCGACATGCCCACACCAAAGGCATCGGCCACATACCACAGACGATCCGGCGTCGCATTGGCGATCTGCTCGTCAATCGTTTCCGGATCTACCGACTTAAGGTTAAAGCCATCCACACCCACTTCCAATCCGCGCAAGGCTTTCTGCAACGACTCCTGGAAAGTACGGCCAATCGCCATGACCTCACCCACCGACTTCATCTGCGTCGTCAGGCGGTTATCGGCCATCGGGAATTTTTCGAAGGCAAAACGCGGCACCTTGGTGACCACGTAATCGATCGACGGTTCAAACGATGCCGGGGTCTTGCCACCCGTAATTTCGTTGGCCAGCTCATCCAGCGTATAGCCCACCGCCAGCTTGGCCGCGATCTTGGCAATCGGGAAACCGGTGGCCTTGGAAGCCAGTGCCGACGAACGCGACACGCGCGGATTCATTTCAATCACGACCATGCGGCCGTCATCCGGGTTAATCGAGAACTGAACGTTTGAGCCACCCGTATCCACACCGATTTCACGCAGCACGGCGATCGATGCGTTACGCATGATCTGATATTCCTTGTCCGTCAGGGTCTGCGCTGGCGCCACGGTAATCGAGTCACCCGTATGAACACCCATCGGATCCAGGTTTTCGATCGAGCAGATAATGATGCAGTTGTCCTTTCGGTCACGCACCACTTCCATTTCGTACTCTTTCCAACCCAGCAGCGATTCTTCAATCAGCAGCTCGCTGGTTGGCGAGGCTTCGAGACCACGTTTGCAGATCGTCTCGAACTCTTCCATGTTGTAGGCGATACCACCGCCGGTACCTCCCAGCGTAAACGATGGGCGGATGATGGTGGGGAAGCCGATGCCAGCCTGAACCTGGTAGGCCTCTTCCATCGAATGGGCGATCGCCGAACGGGCCGAACCCAAGCCAATCTTGGTCATCGCTTTTTTGAATTTTTCGCGGTCTTCGGCTTTGTCGATGGCTTCGCGCGAAGCACCGATTAGCTCGACACCAAACTGCTCGAGCACACCATTGGCCGCCAGATCCAGTGCACAGTTCAGCGCCGTCTGACCACCCATCGTCGGCAGCAGCGCATCCGGACGCTCGGTCTCGATAATGCGGGCGACCACCTGCCAGGTAATCGGCTCGATGTAGGTGACGTCGGCCATTTCCGGATCGGTCATGATCGTGGCCGGGTTGGAGTTCACCAGAATGACTTTGTAACCCTCTTCGCGCAGCGCTTTACAGGCTTGCGCGCCGGAATAGTCAAACTCGCAGGCCTGACCGATGACGATCGGACCCGCGCCGATGATGAGAATGCTTTTAAGGTCTGTACGCTTGGGCATGATTCAGGTTCTTATTATTTTGTGGCGTGTTGAGACATCAGATCGATGAATCGGTCAAAGAGGTAACTCACGTCGTGCGGGCCCGGGCTCGCTTCTGGATGCCCCTGGAAGGAGAAGGCCGGGGCATCGGTCAGCGCGATGCCCTGCAGGGTGCCGTCGAACAGCGAGACATGCGTCACGCGCACATTGGCCGGCAGGGTTTCTGCATCGGCGGCAAAGCCGTGGTTCTGGCTGGTGATCAGCACCTGACCAGTATCCACATCCTTCACCGGGTGGTTGGCACCATGGTGGCCGAACTTCATCTTCGTGGTCTTGGCGCCAGCAGCCAATGCCAGCAACTGATGCCCCAGGCAAATACCGTAGACCGGCTTCTTCACGGCCAGGAATTCACGGATCGCGGCAATCGCGTAATCACAGGGCTCGGGGTCACCCGGGCCGTTGGACAAAAACACGCCATCCGGATTCATGGCCAGCACCTCGGCCGCCGGTGTTTTGGCGGGTACCACGGTGACATCACAACCGCGCTCGGCCAGCATGCGCAGAATATTGCGCTTCACGCCAAAATCATAGGCCACCACTTTGAAACGTGGCGTTGGGCCTGTCACATAACCTTGGAGCGTCCACTCACCCTGGTTCCAGGTATAAGGTTTATCGACGGTCACTTCCTTGGCCAGATCCATACCGGCCAGCCCCGGAAAGGCTTTGGCTTCGGCCAGCGCCGCGGCCTCGTTCAGCGTTTCGCCGGCTGCGGCAGCAATGATGCAACCGGCTTGGGCACCTTTTTCACGCAGGACGCGTGTCAGTTTGCGGGTGTCGACGCCCGCAATCGCCACGATGCCATGCTTGACCAGATACGACGACAGATCGCTTTGCGAACGCCAGTTTGAAGCAATTTCCGGCAGATCACGGATCACCAGACCGGCCGCGTAATTGGCACCAGACTCGAAGTCTTCGTCATTGCAGCCAACGTTGCCGATATGCGGATAGGTCAGTGTCACGATCTGACGGCAGTAAGACGGATCGGTCAGAATTTCCTGGTAACCGGTCAGCGCGGTGTTAAACACCACCTCACCAGAGGTTTGACCAGCGGCACCGATGGATTCTCCACGGAACACCGTGCCATCGGCCAGAACCAGCAAAGCGGCCGGGCGCGTGGAACACAGGGGGCGGCTACCAGCGGTAGCCACGGAGGCAGACGATAAAGACGAGGCGGGCTCAGGGTAGGACACAGCGACTCCGGGTAGCAGACATGCAAAGCGGGAGCCCATGACGACCGCCCGAAGGCAACCTGACTGGTACTCCCGCTTGAGTCCTGCAAATGCAGGATTTAAGCGACCGAATTATAGCGGAAAGCGGGGCACAAGGCTACCCCTTCCCGAGCAGATCAGCCACGCAAGCCGAGCACATCCTGCATATCAAACAAGCCGTTAGCGCGTCCGTGGATGAATTTTGCCGCCCGCACACTGCCTAATGCATACGGCATACGGCTGCTAGCCTTATGGCCGATTTCCACGCGCTCACCGGTACCACAGAACATGACCACGTGGTCACCCACGATATCGCCGCCCCGCACCGTGGCAAAACCAATCGTCGTTTCGTCACGCTCGCCGGTCACGCCTTCCCGGCCATAAACTGCCACATCCTTCAGGTGACGGCCCAGCGCATCAGCCACTACTTCACCCATACGCAGTGCCGTACCCGACGGGGCATCGACCTTGTGACGATGGTGCGCTTCAACGATTTCCACGTCGTAACCCGAATTGAGGATACCGGCTGCAATTTCCAGCAACTTGAAGGTCACATTCACGCCCACACTCATATTCGGGGCAAAGACCACCGGAATTGACCGCGCTGCATCGGCCAGCGCTGCCTTACCCGCCTCTTCAAAGCCGGTGGTGCCGATCACCATCCCTACCCCCGCGGCCTTACAGGCCGCCAGATGCACGAGCGTCGCTTCCGGACGGGTGAAATCGATCAGGCAGTTGGCACCCTGAACTCCGGCTGCCACATCCGTCGTAATACGCACCGAGCTGGTCTGACCTACAAACTCGCCCGGATCACGACCAACGAATTCGCTGCCTTCGCGCTCAAAAGCAGCGTGCAGCTCGGTGGCCGGATCACGCAGCACGGCTTCGATCAGCATACGGCCCATTCGGCCGGAAGCACCCGCAACAGCAACTTTAACGGGGACGGACATAAGGCATTCCTTGTTTACTTGAATAGATGAATAAAACGCCACCACCAGGAATCACTGGGTGGCTCGGCGCCTTCCGGCGGGCCTTCCGCATCGGCCGGCAGGCTGCCCAGATCAATAACTTGTGGCTCGTTACTGCGCACCGCCTGTGCCAGATCGGCGGCGGCCACAGCATCGGCGTTCACATCGCCGGTAATCTGTACGCCAGGCGGCGGGCTACCCGCAGCCACATCCCCGCCTACCCGCTCCAACTGACCAGCCGCATTGAAGTAGACGAAAATATTGCGCATGGTGATTTCACCACTCGCACCGTCTTCGTAGCGGTACACGTAATCCCAGCGGTTGGCATGGAACGGATCCTGTAGCAACGGTGTACCGAGCACATAACGCACCTGATCCCGCGACATACCAGGTCGCAACTGCACGATGTGCTTCTGTTCTACGACATTGCCCTGCTGCACGTTGACGCGATATTCGAGGAAATAACGCTCAACTGCACAACCGCTCACCAGCAACGGGGCGCACACCAGACCAATTCCGGCGACGCCTTTAAGGCGAACGACCAATAAGGAGGCGCGATCAGTGTGCATGAATAGAACAGCTCGGTGCAAAAGCCGCTATCATATCCGAAGTTACCCATCAGGATTCCATTTATGCCATCCCCGAAAGACCTCCAGCAGTCCGGCCTGAAAGCAACCATGCCCCGGATGAAAATCCTAGAGGTTTTCGAGAACCGTCGGGACGAGCATCTGACGGCGGATGATGTGTACCGCATTCTAGTCACAGAAGGGCTGGACATCGGCCTTGCCACGATTTATCGTGCGCTCACCCAGTTTGAGCAGGCCGGTTTACTGCAGAAGCAGAACTTCGAATCCGGTAAAGCGGTCTTTGAGCTGAACCGTGGCGACCACCACGACCACCTCGTCTGCCTGCAATGTGACCGCGTGGTCGAGTTCTGCGACCCCGAGATCGAAAAGCGTCAGTCGGAAATCGCCGAGAAACTGGGTTTCAGAATCCAGGCGCACGACCTGTGTATGTACGCCGAGTGCGTCGATGCCGCCTGCCCGCACCGCCCCGCCCCGAAAAAACCCTTCGGCGCAAGAATCTGATTCAGGTCAGCTGCAGCATCTCTGCAGCATGCGCCCGCGTCCGCTCGGTAATCGCCACGCCGCCCAGCATGCGGGCAATCTCTTCAATGCGGGCCGCATCATCCAGCACCGCAACACAGCTCTCAAAGCCACCATCCGCTTTGGCCTTGCTCACCTGCCACTGCCAACCGGCCCGCGCCGCCACCTGCGCCAGGTGCGTCACACACAAGACCTGACGCCGCTCGCCCAGCTTGGCCAATAGCCGGCCAACCACTTCTGCCACGCCACCGCCGATACCGACATCGACCTCGTCAAAAATCAGGGTCGGCACAGCCGTACAGGCACTCGTCACCACCTGAATCGCCAGACTGATCCGCGATAGTTCGCCGCCGGAAGCCACCTTGGCCAGTGAACGCCAATCGTTACCTGCCAGACCGCTGACCTGAAACTCCACGCGCTCACTGCCGTGAGCACCACCCTCACCATCCAGCGGCATCAGGGCAATACGACACTGCCCACCCCCAAGCGCCAGCTCCTGCATGGCCTCGCTCACCCCCTTACCTAGAGTTTTGGCCGCCTTGGTGCGCGCCTTCGTCAGCACAGTCGCCGCCTCAGCATAAGCCAGCGCTGCGGCTTTCACCCGCGCCTCCAGTGCCACCAGATCGGTCGCTTCGGCCAGCGTCGCAGCCTCATCATTCAATGCCGTATACAAACCTGGAAGTGCAGCAGGTTCCACCTGGTGCTTGCGTGCCTGTTCCAGCATCGATGCCATACGGCGCTCCACCTCGGCCAGACGCGCCGGGTCAACCTCAAACCGGTCCAGATGACGACGCAACAACGTCAACGCTTCCGACAATTCATTACCGGCCGCCAGCAGCAGATCGGTCGGTTCCTGCAGCCGGGTGTCTAGCGCAGCGCCTTCCTGTAAACGATGCTGCAACCGGCCAATCAGTGAAATCAGTGGTTCATCCCCCTCGCCCAGGGCATCCATCGTGCCCTGCACCAGTTCGATCAGACTCGCCGCATGGGCCAATCGTGACTGTTCTTCGCCCATCGCCTGCCAGCCCCAATCGTGCTCATCATTGGCCAACTCAGACAACGCCTTGATCTGCCAGGCCAGCGTTTCACGCCTCGCCTCGATATCACCCGAGCGTTTGCCAGCATCGGCCAGTAACTGTTTAGCTGACGACCACTCGCGCCAGGCACCAGCCACCAGCCGGGTCTGGCTCTGCAACTGACCAAAGTCATCCAGCAACTGACGCTGCGCATCGGCACGCAATAAAGATTGGTGGGCATGCTGACCATGAATATCGAGCAGCCATTCGCCCGCGGTGCGAACCTGCTGCAGCGTTACCGGCACCCCGTTAATAAATGCGCGCGACCGACCAGCCGATTCCAGAACACGGCGGACCAGCACCCCTTCACCCGCTTCCAGCGGAATGGCCTGCTCGTTAAACCAGTTTACAAAGGCCGGATCCGTGGAAGCATCAAACTCAGCCGTTACTTCAGCGCGCGCGGCCCCCGACCGAATGAGTCCGGCTTCAGCACGCTCGCCCAGCACAAAAGCCAGGGCGTCAATCAGTAAGGATTTACCCGCACCCGTTTCTCCGGTGAGTGCACCGAAGCCCGGCTGAAAATCCAGCGCCAGTTCCCGAACCAGAACAAAATCACGAATGACCAGCCGACACAGCATCGGTTAATCCTTGGCGCCGGGGTTGACCACCAGGCCGGGGCGAATACTCGGCCCCTCACTCCAGTGCAGTTTCTGGCGCAGCATCGCAAAATAACTATATGACGGCGGATGTAATAACCGAATCCGGTGCGGCGATTTCACCAGACGCACCCCATCCCCCGGCATCAGATCCACGGTTTCCTGGCCATCAAAGTGAGCGCGGGCATTGGCGCCGTGAACAAGACGCACTTCGATACGTGCCGAATCCGGCAGTGTAATCGGGCGGTTAGACAAGGCATGCGGGCACAGCGGCACCAGCGCAATCCCGCCCAGCTTGGGGTGCAGAATCGGCCCATTGGCCGACAGGGCATAAGCCGTCGAACCTGTTGGCGTACAGATAATCAAACCATCCGCACGGGCGCTGTAGATAAATTCGTCATCGACGCGCAACTCGAACTCGATCATCCGACCCGTAGCGCCCTTATCGATAACCACATCATTAAAGGCCAAATTAGCGAGCGGCTTCCACTGAGCAGACGCACCACCAAACACCACTTCAGTATCCAGCAGCAGGCGCTCTTCCAGCGTGAACTTGCCCTGTATAAGCAGCGTCATGGCGTCGATCATGCCGGAGCGGGCAATATCGGTCATAAAGCCCAATCGACCCTGGTTAATCCCGACCAACGGCATGTCATAGCGGGCCAGCTGGCGGGCTGCATGTAGCAGTGTACCGTCACCACCCACTACAATGGCCAGATCCGCAGCGCCGCCAATCCGGGCAAAGTCCGCGCACTCACAGGCCCTCAGGGTTGCTGAGCCCAACACCCGTTCGGTTTCAATAGCGGTCTCGGTTTCCACCAGCACGGCAATCCCGTGCGACTGGAAAAACTGGCACAACGCCACAATCGAATCGGCAACCTCAAGGCTGTCCTGGCGACCGATCAGGGCGACCGTTTTTAACGGCAAAGGGTACGACATCCATCCGACTCCGCAAATTCGGCCAATGGATCCACAAGCCATTGCACCAAAGCATTCACAAGAACTCGATTAAACCACAGAATAATTTTGTAGAATTCATCTATGAGCTCTAAGCATGCATCATCCATTCTCTCTTCCGGCAAGGTGACCACGTCATCATCAGCTGCGCTGGATGATCGTGCCTGCATCCTGCTCAAAACTCTCGTAGAAAGTTATATCGCTGAAGGCGCCCCGGTAGGTTCGCGGGTGCTATCACGTGCTTCGGGCCTGGATCTGTCGGCTGCCACCGTACGCAACGTGATGGCCGACCTCGAAGATTTGGGCTTTATCGCCAGCCCGCACACCTCGGCCGGACGCATTCCTACCCCGCGCGGCTACCGTTTTTTTGTCGATTCTCTGCTCACCATGCAACCACTGGAGCAGATAGACCACGCACGCATTCTGGCGGAACTGGCCGGCGCCAGTGCCCAACCGGGCAAAATCATCAATCATGCATCACGCCTACTCTCTGACCTGACCCACTTTGCCGGCATCGTCATCGCCCCCCGCCACACCAGCAAGCGAATTCGCCAGATCGAATTTATCGCGCTCTCAGAGCAACGCGTCCTGCTCGTTCTCGTCACCAACGACGGTAATGTACAAAACCGGATTCTAACCACCGACCGCGCTTACAGCGCCACCGAGCTCACCGAAGCCGCCAATACCCTGAACCAGAACTTTGTGGGCCTCGAACTCGAACAGATGCGTCACCGGGTCCACGACGAACTCACCCGTATCCGTACTGACATGCAGGCACTCATGACGGCGGCACTAACCGCCAGCAGCGAAGCCCTAATGCCCCACGAATCTGAAACTGTCATCTCCGGCGAAAAAAACCTGCTCGACGTCGACGATCTGAGCTCCAATATGCGCCGTCTGCGCGAACTGTTTGATCTATTCGAGCAACGCACCTCCCTCGTGCGCCTGCTTGATTTATCGCACCAGGCAGAAGGTGTCCGCCTTTATATTGGGCAGGAATCCGGTATCGCCACGCTGGATGAATGCAGCGTGGTCACCGCCCCGTATCAGGTAGAAGGCCAGGTCGTCGGCTCCGTGGGTGTGATCGGCCCGACCCGCATGGCTTATGATCGCGTTATTCCCATTGTCGACATCACTGCCCGACTCCTTTCTAGTGCGCTGACCGAACAGGCTCAGAGCTAATTGCTGTTCGTACCATCTCACCCCACTGCTGGTTCCACCAATGAACAAAACCCCACCTGCCTGGCGTCACGGTACGCCCGCCAAAACTGCTGTCGTCCTGGTCAACCTGGGTACACCCGATGCCCCCACCCCGGCCGCCGTTAAACGCTATCTGGCCGAATTTCTGGGTGATCCACGCGTCGTCGAAATCCCCCGGCCAATCTGGCTAGCCATCCTGCACGGCATCATTCTGCAAGTCCGACCCAAAAAATCGGCCGCCAAATACGCCACCATCTGGACAGACCAGGGCTCACCGCTCATGGTGCATACCGAGGCTCAGACCCGCCTGCTGGCCGAAACCCTGCAACAAAGGGGTTACGAAAATCTGACCGTCACCTGGGCCATGCGCTATGCCGGCAACGGCCCACGCAGCATTCCGGCCGTGCTAGAGCAACTACGCGCCGACAACGCCACACGAATCCTGCTGGTGCCCATGTACCCGCAATTCTCGGCCAGCACCACCGCCACGGCCATTGACCAGGCCCTCAACTGGGTCACCGGTCTGCGCAACCAGCCCGAACTGCGCTATATCCGCAATTTCGCCGATGATTGCCGCTATATCAGCGCCATTGCTGCTCAAATCAAAGCACATTGGCAGAATAACCCGCCGCCCGCACTGCCGGACAACAGCTACCGCCTCGTCATGAGCTTTCACGGTCTGCCAGAGCGCAACCTCAAACTCGGCGACCCCTACTTCTGCGAATGCCATAAAACAGCCCGCTTGGTAGCAGAAGCCCTCAACCTGCCCGCAGACAGCGTGATTGCTACCTTCCAATCCCGATTCGGCAAAGCCAAGTGGGTAGAACCGTACACTGAGCCTACGCTCATTGCATTGGCCCAGCAGGGCGTTAAACGCGTTGATGTACTCTGCCCCGGCTTTACCGCCGACTGCCTGGAAACGCTGGAAGAAATTAATCTGGAAGTCCGTTCGGCCTTCCTCACCGCCGGTGGTGAGCACTTCCACTACCTGCCCTGCCTGAACGAAGACCCTACCTGGATCAACGCGCTGGCCGATCTCACAGAAAAACATCTGGCCGGCTGGCCCAAACAGGCCAGCTCGCCGGCTGACTTGGCAACACAGGTAGCCCGGGCTAAAACTTTCGGCGCTCTTGAATAAGCGCTGGGCATCCCCATTTGTAATGAAATTTCCATTTTTTAAGCGTTCAAGAACCAGGAACACAACCGACATGACCGAACAACATCAAGAACAACACCAGGAACCACTCGTCGAAGAAAATGCCGCCACGGAGGCCGCCGCAGAATCAGCTCCGGAAGCCGCTGCAACCCCTGAGGCACAAATTGCGGCATTGGAAGCCAAAGTCACCGAACTGCAAGACGCTTACTTGCGCGCCAAGGCCGATGGTGAAAACCTGCGCCGCCGCGCCGCTGAAGATGTCACCAAGGCGCACAAATTTGCCGTGGAGAAGTTTGCCCGTGAGCTCATCGCCGTGTGCGACAGCCTTGATGCCGCTCTGGCCGACACCGGCGCTGATGCCGCCACCCTGCGTTCTGGCGTTGAACTGACTCAGAAACAATTGCTCAACGCCCTCGAGCGCAGCGGTATGAAAGTAGAAAACCCGGCTGCCGGCGACAAGTTTGATCCGAACCAACACCAGGCCATTGCCATGGTCGACGCCGACCAACCGGGCAACACCGTGGTCAATGTGCTGCAAAAAGGCTACCAGCTCTCCGAGCGCGTGCTGCGCCCGGCCATGGTCACCGTGGCCAACGGCTAAATATCGCCAATAGCTCTTGAAAAGCGACATGGCGGCCCTATATAGCCGTCATGTCTGGTGAAACGGTAACAAAAGCACCCCGTTTCGACCAACCAATCAATCACTTAGCAAATAACAAGGATAAGAATCCATGGGAAAAATTATCGGTATTGACCTCGGCACCACCAACTCGTGCGTTTCCGTCATGGAAAACGGTACCCCGAAGGTTATTGAAAACGCAGAAGGCGCCCGTACTACCCCGTCGATCATTGCTTACACCAACGACGGCGAAGTGCTCGTTGGCGCACCGGCCAAACGTCAGGCCGTGACCAACCCGAAGAACACCCTGTACGCCATCAAGCGTCTGATCGGCCGTCGTTTTGAAGACAAGGAAGTCCAGAAAGACATCAGCCTGATGCCGTTCAAGATCACCAAGGCCGACAATGGCGACGCCTGGGTTGAAGTGCTTAACGACAAGAAGATGGCACCACAACAGGTGTCTGCTGAAGTCCTGCGCAAGATGAAGAAGGCCGCTGAAGACTACCTGGGTGAAGAAGTCACCGAAGCCGTCATTACGGTACCGGCCTACTTCAACGACAGTCAGCGTCAGGCCACTAAAGATGCCGGCCGTATTGCCGGTCTGGAAGTGAAGCGCATCATCAACGAACCAACCGCTGCCGCACTGGCTTTCGGTATGGACAAAAAAGAAGGCGATCGCAAGATTGCCGTATTCGACCTGGGTGGCGGCACCTTCGATATCTCGATCATCGACATCTCGGAAATCGACGGTGAGCACCAGTTCGAAGTGCTGTCGACCAACGGCGACACCTTCCTGGGCGGCGAAGACTTCGACCAGCGTCTAATCGATTACATCGTCACCGAATTCAAGAAAGAATCCGGCGCCGATCTGAAGAACGACGTGCTGGCGCTGCAGCGCCTGAAAGAAGCCGCTGAAAAAGCCAAGATCGAACTGTCGTCGGCGCAACAGACCGAAATCAATCTGCCTTACATCACGGCTGATGCCAGCGGTCCGAAGCATCTGACCATGAAGATCACTCGTGCCAAGTTCGAAAGCCTGGTTGATGATCTGATCGAGCGCACCATTGCCCCATGTGTCACCGCCATGAAAGACGCCGGTTGCTCGGCTTCCGACATCAGCGATGTCATCCTGGTCGGCGGTATGTCGCGTATGCCTAAGGTGCAGGACAAGGTTAAAGAAGTCTTCGGCAAAGAGCCACGCAAAGACGTCAACCCGGATGAAGCCGTGGCTGTGGGTGCGGCTGTTCAGGGCGGCGTGCTGCAAGGCGACGTGAAAGACGTGCTGCTGCTCGACGTGTCGCCACTCACCCTGGGTATCGAAACCATGGGCGGCGTGATGACCAAGCTCATCCCGAAAAACACCACCATCCCAACCAAGGCCAGCCAGGTCTTCTCGACCGCAGACGACAACCAGTCAGCCGTCACCATCCACGTGCTGCAAGGCGAGCGTGAAATGGCTAACGGTAACAAGAGCCTGGGTCAGTTCAACCTGGAAGGTATTCCGTCGGCACCGCGTGGTACACCGCAGATCGAAGTCACTTTCGACATCGACTCGAACGGCATCCTGCACGTGTCGGCCAAAGACAAGCAAACCGGCAAGGAAAACAAGATCACCATTAAGGCCAACACCGGTCTGTCGGAAGAAGAAATCCAGCGCATGGTTAAAGATGCCGAAATCAACGCGGCTGAAGACCATAAAGCCCGTGAGCTGGCCGATGCCCGTAACGGTGGCGATGCCGCAGTTCACAGCGTTCGTAAGATGCTGACTGAACTGGGCGACAAGGTCCCGGCTGATGAAAAGGCCAAGATCGAAGCCGCTGCCAAAGAAGTGGAAGATGCTGTCCGCGGCACCGACAAGGCCGAGATCGAGAAGAAGGCCGAAGCGCTGATGCAAGCCTCGCAAGCCCTAGCCCAACTGGCTGGCGGTGAAGGCGAAGCGGGTGCGGCGCCAGGTGCCGGTGCTCAAGCCGATGCCGGCAAGCAGCCAGACGGTGATGTGGTGGACGCCGAGTTCACCGAAGTGAAAGACAAGAAGTAACTCCGGATCGCTGATCCGGCGGGGGCAAGGGTAACCTTGCCCCCTTTTGCATTTTCTTAAATTGATTCGAACCGAAGCAGAACTGCCATGTCCAAACGCGATTACTACGAAATTCTGGGTGTATCCAAAGGCGCCTCCGACGACGAGCTGAAAAAGGCCTACCGTCGCCTGGCCATGAAATACCACCCGGACCGTAACCCGGATGACAAAACAGCCGAAGCCCAATTCAAAGAAGCCAAAGAGGCCTACGAAATCCTCAGCGATGGCAACAAACGCGCGGCGTACGACCAGTATGGCCACGCCGGTGTCGACCCTTCCATGGGACACGGTGGATTCGGCGGTGGCGCCGGCGGTTTCGACTTCGGCAACATCTTCGAAGAAATCTTCCGTGGCGGTGGCGGCGGCGGATTTGGTGGCGGCGGTAGCCGCGGCGGCCGCAGCCAGGTGTATCGTGGCGCTGATCTGCGCTACGACCTGGAAATTAGCCTGGAAGAAGCGGCCAAAGGCTCGCAAACCCGTATTCGTATTCCTACCGAAATCAACTGCGGCACCTGCAAAGGCAGCGGTGCCAAAGCCGGTACCAGTGCATCGACCTGCGGCACCTGTAAGGGTAGCGGCCAGGTGCGCATGCAACAAGGTTTCTTCTCCGTACAGCAGAGCTGCCCGCATTGCCACGGCTCGGGCAAAGTCATCGACGACCCATGTACCGATTGCCATGGCCGTGGCCGCAAGCGCGAAAACAAAACCCTGGAAATCAAAATCCCCGCCGGTGTTAACGATGGTGACCGCATCCGCCTATCGGGTGAAGGCGAAGCCGGCGTTAACGGCGGTCCCTCGGGCGACCTCTACGTACAGATCAGCCTACGCCAGCATGAACTTTTCACCCGTGACGGAGACGACCTGCACTGTGAGATCCCCATCACCATGACCACCGCCACCCTGGGCGGCGACATCGACGTACCAACGCTCGACGGCACTGCCAGCCTACGCATCCCTGAAGAAACGCAAACCGGCAAAATCTTCCGCCTACGCGGCAAGGGCGTGACCGGCATGCGCAGCGGCGCTGCCGGCAACCTGTATGTGCACGTTGTTGTAGAAACGCCAGTCAACCTGAACAGCGAGCAGAAAGAACTACTCCGCAAGTTCCAGGAAAGCCTAGGCGAACACCACTCGCCGCAAGAAGGCGGCTGGCAGCAGAAGCTGAAAAACTTCTTTAGCAGCTGATTTACCAACTCGATCGCAACAGGGCCGCACATTGCGGCCCTTTTCTTTTGAATTCATATCACTATAATGCATGCGTTGAATGTTATTTAATGAGGTGATGTCATGGGAATGATCACAGTACGTAACCTGCCAGATTCTGTGCACCGGGCTTTGCGTGTGCTTGCAGCGCAACACGGGCGCAGCACCGAAGCCGAGGTTCGAGAAATCTTGGCGGCTGCAGTAAAACCTGAATCGCGTCTTCGCATGGGTGACGCATTAACGGCACTCGCCCGTCAGACCGGCCTCACCAATAAAGACGTTGAAGTAGTACAGCAAGCCAAAGACAAAACCCCAGCCGAACCGATGAGGTTTGAATGATCGTCCTCGACACGAACGTCGTTTCCGAGGCCATGAAACCAGAACCTCACCCTGGTGTACTTGCCTGGCTCAACGATCAAAGCGCAGAAACACTCTATCTCTCCAGTGTTACTCTGGCTGAACTCTTCTTCGGTATTGGCGCACTCCCCAACGGCAAGCGCAAAGAGTTGCTGGCTCAAACGCTAGACGGCCTCATGAAGCTGTTTAAAGGCCGGATACTGCCATTTGATACCGAAGCGGCACGCCATTATGCCGAGTTAGCCCTAGCCGCTAAAGCCAAGGGGCGCGGCTTTCCAACGCCCGATGGCTACATCGCCGCAATCGCAACCTCTCAGGGCTTCATTGTGGCATCGCGTGACACAGCACCTTACGAAGCAGCTGGCGTTAAAGTCATTGATCCTTGGAATGGTTGAGTCCCATGCGCCACCAATACATCAGCGGTTAATTTCATAGGCCACAAAGTTCAAGAGCCACCATTGGGTGGCTCTTTGCTTTAATCCAGAGGCTTAATCCAAGGATTCCGGCACATACACCCGACGCAGTGGTATTGCAGCCTTGTGTTTTGCGTCAAATCTTTCGTAGTGTTGCAAAATCAGATCGACTAGTTCATCACCATCAATCAATCGAAGATTGGCCTTGTTCTTTTCGCTGTCTCGAGCATAAGAGCTAAACGTGCCGAGGGTTATAAAAACTCCCGCTTCTCCCACTGACAACTTGCCAGCAAGGGCTGAAACGTCTTTATCTGATGCCGTCCCTTCACTGCTTTTGACTTGAATCTTAATAATGGGCGGCTCTATACCCAGATGATCTTTATGAGCGATCACGTCCACACTTGGTTCATTGGGCGGCGTGAGGCGCGCGTGATATCCCATTGCCTCAAACAAATGAACAACGAAACCCTCAAGCGGCAACCCTTTGAACTCTTGCGAGAGTCGCTTCAAGATAAAGTCACGCGTTGTATCTTCAATCTCTCCAGAGACTAAAGCGACCGTCTCATCTTGCTCGACTGCATTGACGGTTGCGACCTTCCCATCCAGCGCAGCTCTGAACTCATCGGCAAAGTTCTTAACTTGAAAGAAGGACATCGCCGAGCCCACCTCGTAGAGTGCGCCCTGACTGAATTGCGTTCTAGGGAACGAACCCAGCCATTTCACCGGCCGCGAGTTTGGGTATTCCACTGACTTCTTAGGATCGTAAACATACGGCCCTGTCACTTCTCCTAAGAATATTTTACGTTCGAATTTGTCCGGATAAGCCACCAAATCCCCGACTTGCATTTCATGAACAAAACGGAACAATTGCCCCGCATTGTTGGGGATCGCACCCGGTTTAATATTGGGATAAGTCTGTGCAACTTTTTGTTTGAACGCCTCACGATCAGTGGGAATCTGGCTCAGGTCGCCCATATCAACCCAGCCCACGGCAACGCAATTTTGATTGCGAAACAGAGAACTCGCATCGCCCGTTTTACCGGCATGAATACCCCACAGATTATTTTCGTTTGCCATTACTTCCTCCTCAATTCTTCGCTGCGCGATCCAAATTCAGCGCCAGCAAGCGGCACAAGATCTCTTCATCCGGCATTTCCGGCGTGTAGTCTGCCCAACCATAAGCTTCGGCCACCGCCATATCTAATGTCTTATGCGCCATATCCAGCCACGCTGGACGGGCGTTATACAAATTGGTGAGAGTCCGTTTCTTCAGCTCCGCCTCATGCCCCGGCTTTGCTACCGGTCGCTTCGGGAAGCCGGCCTTTTCTTCTTCGGGCGTAATCACCCAATCCACCCATTCCGGTGGATTCAGCCACGCCTCGCGCAAGCTGTTTAGCTTCTCAGCCGCAGCGGCAACCTTCTCGGCTTGTGCCTTCACCGGACAATCGGCCGGAATGGTGCCGCGCCAATCGGCGGTATCTTTAGGTGTCATGCCTTCCGGGAAAGGGAAGGTTTCAAAGCATGTTGTAGGCGTGTAGCGCGGATCATTACCCACCCCCATCCAAGTACACATACCTAATGACCATAACTCATGGAAACGCGAATGTAGAACCCCGAATGTTGTGTTGTCAGCTCGCGCAATGACGATAACTTGCTGATCAGGGAAAATTCGTGAATCTACCCAAACAAACATACGATGTTTTGAGACCATTGGCGTGCCAATGTATCTCTCGATTTTTGCAACAGCACTGCGAACATCTGCACCGGAGCGACCTAACCGCCACCAGTATTGCTTTCTCTTTGGATCATTCTGATTTAGCCTTTCAGCCTTGACGCGATCTATAACGTACCCGAATGGGCTTGCGTAACCAGCTGCATCAATTTCACTAAGATCATCAAAGTCAATTAGCCACGTATCGCTTGATCGTTTCGTTATATCCAGCCCATTAACCCATGGCTTAACTATATTCGAGTTTGGATTTAGGTTAGGATTGGGCTCGGATAACCAGGCTCGCGCCAACTGGCCTGGAACATCAAACTTACCAACCTTAGCAAGGCCGCGAATACTCCCGCCACAGTTTTCATTGAGCGAGGCAGCAGCGGTAAGGTTGCCATCATTTGAAGCCGTTAAGTCGGCATAAATCTTCGAGACATCACTCCCATTCAGCTTACAAGTCGGTTGCCCGGTGTGCGGGAGGAGCGAATCGGCGCGTAGCGGCGTCTGAGCGACGTCTGCATACCGGGTAATCGACTCCTCAGCACCAAAGCAAACCAACGATACCCGCACCGCCGCCCCATCATTGACCCAAGGCTCATCTGCCCAAGCATCAAAAATGACTAGATCATCAACAATGGCATCGAGCACTTTGCGATTAGATCCACCGCGAATGGAGTTGGTGGCAACCAACCCTGTGCCAGCGGCATCGCCTGCCAGAATCTGTTTGCGCGCTTTCTCAAACCAATAGCAGACTAAATCCGCACCACCCGGCACCGCTTTGTCATACACCTTATTGAGCGCATCAAAATAGGCTTTGCCCAGTTCACCACTCTTTTTGCTGCCACCCAAGAACGGCGGGTTGCCGATAATGGCATCTGTCTTTGGCCACGGCGCCTCGCTGCCATCGGCATTGAGCAAGGCGTCGCGGTTTTCAATGGTGTGCAGTGGTTTGAGAATCGGCTTGTCTGAGACTGGGTAGCCGTTCTGCAACATCCACTGAATTTCACCAATCCAGACTGTTACCCGCGCCAACTCGGCAGCATAGGGGTCCAGCTCAATGCCCAGCACATTGGCCGGGCCACACTCAATACCAATCTGCCGTTGCAGCCCTAACTGTTCTGCCTCGGTATTTACTCGGCGCTCAATATCCTTCAGCGTCTTTAAGGCCACGTACAGAAAGTTGCCCGACCCGCAGGCCGCATCCAGCACGCGATAATTCTTGAGCCGTTCCAGAAAGCCATGGAACTCGGCATTGGCATCTTTGTAGGCTTTGTCACCCAGCTTTTTGGATTTGGTGAGTAACTTGCTGATGCTGTCTCGATGTACTGCCCATTCGGCCAACAACGGGCGAATGATGACTGGCTCCACCAGCTTCATGATGGTGGCCGGGTCGGTGTAGTGCGCCCCTAACTGTGAACGCTTTTTAGGATTGAGGCCGCGCTCAAAGAGTGTGCCGAAGATGGAGGGATCAATCGCCCGCCAATCCATGTGCGCGGCTGCCCGCAAAGTGACCAGATCGCTGAGCATGAGCTGCGGCACGGCCACCGTTTCAAAGAGCCCGCCGTTAAACCAGCGAATCTCGGCATCACCATAATCACCCCCCGTTTGCATGGCCTGAAACAAGGCGGTGATGCGGTTGGTGGCACGCTCGATATCGACGGCGTTATCGAGCAGCTTGGTGAAGACACCTCGGGGCAACAGGTTCTCGTCTTCCGCAAACATGCAGAAGAGACATTGCGTGAGGAAGTGTGCCACCTGGTCGGGCGGGTTGCCGCGTTCGCGCAGCGCCTCGGCCAGGCTGCCGAATTTGCCCGCGGCCTCTTCTGTAATGGCGGCCAGTGATTTGGTGGGTTTGAGTTTTTCCGGGTCTTCAAAGACCCAGCGCAGCAGTTGCAGGTTCTCTGGTTTACCAATATCGGCCAGGTGGATGAGGCGTGGCTCATCCGGGTAGCCGGTAAAGGCGGTGTGAATTTCGATGCGCTCGCGGTCAGAAACCACCAGTAAAGGCGGGTTCTCTAACTCCAGCGCGTAGTCTGTTAGCTGCTTGAGGGCGGCTTTTAGATCGCGCCCCGGTTTTTTGTTTTCCCAACCGAAACACCCGCGCTTCCAGACATCGGCCCAGCCATCACCCCCGCCGGATTTTTTAGCGCCCCGCTCAAAACAGTAACTGGCCGGGTCACGCGGCTTGGCAACGCCGAGCAGATCACAGAGGTCGTCAAAGTGCGCTTGCGCACCGGCGCGCTCGGTAAGGGCATTGTCTTTCCAACGGGCAATAAATTCTTCTGAGGTCATGGCGGTTCTAATTCGATTGATCCCAGAATATTAAGCGGTTTTCCCTATGCTCGATAGGGATTGACGCAACTCGCAGAGCGGTATTGAGGCTTTAAGGCGTTTACGTTTGGTCATGCCGTCTTAACGGTACACGTCCTTGCGATGCCCGACTTTAACGATCTCCACCACAACTTCCATATTGAAAATGCTGTAAAGGATTCTGTAGTTGCCTTGGCGTATGCGATACCGTTCGAGGCCAGAGAGTTTTTCACAGCCGATAGGGCGCGGATCATCTCGCAAGCCCTCAATTCGCTCCAGAATCCTGAGCACGCTTTGTTTAGGAATCGTCTTCAGGTCTTTAGCGACCGAAGGTTTAACCCTGAGTTCAAATCGTGCCATCTGCTTTCAGCTTGGCCAAAAATGTCTCATAAGGCACGGGCTCTTCTGCCGCACGAAGTTCAAAAGCGCTCAAATCCTCTTCGTCTTCGCGCAAAGATTCGCGGATGGCGTCGTTGACGATTTCGGAGATTGATTTGTGGGCGACAGCGGCTTTCAGACGAAGTGCCTGATGCAAATCAGAATCAAGATAAATGGTTGAGCGGACAGTATTACTAGCCATTTTGGCACCATAACGTTATGACGTTATGTCACTATAATGCGATAAAAACACAAAATCAAACTGAATTTTGCCGCAGCAACCCCCAGCAGAGGCGGCATCTGACTTCAGAAGTCATCGTAGACCTTCCGGGGGAGATAGACGCGTTTATTCGCACTGTCAAAGGCAACGACCAGCCCCTCACGATCAAGGCCCGGGTCTGCCAGCAACTCGACTTCGCGCGCAAGCCCCATCAGCCACAAGATGTGCAGATAGATGCCAAGCCCTGTTTTGGGGTCGCCCTTTTCGACGTTGAGGATGGTGTTTCTGGCGTAGCCTGTGCGGTCAACCAGGTCTTGCTGACGCCATTGGCGCTGAATACGGGCGGCACGGATGCGCGAACCAAGTCGCTGACAGATTTCTGTCACTTCTTTAGGCGGTGCAGTATTTTTAATGCTTTTCATAATGCGCATTAAACGATTCAATGCTTTCTATAGGAAGCATATTTGATAAAACATCGCATTAGTAAGCACGAGTTAATGCGCCGGATCGGGTTTGGCTTTGTGCTTGGCGTTGCGGATCAACCGCGCAGTGCGGCGGCGATCTACTTCAACCTTGGGGCGAAACAAGCCGCTGCTCAGCGCTTTGGCGGGTGCGTTAAGCGGTTTGAGGTTTTAAGGCGACGGCGGGCGCGCTTGGTCACGCAGCCTTGCCTTCTTGCGACTCGAGCAGGACTGATCGTTCGTATAAAGTCTCTGGGTCGATATCCACATTGCCTGGCCACGTCACTGTGCCCAAATGACAGTAGGCCTGTGCAAATACCTCAGCACCTTTGATCCTAGTCCAAGGCTTTTCATCCATAAAGGGCGCCATATCAAAGCGACGCCGCTCGCCATTCTCAAACTTTAGTTCGAGAACGTATTTGGGCATAACTTGAACGTCTATGACATCGAGCAACACAACTAATCCCCTTGTACCTTATGACTATCTAAGCGGGTCAATACGGAACAACTCTTCACCCTGCTTTGCAAGCTCCCAGTCTGCCAGTAATTCATCCTGATGCAGGTCAATCCATACCTGCACCATACGCAGCTGCTTAGCGGGCAACTCCCCAGCCAAAAGATTACCATCTCGAATCGAAATGGAGGCTTTCTTGTCCTGATAGCGTACATGAATGTGCGGCAAATGGTGTTTATCCCGTATTTCGAAATACATCGATATGATGATCCCAAAGAACATACTGATTGTCGGCATTTTGAACTCCACTTGAGTGACTAGTGGATACATCCTATAAGCCGAGAGTCTCACCAGATGAGCCCGTCAACCATTCTTTGTACTCCATCACGAATCTTGACGCAGCCACATTTTTGCAGGGCTGTATTGCTATCGCGGCTTGATGCGTGTAGATTCTTTCGGTAAGGAATCCTTACCGAAAGACGTCATGGCAACTACCGCTAAAATCACCTCTAAAGGCCAAACCACCATTCCGGTTGAAATAAGGGAATCGCTCAACTTTAATCCGGGTGATTTGCTGGAATGGGAAGTCAACGAAGACGGTTCAGCCAAGGTTCGGCGCATTCAGCCGCTGGACTTGGAATACATGCGCGCTGTTGAGGGCACGCTCACTGAATGGGCTTGCGCTGAAGATGAAGAGGCCTATCGTGGGCTTTGAACAATTTGATGTGGTGCGTGTACCCTTCCCTTTTACCGAGCGTACCGCCACTAAAAATCGGCCCGCTCTGGTGCTGTCGAAATCTGCCTTTAACAATGCGGCAGATCACTCCGTGCTGGTGATGATTACTTCGGCAATTAACAACTGGCCCCTGGATTGCCCCATAAAAGACATACAAGCTGCAGGCCTACCCGTGGCGTCAAGAATTCGCTTCAAACTTTTTACGCTTGATAACCGTTTAATACGCGGCAAGCTGGGTTCATTGGCTCAGGAAGATATCAGCGCCTTCAAAAAACAATTTGACCAGTTAGTCGCTACGAGCGAAATCGTTAATCCCGAATCTTGACACGGCTTACCCACAGCGCGGCCATGATATTAAAGCTGGCGGCGATGAGACCTACCCAGCCGTAGCCGCTGATCTCTCCACTGGGTGCCTGAGTGATGAAGAGGCCGCCCACCATACTGGCCAGACCCATGGCCATAGATTGCACGGTGGCGTTGAGTGAGAGAAAGGTGCCCCGCTCCTGCGGTTTAACGGCCGCCCCCACAATGGCCAGCAACGGCACCATGCGACCCGATACAAAGATGAAGAACAGGGTAGTGATGCCGAGGTAAACGATTAGCGACAATGCGCCGATATTGGTGACTAGCAATACGGGCACACACGCCCCAATGGCCACTACCCGGAACATAAACACTTTGCCCAGTTTGTCGGCCAAAGCACCAATCAATCGGGCGGTGATTAAGGTGGCAGCGCCGCCCAAGAAATAGATCATTGGGATTTCATCGGCCGCAATGCCCACGTTGGCTATGGCGTAGAGCGTGATATAGGGAATAACCGTAAAGCCACCGAAAATGACCAACGCAGTGAGCAGCATGGCTTTCAGATGGTTGGGCTCAATCGCCACGCGCAGCATCTGGCGGATGGCTTTGCCCTCTTGTCGGGCATGTAGGTGGGCACGAAATTCGGGCAGTGCTTTATAACCAAACCAGACGAGGCCGCCGCTAAGAAAGGCGATGAGCAGAAACGGTGCCTGCCAGCCTAGGGCATCGGCCAATAGTAATGAGAGCGGCACACCGGCAATACTGGAAACAGAAAAGGCGGTGGCCACGTAACCCGTGGCTTTGGCACGCCGTTCAAAAGGGATGGCATCCGCCACCACGGTATGCACCATGGCGCCCATCATGCCGCCGAAGATACCGGCCAGACCACGGGCAACAAGCAGCCATAGATAATTCGCTGCCAATGCACACATCAATGTGGCAATGGTGAAGGCGAGAAAAATCCCCAGCAGAAAGCGTTTGCGTTCGAAGCGATCCACCACGGGTGCCATGAGTAAGCCAGCCGCGGCGGCACTGAAGCTATAACTGGCAACGAGAAAGGCAAATTCCTGGGTGCTGATGCCAAGAGCGCTGATGAGAAATGGCCCCAGCGGCATCATAATCATGAAATCCAGGACATGACAGAACTGGATACCCGACAAGATAAGCAGCATGGCGCGCTCTGCGCGCGCCAGCGTAGTTTGTGGTGCTATGGGGGCTGAGGGATCAGGCACGACGCCAGATGGTGCCTTGGGGCGTATCTTCCAGCACGACACCAGCTTCGAGCAGCTCTTTGCGCACGCGGTCTGCGGTGGCAAAGTCTTTGGCCTTGCGGGCATCCAGACGTTCTTGAATACGAGCTTCGATCTGCTGAGGTGTCAGGCCGTCGGCATCGGCACCTGTAGTGCGTTGTAAAAATGCCTCCGGCGGGCGCTGCAATAGCCCCAGCACACCGGCCAGGGCTTTGAGCTGCCCAGCCAGCTTGCTGCATTGATCCCGGTTAACGGCCTGGGCCATTTCAAACAACACAGCCATGGCTTCAGCGGTGTTGAAGTCATCATTCATGGCGGCGGCAAATTTCTGGCCATGCGGGCTATGCCAATCCACCGCCTCATCAGCCGCAGGTACATTACGCAAAGCGGTATACAAACGCTCCAGCGCATTAGCCGCATCATCCAGATGCGCCGTCGAATAATTCAGTGGGCTGCGGTAATGTGCACGCAAAATGAAGAAACGGATGATCTCCGGGTCATAGACTTTGAGCACGTCGCGAATGGTGAAAAAGTTGCCCAGGGATTTGGACATTTTTTCTTCGATGCCGTCTTTCTCGACGCGGATAAAGCCATTGTGCATCCAGATATTGGCGAAGGTGCCGCCGTGAGCGCCTTCGGACTGGGCGATTTCGTTCTCGTGGTGCGGGAACTGCAAATCAGCGCCGCCGCCATGAATATCAAAATGGTTGCCAAGCAATGCGCTGCTCATGGCCGAACATTCGATGTGCCAGCCCGGACGGCCATCCCCCCAGGGCGAGGCCCAAGCCGGTTCACCGGCTTTGGCATGCTTCCACAGCACGAAGTCGAGCGGGTCTTCTTTGGCACCTGCCACTGCTACGCGTTCGCCCGCGCGTAGATCATCCAGCGATTTGCCGGAGAGCTTGCCGTAGCCTTCGAACTTTCGCACGGCGAAATTCACATCGCCATCACCGCCCTGATAGGCCAGACCCTTGTTCTCCAGGGTACCGATCAGATCCAGCATTTCCTGCACGTATTCGGTGGCACGCGGCTCTTTGGTCGGGCGCA
>NZ_JBIJFP010000016.1:0-41329 GCF_057744235.1 Fluviibacter sp. | reverse complement strand
CCGGGCTGGACATTCCCGGTCTGCAGGACTGGCTGCTGTCATTCAGTATGGCGTGGGCGCAGGAGCTCTGCATCATTATGTTTGTGTGGATGGCCAAGTTCGGCGCTGCTTATGGGGTGCGTACCGGCATCCATGTGGGCGTTGATGTGATGATCAACCGATTGCCGGACGAGAAGCGCAAATGGTTCATCAGCTTCGGTCTGCTGGCAGGCGCTGTCTTTACCGGCATTATCTCCTATCTCGGTTACCACTTTGTCATGGAAAACGGCCTGCGCTATGCAAGTCTGAGCTACTTTGGTATCGATACCGGAGAGCACTTTGAAGGTCCGGTCACGCCAGATCTGGAGTGGCCCACCTGGATTGTCTATTCTGCCATTCCGCTAGGTTCGGGGCTGATGTGCTTCCGTTTCCTGCAAGTCCTAGTGTCGTTCAACAAAACTGGCGAGCTCCCACACGTCGATCATGGCCATGTTGAAGGCCTTGACGACGATACGGCCACCGATCCGATGGTCGGGCCCGGCACTAAGGCGCAAGACACCCCGTGGTTCGAGAATACCAAGGGTCTGTATCCCAAGGAACTTGATAAAAACAAAGATTCCGAAAACAAGGAAGGGGGTGCGAAATGAGTACCTTGATCATCTTCAGCATCCTTCTGGTCCTTATGCTGACCGGGATGCCGATCTCCATTGCATTGGGTCTCACGGTGCTCAGCTTCCTGTTCACCTTGACGCAAGTGCCGCTGGAATCCGTGGCGCTCAAGCTGTTCACAGGGATCGAGAAGTTCGAAATCATGGCGATTCCGTTTTTCATCCTGGCGGGTAATTTCCTCACCCACGGTGGGGTTGCCAAACGGATGATCCGCTTCGCTTCCGACATGGTCGGTCATTTCTACGGTGGCCTTGGTCTGGCCGGTGTGGTGGCGTGTGCGCTGTTTGCCGCCGTGTCGGGTTCATCGCCCGCAACGGTGGTGGCAATCGGTTCCATTCTGCTGCCGGCAATGGTCAAGGCAGGTTTCCCGAATCGTTTTGGTGCCGGCATCATCACGACCTCGGGGGCTCTCGGTATTCTGATTCCGCCTTCCATCGTCATGGTGATGTTCTCCGTCTCGACCAATACCTCGGTGGGGGCCTTGTTCATGGCTGGTGTGATTCCGGGGCTGATGCTGGCCACCATGCTCGGCCTCACCACCTGGTATCTGGCCCGCAAGCATGACTATCCACGTTTGCCGAAGGCCAGCTTCGTGCAGCGTATCAAGTCCTTCAAGGAATCGATCTGGGGCCTGATGCTGATCGTGGTTGTGATGGGGGGGATCTACACGGGTATCTTCACACCGACAGAGGCGGCTGCCATCAGTGCGGTCTACGCATTCATCATTGCCGTCTTTGTCTACAAGGATATGGGGCTGAAGGATGTGCCGCGCGTACTGCTGTCTTCGGCCAACATGAGCGCCATGTTGCTGTACATCATCACGAACGCCGTGCTCTTCTCGTTCCTGATGACGCATGAAAATATTCCGCAAGCCATGGCCGACTGGTTGCTGGACAAAGGCCTAGGGGTTATTACCTTCCTGCTGTTCGTTAACATCATCCTGCTGGTGGCCGGTAACTTCATGGAGCCATCTTCGATCGTGCTGATCTTCTCGCCGATCCTGTTCCCGGTTGCCATGAAGCTGGGCATCGATCCAGTGCATTTCGGCATCATGATGGTCGTTAACATGGAGGTCGGCATGTGTCACCCGCCTGTCGGTTTAAATCTCTATGTGGCATCCGGGATAACCAAAATGGGCATTACCGAGCTCACCATTGCCGTCTGGCCATGGCTGCTCACCATGCTGGTATTCCTCGTGGTTGTGACCTACTGGCCTGGTTTGAGCCTTTGGTTGCCGCGTACCCTGGGTATGATCGGCTAAACGTGCCTTAGTACAGAGCCCGGCTTACGCCGGGCTCTGCTTTTTATCGTATGCTTTTATCTTTACGGAATTTTCTTTAACGCATGGCTCCTGCCTCCACCGTATCGAAGCCCACTCCCATCAAGTCGCGCTATCTGTTCGCCTTGATCATCGTGGTGTGTGTGGTAGTCGGGTATGTTGCTTATGGACAGATATTCGCTCGGGAAATGGAGCGGGAGGCGGATCGTAACCGCCAGCACCTTGAGAGCCTGAGTCTCTCGCTGAGTGCCACACTGCAGAAATACGAAGAACTGCCGCTGGTTATTGCCCAGGATCGCCGCATTCGCAACGCGCTTGAGCATGCTAATACATCCCCTGTGCTCGGAGAGGCCAATCGCTACCTCGAGCGTATCAATCAGATACTTGGAACGGAAACTATCTACACCATGAATGAACATGGTCTGACGCTGGTCTCCAGTAACTGGCGCAAACCGGATAGTTTTGTCGGTGATAACTACGCCTTCCGCCCGTACTTTGTTGATGCCGTCAGCCAGGGTGTCGGTCGGTTCTATGGTGTGGGTATTGCCTCGGGTAAACCCGGGTATTACATCGCCTATTCCATCAAGGCTGATCAGGATCTGCTGGGGGTCATTACCATCAAGATTGGTTTGTCGGACATTCAGAAAGCGCTCTCTGAAACGAAAAATGACCTTGTGGTCATTAATGAGGATGGCGTGGTGATTCTTGCTTCTGATCCCGTGAACCGTTATAAAACGACCCGGCCACTCAACGATGCTGCGGCAGAGCGTATTGCCGTTACTCGACAGTTTCCAGGGCAACCCCTGTCGGGAATGGTCTACATGGGTTTGCCCATTCAGCTTGATGTGAATGAGCCTGTCAGTCTCGTGGGGGATAACCGCTATATGGTGCAATCGGTGCCTTTGGGGAAACGGGGGTGGCAAATTGCTCAGATCAACGATACACGTGAAGCGCGCAACTATGCGATGGCCAGTGCTCTGGCCATTGGCTTTGCGGTGGGTTTTCTGCTGATCACAGTATTGAATATCTATTTTCGTCGTCGTGAGCGTGAAGAAAAACATCAGCTATACGCCAATATCGATGCAAAAATTGACGAGCATACGGCCGAACTCACCGCCAAAATTTCAGAGTTGGAACGGGCAGAGAGCGTTTTACGGCAAACCCGGGACGAAGCCGTTCAGGCCGGGAAGATGGCCGTACTGGGACAGATGGCTGCGGGTATTACCCATGAGCTGAGTCAGCCACTTTCAGCCATCCAGCTCTATGCCGGGAACGCCCGAAAACTGATTGACGCTGGTCGCCTGGATGTCGTGGCCGAGAATATCGACAATATTAACGAGCTGGTCACGCGAGCGGGCGGTATTCTTTCCGAATTGAAGACCCTCTACCGTAATGACCCAACCGCCATCGAACCGGTGCCCTTGGCATTAGTGATCCAGAACGCCTTGCTGGTCATGTCGCCCTTTGTCGAAAAAGCCCGTATTCGGTTACAGCTGAATGTGGGGAATGAACGCGTCCTG
Organism: Fluviibacter sp.; assembly: GCF_057744235.1. Classification (NCBI taxonomy): domain Bacteria; kingdom Pseudomonadati; phylum Pseudomonadota; class Betaproteobacteria; order Rhodocyclales; family Fluviibacteraceae; genus Fluviibacter; species Fluviibacter sp. Next base: position 37,882 of record NZ_JBIJFP010000016.1, on the reverse strand, counting down.
GGGGCACGGGGGAAACTGGAACAGGTCTTTATCAACCTCTTATCGAATGCCGTGGATGCCTTGTCCGGTCGTGATAATCCGCAAATCGATGTTGTTGCCGAACAACGGGGGGCCGATGTCGTGGTGCGTTTCAGCGATAACGGGCCGGGCGTGGGTGCGGCCCAGGTTGATCAGCTTTTCGAACCCTTCTTTACGACCAAACCCACGGGGCAGGGCTTGGGGCTGGGTCTGGCCATTACACGGTTTATTGTTGATTCGGTTGGTGGCAGAATCTCCTGTGCCAATCTGCCTTCAGGCGGCCTCGAATTTACCCTGCATTTTAGAGGGGCAGATCATCTGTCATAAATCATGAATGCGAATACACCAGAAAAATCGGCCGTAACCGTCTGCCTCATTGAAGACGATGAGCCTATTTTGCGGGGGTGTGCTCAGGCGCTGCTGCTGGAAGGTTTCCAAGTGCGGGGCTATGCCAGCGCCGGTGCTTTTTTGCAGACGGAACGTCCTGAATTTCCTTTCGTTCTGGTGACGGATGTCAATCTGCCCGACGAAGATGGGCTCTCGGTCATGCGCAGAGTGCTGTCAGAAAACCGGCAGGTCCCGGTAATCGTGATGACAGGGCATGGTGATATCGGCATGGCTGTGGAGTCCATGCGTGAGGGCGCTTTTGACTTCATTGAAAAACCCTTCAGCCCCGACCGCTTAACAACCACCGTGCGGAACGCTGTCGATAAGGCGCGGCTGGTCTATCAGGTGGCCGCCCTCTCCAAAGAACAGGCGGTGGGAGCCCCTGTATTCATTGGCCAATCCGAACGCGTCCGTTTGCTCAAGCAACAGATTGCGGCACTGGCACCCACCGGCGTCGATATTCTCATCAACGGTGAAACCGGAAGTGGCAAGGAGGTGATCGCGCAAAGCCTGCACTATGCCAGCAAACGGCCGGGGCCCTTTGTGGCTATCAACTGTGCGGCATTGCCGGAAACCATTTTCGAGAGCGAGCTCTTCGGGCACGAGGCCGGCGCGTTTACCGGTGCCGTGAAACGCCGGATTGGTAAATTCGAGTTTGCCAAAAACGGCACCATCTTTCTTGACGAGATCGAATCCATGCCACTGGCTTTGCAGGCCAAGCTGCTGAGAACGATCCAGGAGCGCACGATTCAGCGTCTGGGGGCGAATGAATCCATCCCCGTTTCTTGTCGCATCGTTGCGGCCACCAAAGTGAACCTAAAGACCCTATCGGATCAGGGTGGTTTTCGCAGCGATCTTTATTTTCGCCTGAATGTCGTCAATCTCTATCTGCCGCCTTTGCGGGAGATTGCCGAGGATATTCCGCTGATTTTTAATTACTACCTGACGCATTACCGGGAAAAATACGGCGTGCCCCCGGTTGAACCCTCGGCGGCGGTATTGCGCTATCTGGTGTCTCATCCCTGGCCCGGCAATATCCGGGAGCTCAAGAATTTTGCCGAGCGGGTTGCCATCGGTTTTCCCTTTGCCGAAGGGGAGGCCGGTTCCGACGAGCAGCAGCCGTTGACCCTGGCTCAGATGCTAGAGAAGGCCGAGCGCGGTGCCCTCGTTAACGCGCTCCGGCTGGCCGCTGGACATGTGGCGGATGCCGCTGCGATTCTCGGCATTCCCGCCAAAACCCTCTACGATAAGTTGGCCCGTTTCGGTATCTCCATGACCGATTTCAAAGGCTGACAGGCCCTAACATTGCTGCAAACCGGGATATGCCATGGCGTCCTGTCCGGAAAGCGATAAAAAAGCCTGTGAAATCAGGGTTTGAAGCGGCCCCTTTTGGTGACATGGTGCGCTGCGCAACCCCTGGTTCTGCTAAAATAGCCGTTTTATTAACCGCCGACCCGAACGGAGTTTTTTATGGCAATTCAACGCACCCTTTCCATTATCAAACCTGATGCCGTCGCTAAGAACGTTATCGGTCAAATCATTGCCCGCTTCGAAGGCGCTGGCCTGAAAGTGGTTGCCGGCCGTCTGGTGCACCTATCGGCTGCTGAAGCGGGTCAGTTCTATGCGGTTCACAAAGAGCGTCCTTTCTTCAAGGATCTGGTTGAGTTCATGATTTCTGGCCCTGTGTTCGTGCAAGTGCTGGAAGGTGAAGACGCCATCGCCAAAAACCGCGACCTGATGGGTGCAACGGATCCTAAAAAGGCTGCGCCAGGTACCATCCGCGCTGACTTTGCAGAATCGATCGATGCCAACGCTGTTCACGGTTCTGATGCACCAGAAACTGCCGCTGTGGAAATCGCTTTCTTCTTCCCAGGCATGAACGTATACAGCCGATAAGATTGCGCTAAAGCAGTAACGATGCAAAATCTGCTCGACCTCGATATGGCCGGGCTGAAAGCCTGGTTGGCCCAGATTGGCGAAAAGCCTTTCCGGGCCAATCAGCTTTTACGCTGGATCTATCAGCGCGGTGAAACTGATTTCTCCGCCATGTCGGACCTTGCGCGCGTATTTCGCGAGCGACTGCCGACCGTGGCCGAAATCCGTTTGCCAACCATTGTTTCAGACAAGATTTCTGATGATGGCACCCGCAAGTTCCTGATGGATGTGGGGGCCAGCAACCTGATCGAAACCGTGTTCATTCCGGAAACCGATCGGGGCACCCTGTGTATTTCCACCCAGGTGGGTTGTGCGTTGGACTGTTCGTTCTGCTCCACCGGCAAGCAAGGTTTTAACCGTAATCTGACCACAGCTGAAATCATCGGCCAGCTCTGGTTGGCCAACCGTGCGCTGGGCTTTGATCCGGCGGGTGAGCGCATCATCTCCAATGTCGTCATCATGGGCATGGGTGAGCCCTTGGCTAATTTTGAGGCACTGGTACCGGCATTGAATCTGATGCTCGATGACCATGCCTACGGCTTATCCCGTCGCCGCGTCACAGTGTCCACCTCCGGCGTGGTGCCAGCCATGGACCGCTTGCGAGAAGCCTGCCCAACGGCGCTGGCTGTATCCCTGCATGCGCCGAATGACGCGCTGCGTGATGTGCTGGTGCCGATTAACCAGAAATATCCGTTGCCAGAGCTGATGGCAGCCTGCAAACGCTATCTGGACAAGGCCCCCCGCGACTTCATCACCTTCGAATACGTGATGCTGGATGGCGTGAACGATAGTCCGGCTCAGGCGCGCGAGCTGGTGGCGTTAGTCAGCAAGGCGGGTTTCCGCTGCAAATTCAATCTGATTCCGTTCAATCCTTTCCCGGGTAGTCCGTATCGTCGTTCGCCACGCGACCGGATCAGTACGTTTGCTAACGTACTGATCGGTGCAGGCTATGTGACGACTACGCGTAAAACACGCGGTGATGATATTGATGCGGCCTGCGGTCAGTTGGCCGGACAGGTGCAGGATAAAACCAAGCGCACGCGTCCGTTGCCGCCGGTTCTGAGCGTGAACTCGGGAGGTGGGGGGTGATGCGGCCGATCATGCGCCAAAGCCTGCTGGTGCTACTCTCCGCCATGCTGGTGGCCGGATGCACGACCACAGGGAATGCTCAGGTCTCCGGAGATTCCCGGCCGGTCCCGGCCGACCCCTTGAGCCGTGCCCGCATTCATACCGAGCTGGCAGCACTCTATTTCCAGCAGGGCAGCATGAAAACGGCTCTGGAGGAGCTGGGCAACGCCGTGCGCATCGACCCGCAATACGCGCCCGCTTACAGCATGTATGGCCTCGTGTTCATGCAACTGGGTGAGCGGACTCAAGCCAACGACAGTTTTCAGAAAGCGATCACGCTGGCGCCAAATGATCCTGACATCCGCAATAACTACGGCCTCTTTCTCTGCGAGTCACAGCAATATGCGGCAGGGTTGGCCCAGTTGAATCTGGCGCTCGCCAATCCTCTTTATGGCACACCGGCCAGGGCACTCGTCACCGCGGCGCGCTGTGCGCACGATATGGGCAATGACACCCTGGCTGCCAACTACCGTCAACGCGCATCGGCGCTCGGTGTGACAACAACATTTGATGCGACGTCATCAACCCGACAGACACTTCAGTAACCGGTCATCCGGACAGCACCATGCAAAACGATCTCGAACAGCACCCACAAAATGAACTTAATATGGCCCCCATGCAGGCACCTGTGCCCATGCCAGCGGAAGCACCGGTCACTAATGCCGGTCTGACGCGGGCGCGAGAGGCCAAGCGCCTGTCAATCGGCGACGTTGCCTATGCGCTGAAAGTCAGCCCCCGCGTTATTGAATCCATTGAAGTATCTGACTGGGCCGCCTTGCCTGGCCGTACCTTTACCGTCGGCATTCTGCGCGCTTACGGACGTATGCTGGAGGTGTCGGTCGATGCGATCATTGCAGAAATCCCCGGTGCCATGCCCGATATGAAAAAGAATCTGGTGCAGGCGAACAACGCACGCAAGGCAGCGCCGACATCGCGCCGCGACGGTGAGAGCAAGCGTCAGGAAAAACGGATGCTCAAAGCGGGCGCAGTGATGATCACGCTGGCCATCGTTCTGGCCTATGCCATACCTACCCGTGTCTGGGAAAACCTGCTGCAGTCGGGGCAGGCCCTTGCAGAACGCTGGGTGCGTCCGGATGTCGTTCAGCCGCCTGTCGAACCGGTGGCCGTGGCACCAGCTGGCGCGGGTGCACCTGCTGGTAGTGATGGCGCACCTGCTGCGCAGACCCAGGCCCAGACGAGCCCGGGCACCCTTGAACTCAAGTTTTCTGCGCCGGCATGGGTGGAGGTCCGTGATTACACGGGCCGCATTATTTATTCGCAGTTGAATACAGCGGGTACCACTCAGTTTATTACGGGAGCGGCACCGCTGGACGTGCTGATTGGTAATGCGCGTCAGGTACAGGCCCGCTGGCGCGATGAACCCGTCAAACTCGATAAACTGTCGACCGATGACGTGGCCCGTCAGGTTCTCCGTTAATCCACCGCATTGAGGTAGATACGATGATCCTGCAACGCAAAGAGACACGTCGCGTTTCCATCGGCCAGGTGGCTATGGGTGGTGGGGCACCGATCGTGGTGCAGGCCATGACCAACACTGACACGGCCGATGTGTTGAAGACGGCGATTCAGGTGGCCGAGCTTGCCCGTGCCGGTGCCGAACTTGTCCGCATTACGGTCAATTCGCCGGAAGCAGCGGCTGCCGTGCCGGAGATTCGAGAACATCTGTTGCGCATGAATGTGGATGTGCCGTTGATCGGTGATTTTCACTACAACGGCCATCGTCTGCTTAGCGATTATCCGGCCTGTGCCGAAGCGTTGGCCAAGTTCCGCATTAATCCGGGCAACGTCGGCTTTGGCAAAAAAAAGGATGAGCAGTTCTCGCAGATGATCGAACTGGCGATCCGCTACAGCAAACCGGTGCGCATTGGCGTTAACTGGGGTAGCCTGGATCAGTCCGTACTGGCCCGCGTTATGGATGACAATGCCCGCAAAGTCACGCCAGGCTCGGCCGGTGATGTGATGCGTGAGGCCCTAATCCTGTCGGCGCTAGAGTCGGCCACGCTTGCAGAAAATATCGGCCTGCCGGGTGATCGCATTGTGCTTTCTTGCAAGGTCTCCAGTGTGCAGGATCTGATCGCCGTGTACCGGGATCTATCGGCGCGCTGCAACTACCCGCTCCACCTCGGGCTGACCGAGGCGGGTATGGGATCCAAGGGCATCGTCGCCTCGACAGCGGCCATGGCCGTGCTCATGCAGGAAGGCATTGGCGACACCATTCGCGTGTCGTTGACGCCGGAGCCGAATGGCTCACGTTCACTCGAGGTGCAGGTTGCGCAGGAACTGTTGCAAACCATGGGACTGCGAGCCTTTACGCCATTGGTGACGGCCTGTCCGGGGTGTGGGCGTACGACCAGCGTCTTCTTCCAGGAGCTGGCGGCCGAGGTTCAGAACTATGTGCGTGCCCAAATGCCGCAGTGGCGTGAACAGTTCGACGGTGTTGAAAACATGACGCTGGCCGTCATGGGTTGCATCGTCAACGGCCCCGGCGAAAGCAAGCACGCTAACATCGGTATTTCTCTGCCGGGCACCGGCGAAGTGCCGGCTGCGCCAGTCTTCGAGGATGGTGTGAAAACCGTCACCCTGCGTGGCGACAATATCGCGAACGAATTCAAAGACATTATTGACCGGTATGTTGAACGAACATACCAGCGGAAAGCCTGAAGTAAAACATGACTGAGCGTTTGCAAGCCGTACGCGGCATGAATGACATCCTGCCGGATGCGGCGGAATCCTGGGAGTGGCTGGAAGAAGCCGTGCGTGGCTGGCTCAAGAGTTACGGTTACCGTCCGATCCGCATGCCGATCGTGGAACCGACCCCGCTGTTCAAACGTGCTATTGGTGAGGTAACGGATATCGTCGAAAAGGAAATGTATTCCTTTGTCGATAGCCTCAACGGTGAGACACTGACTCTGCGCCCCGAAGGCACGGCCGGTTGCGTGCGCGCGGTGATCCAGCATAACGTTGCCGCCGAGCGCCCACAGCGCCTGTATTACATGGGCCAGATGTTCCGTCACGAGCGTCCGCAGAAAGGTCGTTACCGTCAGTTTCATCAGGTTGGGGTCGAAGCCTTCGGTTTCACCGGGCCGGATGTTGATGCCGAGCAGATCCTCATGGGTGCCCGCTTATGGCAGGAACTGGGACTCGCCAACATTCGTCTTGAGCTCAACAGCCTCGGCCAGCCGGCAGAGCGCGCCGAACATCGTGCCGCGCTGATTGCCTATTTTGAGGCGCATCAGGATCAGCTAGATGACGATGCCCAGCGTCGCCTGCACAGCAACCCGTTGCGTATTCTGGACACTAAAAATCCGGACATGCAGGCACTGGTCGCGGCCGCACCGCGTCTGATGGATTACCTCGGCGCCGAATCGCTGGCGCATTTTGAACGCGTGCAAGCGCTGGTCCGTCATGCCGGCATCCCTTTTACCGTGAACCCGCGTCTGGTTCGTGGTCTCGATTACTACAATCTCACCGTATTTGAATGGGTGACCGATGCGCTGGGTGCGCAGGGCACCGTCTGCGCCGGGGGCCGTTATGACGGCCTCGTCGAGCAACTCGGCGGCAAACCAATGCCGGCCTGTGGTTTTGCGCTGGGCGTCGAGCGGCTGCTGGCCCTGCTGGAAGATGTGGGGCATTTGCCGCAGCCAGCATCGCCCGATGTCTACCTGATTCACCAGGGTGATGCGGCGGCCGATCTGGCGATCCGTGTCGCCGAAAGCCTGCGCGATACCGGGCTTGATGTGGTCTACCACTGCGGTGGTGGCAGCTTCAAATCGCAGATGAAACGGGCGGATCACTCCGGCGCGCCGCTGGCCGTGATTATTGGGGAGGATGAAGTCGCCAGCGGTGAGGTGACCGTCAAGACGATGCGCCAGAAAGATTGGGCGGAAGGTGAAACCGCCAATAACCAGATTCGAGTGCCGCTGGATGATCTGGCCGAGCACATCATGTCACAATGGTCGGAAAACGACCTCGGTCAGGGCTTCTAAGCACACCGGGTCTCTAGAGGAAAATTGGAAATGGCTGTTTACGATCTCGAAGAACAGGAACAGATTGCTGCCTTGCGCAGCTGGTGGAAGCAATATGGTGGTTGGGCCATCGGCATTGTGCTGATTGTCGCCTTGGGGGGATTGGGTTGGTATGGATGGCAGAGCTACCTAAAGAACCAGAATGCCGAAGCCAGCCGGATCTACCTGGTACTGCAACAGGCCAGTGCCCAGCAGGATACGAGCCGCATCAAGCAGGCGGCTGGAGAACTGGTCAACCAGTATCCGCGCAGTCAGTTTGCATCGCTGGGTGCACTGCTGGCCGCCACGACCCTGGATGCCGCCGGTGATGCCAAAAGCGCTGAAGCGCAGTTGATCTGGGTGGCGGATAACGGCAAGGATGCGGTGCGTGGCATTGCCCGCCTGCGTCTGGCCGGCATGCAGATGGATGAAAAGAATTTTGATGGTGCACTGAAAACGTTGTCTGATACCCCACCGCCGGGTTTTGCCGCCCGTTTTGATGCGGCCAAAGGCGATGCCTACGTCGCACAGGGCAAGTTCAGTGAAGCACGAGCCAGCTATGATGCGGCGCTAAAAAATCTCGAGCCAACCGCTAAGGATGTCACGCCGAATTCGGAATTTGCCGGAAGCGAACCGGGTCAGCTACTGCGTCGACTGGTGATTGAAAAACGCGACGCGTTAACCACCGCTGCCGCAGCAGGAAAGTAATCCGATGAGTCACGCTCGCCAACTCAAAACCGTTGTGGCCGTCAGCCTCCTGGCATTGACGCTCGGCGGGTGCGGCTTGTTCGGCAGCTCCAAACCCAAACCTACCCCGCTAACGCCGATTGTCGAGCGGGTTGGTATCAAGCAGGATTGGCAGGCCTCGGTCGGCAAAGCTGGCCGATTTACCTTCCTTCCTGCCACTGGCGGCCCGGTGGTGTTATCGGCGTCGCATGATGGTACCGTGGTCCGCCTGGATAACGGCAAGGAAGTCTGGCGGGCCAATGCGGGGCAGAAGCTCTCGGCCGGCACAGCCAGCGATGGCCGTCTGGTGGTGGTTGGCACCTACAAGGGCGAAGTCCTGACATTTGATTTCGAAACCGGTAAACCTGGTTGGAACGCCAACGTCAAAGGCGAGCTGGTTGCTGCACCGGCCATCACCGAAGGGCTGGTCATCGTGCGGACCAGTGACAACCGCGTGATTGCGCTTGACGGCATGGATGGCAAACAGCGCTGGAACTACCAGCGCAGCAATCCACCCCTGGCCGTGCGATCGGTGGCGCCACCGTTGCCTTTTGGTCCGTTTGTGCTGGTCGGCATGCCCGGAGGAAAACTGTATGCATTGTCCTTGCAGAATGGTGCGCCGGCCTGGGAAGGCACCGTCTCTGTGCCGCGCGGAGCCACCGAGCTGGATCGCGTCTCCGATGTGGTGACTGTGCCGGCAGTGCAAGGTCCACAGATGTGCGCCGTGGCCTTCCAGGGACGTGCAGCCTGTTTTGACATGCAGGGCGGCACGCAGATCTGGTCACGTGAGGTGTCTTCGGTGGCCGGCATCACCATGGATGACCGTCGCGTCTTTATCCCTGACGAGCAAGGCGTTGTGCACGCCTTTGACCGTGGCACGGGCGCCTCGGTCTGGCGTCAGGACAAACTCAAGTACCGTAATCTTTCAGCGCCGGTGGCATTGCCTCTGGGGCTGGTCGTTGGCGATGCAGAGGGTTTTCTGCATGTGCTTGACCGGGATAACGGTGAATTTATCAGCCGCATGAATGTCGGCGGCGGTGGGGTCATGTCGATCCTGCCGGCATTGAGTCCTAATACCGTTCTGCTGCAAACAGCAGGCGGGTCTCTGATGGCGGTAACGTTGCAATGAAACCTACAATCGCCCTGGTTGGCCGTGCCAACGTTGGCAAATCTACTCTGTTTAACCGTCTGACCCGCTCGCGTGACGCTATTGTTGCTGATATGCCGGGTCTGACGCGTGATCGCCACTATGGCCACGGCAAAATCGGCCGCAAGGGTTTTCTGGCCATCGACACCGGTGGCTTCGAACCCAAATCGCGTGAAGGTATCACTCAGGAAATGGCGCGCCAGACAGAGCAGGCCATTCATGAAGCCGACCGCATTATTTTCGTGGTGGACGGCCGTGAAGGCATCACGCCGCTGGATAAGGATATTGCCCAGTTGCTGCGCCGGATTAATCGTCCGGTGCTGGTGGCCGTGAATAAAGTCGAAGGGATGGATCGCGGGGTGGTCTCTGCCGAGTTCCATGAACTGGGCCTGGGCGAGCCGCATGCCATTTCGGCCGCCCATGGCGAAGGTGTGCGCAGTCTCATCGACGAAGCGCTTGATGAATTCCCGGAAGATCCGGAAGACGATGGCAATGCCGAGCGCGTACCGCGCGTGGCCATTGCCGGCCGCCCGAATGTTGGTAAATCCACGCTGATCAATGCACTGCTCGGTGAAGAGCGCGTTATTGCTTTCGACCAACCGGGTACCACCCGTGATGCCATCGAAATCGAATTCGAGCGTGGCGACAAGAAATATCAGTTGATCGACACGGCGGGTGTGCGTCGCAAGGGTCGGGTCTTCGAAGCCATTGAAAAGTTTTCGGTCATTAAAACCCTGCAGGCGATTGAAGCGGCGAACGTCGTGATTCTGGTGCTCGATGCCCAGCAGGATGTGGCTGATCAGGATGCCCACCTGGCAGGCTTTATCAAGGAATCCGGTCGAGCGCTGGTGGTGGCCATCAACAAATGGGACGGCATGGACGCGTATGATCGCGAGCAATGCAAGCTCGGCATCGAACGTCGTTTCAAGTTCCTCGATTTCGCCAGCTTCCACTACATCTCCGCCAAAGAGGGTAAGGGGCTGGATGGCGTCATGCGCTCGGTTGACAAGGCCTATGCCGCGGCCATGGCCAAGTTGTCCACACCGCAATTGACCCGTGTGCTGATGGATGCCGTGGCTCGGCAGACACCGCCGCGTCATGGCATTTTCCGGCCGAAGCCCCGTTATGCCCACCAGGGTGGCATGAATCCGCCGCTGATCGTGATCCACGGTAATGCGCTGAATCACATTCCGGACAGCTATCGTCGGTACCTGGAACACTGCTTCCGCGACCACTTCCATTTGCAGGGAACGCCACTGCGTTTGCAGTTTAACGTGTCGCACAACCCCTATGTGGATGATTAATCGACGTTTCTGTCTGACTGTGCGTAAAATGCTTTGCGCATTTCCGTGTTTTGCTTTACATTGATCCACTGAGCACTTAACTTCCCAATCCCGCAATAATCAGAACAAGCGGAGTACAACAATGACAAATAAGGGCCAGTTGCTACAGGATCCTTTCCTCAACGCCTTGCGCCGTGAACACGTGCCGGTGTCCATTTACCTGGTGAACGGCATCAAGCTACAGGGGCAGATTGAATCCTTCGATCAATACGTTGTGCTGTTGCGTAATACCGTCACCCAGATGGTGTACAAGCACGCTATTTCCACGGTTGTACCGGCCCGCGCCGTCAGCTTCAGCCAGGAGCCGCCCGCGGCATGACCGCCAGTGACCCGGCACTGGCCGGGTTGTCCGACCCTCGGTTAGCCAGAAAGCCCACGCAATCCCGTGCGGCCGGCCAGGCGCTGGAGCGGGTGCTGCTCGTGCAAGTGGATTTCGGCAAACTGGATGTCGATGAAGCCGTTGAGGAAGTCCGCATGCTCGCCGAATCAGCAGGCGCTGAGGTGGTGGATATTATGACCTGTCGGCGTGATCGGCCGGATGTTGCGCTGTTTGTAGGTTCTGGCAAAGCCGAAGAAATCGGCCAACAGGCGAAAGCGCTGGATGCGGGTCTGATTATTTTCAATCACAACCTCTCTCCGGTGCAGCAACGCAACCTGGAGCAGGTTGTGCACGGACGGGTCATCGACCGTACCACCCTGATTCTGGATATTTTTGCCCTGCGCGCGCAAAGCGCCGAAGGCAAACTGCAGGTCGAGCTGGCCCAGCTAGAGCATCTGGCCTCCCGCCTGATTCGTGGCTGGACGCACCTCGAGCGCCAACGCGGTGGCATCGGCATGCGTGGCCCCGGTGAAACCCAGCTGGAAACAGACCGCCGGCTGATCGGCACCCGTGTCAAAATGCTCAAGGACCGCCTGTCCCGGTTGGCCAAGCAACGGCGAACGCAGGGGCGGGCGCGCAGTCGTCAGGGCGTGCTGACCATTTCCCTGGTCGGTTACACCAATGCCGGCAAATCCACGCTATTCAATGCACTGACGCACTCCGGTGCTTATGCGGCTGACCAGTTGTTTGCGACGCTGGATACCACGGTGCGTCGTGTCTGGCTGCCTGAAGCCGGCAACGTGGTTGTGGCCGATACGGTCGGGTTTATCCGGGATCTACCCCACACCCTGGTCGAAGCCTTCAAAGCCACCCTGGAAACCACCACGCAGGCCGATCTCCTGTTACATGTGATTGATGCCGCCAATCCCGCGCGCGAAGAGCAGATTGCCGAAGTCAACAAGGTGTTGGCGGAAATCGGTGCCAGCCATATCCCGCAGATCCGGGTCTACAACAAGTGCGATCTCACCGCCGCCGAGCCCGGCATGGAGCGGGATCCCTATGGTAAAATCAGCCGTGTACGATTGAGCGCCCAGACGGGTGCCGGTCTCCCCTGGCTCAGGGCGGCAATTGCCGAATTTGCCCATCCGGAATCACCAGAAACCGGGCCAGAAAGTTATCCCTCGGAGTTAGCGCCATCCCCGCTGCTGTCGCCTGATGTCGATCAATGATCCCCAATGGGGAAATAGCCACCGACCGGAGCAAAAAGAGCCGGATCAGGCACCAGAAAACGCTGGTGCGGCACCCGCGCAACCTGAGACGGCTGCACCTCATGGTGACCCACCGCTGACCAGCTCAGACGCCACCCAAGAGACACCTCAAGAAACCCGGTCTGCCTTGTCCGGCGGTCAGCAACCGTCGGGTGGGCCTGCATCGCCTAAGCCCGAAGGCCCTCCGGATCTGGAAGAACTCTGGCAGCAACTCGTCTACCGGGCCCGTTGCCGTATCGCCGCCATTCTGCGCCGCCCGCCTCCGCCGGCGCCCCAGCCAATAACGCAATCCGTCTCCCGTTCTGGGGCAGCGACTCAGACTCGTGACACCGCAGAGGGCGTCGAAGCCGCGCCTTTCAACTGGCAGGCACTGTCGTGGCAAAGCTGGCTCATTGGTGTGGCGTTGATTTTCGGCGCTTGGTTGATGAGTGGTTTTTATCTGGTCGATGTTAATCAGCGGGGTGTGGTCAGTCGTTTCGGTATCGTTTCCGGCACCACTGACCCCGGTTGGCAATGGCGTTGGCCATATCCCATTGAAAGCGTGCGCCTCGTCAATGTGACTGGAGAGCGGACGCTGGAGGTGGGCGCTGCGGCTGCCGGTCGCCAGACTCAGGGTCTCATGCTGACGGCCGATCAGAATCTGGTGGCGGTGTCCTACGCCGTGGTCTACCAGGTGATGGACCCGGTGGCCTATGTGACTCATCTGGAAGCGCCCGCAGAACTGCTTGGCGTCGTGTCCGAAACGGCTCTGCGTGACGTAGTCGCCGGCCAGTCGCTGGCCGTCCTGCAACAGGTCCAGGCCCAGGCCCGATCTGCCCCGCCACTGGATGGTGCCCGCCAGCAGGTTCAGGCGACGCTAGATGCCATTCAGGCTGGCCTGGTCGTCAAGAACATCATTATCCGTGATCTGCGTTTGCCCGGGCCCGTGCTCCAGGCTGCCAAGCAGGCAGAGCAGGATGCACAGGCCCGTATCCGATCTTTCCGTGAGGCCCAGACCGCAGCCACTGATGGTCTGATCAAAGCCCACAAGCTGGCCAATCAGCTCCAGAACAACAGCCTGGCCTACGGCAAGGCCATCGATGATGCAGTGAACCATTTGAATGCCGTCACCCCGACTGATCTATCGACCGCCAAGGGTGATATCAGTGTGCTCAATCAGTCGCTGCGCCAGCAGTTCCCGCTGCTCTTCGACAGCAACGCGGATCTGCTGGCACGCACCACCGGCGCGAGTGTGGGGAATCGGGCAAAAACTGATGCCCTACCTTCGGCAACGGGCGCAATGGTTACTACGCCGTCAGTTTCCGTCGAATGGCGGGATCGCGACCTCATGCGCAATCGTGATCGGGTCGATCGTCCGGGGAGTGGTTCATGACAGACCAGAACCGCATGCCGGGAGCACGCCGTCTGTCCGCCGGCCGCTTGGGCGCAGTTGCCCTGACGCTGGCCGCGCTGATGGGAATTTTCTCCATGGTCGTCGTTGAGTCGGGGCAGGTCGGTGTCGTAATCCGTGCTGGCACCGATGGCCCGGTGCGCGTGATCAGTGAACCCGGTATTTATGCTCGCCTGCCTTTTGTGGAGCGGGTCTGGTTGGTGGATACCCGCTGGCAGACTGCCGAGCAGGCGGCACCGCAAGCTTATGTGTCACAGGATCAGCAAACCCTGCAGTTGGCTGGCTGGGCCGTCTGGCGCGTCAATGACCCACAACGTTTTAATGTCGCGACGGCGGCTGGTAAAAATGGCATCGAAGAACGTATTTTCAGCATCCTGAAATCCACGCTCGAACCCATCGTACAGGCACAGACTGCGGGTCAAGTGGATGGTGTATGGCCAGCTGCGCTGCAGACGCAGTGGCTGGCCGCGCTCAATGCGCAGCTCGAGCCGCGGGGCATCGTGGCGGCACAGGTGGGGATTCGTCAGATCGGGTTTTCAGACGCCTTCAACGATGCGGTATACCAGCGCATGAGCGCAGGTCGCCGCCAATCCGAGCAGCAAGTCATCAAGGGCCTTGCCGCCGATGAGCAGCAACTCGTTGCGTTGCAGACCCAGCAGCGCGAGCGCGTGCTGACCGACGCCTATCGTCAGGCCCAACAGCAGCGCCAGTCTGCCGATGCGCGTCTGGTCAGTGCGTATGCCCGACAATACGGCCAGCCGGAAATCTTCCGTGCGCTGCTCACCGACACGGCGGTCGATGCACCTGCGCCCGTTGAGCCTGCCGCATCCGCTGCCCCGCCTGCCCAGTAAACTGCCAGAAGACATTTATGAACGACACGATCTGGTTGGCGATTGCCCTGATGCTCGTATTTGAGGGTATGCTCCCATTCATTTCGCCGCGCATGTGGCGGGAAACCTTTGAACGCATGCTTCAGCTGCGTGACGGCCAGATCCGTTTTCTGGGATTAACCGCCATGCTGGCGGGTGTGCTTATTCTTACTGTATTGCGTCAAACATCATGATGAAGTGGTTGTTGCCTGAATCTGTTGCCGATGCGCTGCCCGATGAGGCTGCACGTCTGGAAGTCCTGCGTCGCCGCCTGCTTGACCTGTATCGTACCCATGGCTACGAGCTGGTGCAGCCACCGCTAATCGAGTATCTGGCGTCGTTGCTGACCGGTGCCGGCCGTGATCTGGATCTGCGCACCTTCAAACTGGTCGATCAGGATTCCGGGCGCATGCTCGGCGTGCGCGCCGACATGACGGCTCAGGTTGCCCGGATTGATGCACACCTGCTCAACCGCCCCGGCGTGGTGCGCCTCTGCTATTGCCATAGTGTGCTGCATGCTCAGCCGGCAGATATGCAGGCCAGCCGCGAGCCTTTCCAGCTCGGTGCCGAACTCTACGGCTATGCCGGTCTGTCGGCCGATCTGGAAGTGGTTCGCCTGGCGGCTGCCACGCTGCAGGCCGCGGGCGCACCGGCTGCCCGCATCGATCTTGGTCACATGGGCATCTTCCGTACGCTCATGACGCTGGCCGGTGTTTCCGACGAAGGGGAAGAACACTTCTTCAAACTGCTGCAGCGTAAGGATGTGCCTGCGCTGGAACAGGAAACTGCCGAATGGCGCCCGGAACTGCGTGCCGCCATGTTGGCGCTGCCACGCCTGTATGGCGATCACAGCGTGCTCGACAAGGCCCGTGAAGCCTTGCCCAAGGTGCCGGCCATTCACAAGGCACTGGATGATCTGCAGGCGCTGCTACAGCAGGCGCCGGATCTGCCGTTATATTTCGATCTCTCGGATTTGCGTGGTTACCATTATCACAGTGGCATCGTCTTCGCCGCCTATTGCCAGGGGCATAGCGCCGCCATGGTGCTGGGAGGCCGTTACGATGGGATCGGTGCGGCCTTTGGTCGGGCCCGGCCGGCTACCGGGTTTTCGCTCGATATCCGTGAACTGTGTCGCCTCGCCAGTCTGTCGGTACCGCCGGCGGCGGTCTTTGCACCCGCATTGTTGGCGGACGCCACTGATGCGGAGCGTCAGGCCCGTGCGCAGGCCATCAATCTGCTGCGTGAGCGGGGCGAGTGCGTGGTCGATGCGTTGCCCGGCGAAACCCGTCAAGGTTTCGCACAGACACAGATCGTCTATAGTGGCAGCATCTGTGACCGCGAACTCATTCAAATTCAGGGTAAGTGGGTGCTCCAGGCCTGCTAAGGCTGAATGCACCGGTGTTTTTTTGATTCATTTCCTTTAGAACAGACGTAACGTATGGCTAAAAATATTGTAGTGGTCGGTACCCAGTGGGGTGACGAGGGTAAGGGCAAGATTGTTGACTGGCTTACCGATAACGCCGGCGGCGTTGTCCGCTTTCAGGGCGGTCATAATGCCGGCCACACACTGGTGATCGGCGACAAGGAATACAAGCTCAATCTCGTGCCGTCCGGCATCGTGCGTGATGGTGTGCACTGCTTCATCGGTAATGGTGTCGTGCTCGACGTACATCACCTGCTCAGCGAAATCGCCACCCTCGAAGCCGATGGCCTCAAGGTCCGCGGCCGTCTGACCATCAGCCCGGGTTGCCCGGTCATTCTGCCGTATCACGCGGCACTGGATCGTGCCCGTGAAGCGAAGCGTTGCAGCGACACCAAGATTGGGACGACCGGTAAAGGCATTGGCCCGACCTACGAAGACAAAGTCGCGCGCCGTGCACTGCGTGTGTATGACCTGTTCCATCCGGAAACGCTGTCTGCCAAGCTCAAGGAACTACTTGATTATCACAACTTCGTACTGACCCAGTATCTGGGTGCCGAGCCCTTGGATCACGGCACCATTCTGGCCCAGGCGCTGGCCGATGCCGAACAGATCAAGCCGATGGTGGGGGATGTCTCTGCAGCGCTGTATGCGGCTAACAAAGCGGGTCAGAACCTGCTGTTCGAAGGTGCGCAGGGTACGCTGCTCGATATTGATCACGGGACCTATCCGTTCGTGACCTCGTCCAACTGTGTGGCCGGTCAGGCCTCGGCGGGTAGTGGCGTCGGTCCGGGTATGCTGCATTACATCCTCGGCATCACCAAGGCCTACACCACGCGCGTCGGTGGCGGCCCGTTCCCGAGTGAGCTGGATATTGATACCGAAGGTACGCCGGGTCACCAGATGTCGACCGTTGGTCGTGAGTTCGGTACCGTGACCGGCCGCAAGCGCCGCTGTGGCTGGTATGATGCCGCTGCCATGCGCCGCTCGGCCATGATCAACGGCCTGACCGGTCTGTGCATCACCAAGCTGGATGTGCTCGATGGTATCGAAGAACTGAAGATCTGCACCGGCTACAAGCTCGATGGAAAGATTCTTGAGCTGCTGCCACTGGGTGCGGATGATGTCGCCCGTTGCGAACCGATCTACGAATCGATGCCGGGCTGGACGGACACCACCTTTGGCGTCAAACGCTGGGATGATCTGCCGCAAGCGGCCCGGAATTATCTGGAGCGACTAGAGCAGGTGACTGGTGTGCCGGTGGCGATTGTTTCCACCGGCCCCGAGCGGGATGAAACAATTGTTCGTGTTCATCCCTTCGCTTGATTTACAGCAAAGAGCCCGCATATGCGGGCTCAGTTGTATGTACTGGCTTGAAAACAAAAAACCCGCACAGAGCGGGTTCAATGTTTTTCGATGGTGCCCAGGAGAGGACTCGAACCTCCACGGAGTTACCCGCTAGTACCTGAAACTAGTGCGTCTACCAATTCCGCCACCTGGGCAGGTGCGAAGAAATGAAATTATAGTGGAAAACAGAAAAATGTCAAAGAATTCTCAGCGAGTCGCCAAAATCCGACGGCTTGATCCCTTTTACGAGCGCGAAAAAGCGAAGTATGAAAACCCGCTGCCCTCGCGCGAATACATGATGCAAACGCTGGAAGCGGCCGCACAACCGATGCACGAAAGTGCGCTGTTCAACAAGCTGGCCATCAATGATGATGAGCGCGTTGCTTTTGAACGCCGCATCCGTGCCATGGAACGTGAAGGCCAGCTCATGCGTAACCGCAAGGGTGCCCTGATCCTACCAAACAAAGCGGATCTTATTGCCTGTCGTATCGAAGGGCATCCGGACGGCTTTGGTTTCGCGCGTCCGGAAACCTCGGTCGGTCGTGATAAGAGTGCCGACATCTTTCTCGACAACCGGCAGATGGAAAAAGCCCTGCATGGTGATCGGGTGCTGGTTCGTGTGACCGGGACGGATCGTCGAGGTCGCCCCGAAGGCAGTATTGTCGAAGTCACTGAACGCGCCAACAGCGAAGTCGTCGGCCGCGTGTTTGACGAGTACGGTGTGCGCTATGTGGTGCCGGAAGACCGCCGTCTGCATACCCGCATTGTCATCGCGCCGTCATCAGCCACCCCGACCGACACTGCGGCACCCGGCAAGCGCGTGCGCAAAGCCAAGGCCAGCGAACCAGTGGTGCAGCCGGGGCAGGTGGTCGTTGCCGAGATTCTAGAGCAGCCCGGCAAACGTACGCTGCCCGTCGGTCGCATCAAGGAAGTCCTTGGCAACTATGCCGATCCAGGCATGGAAATTGAAATTGCCCTACGCAAGCACGATCTACCCTTCGAGTTTCCCAAAGCCGTGCTCAACGAAGCTGCCAAGCTGCCGGAGGAAGTGGTTGTCGAAGGCGATCACGGCAAGCGTGAAGACCTGCGTGATCTGCCACTCGTCACCATTGATGGTGAAACGGCCAAGGACTTTGATGACGCCGTGTTTGCCGAAGCCCTCCCCGCTGGAAAAGGGGTTGCAAAGGGCAAGGGCAAAGGCTGGCGCCTGGTTGTCGCCATTGCCGATGTATCGCACTATGTACGCCCCGGCTCGGCCCTGGATATCGAAGCCACCGCCCGTGGTAACTCGGTGTATTTCCCACGCCGCGTGATTCCCATGCTCCCCGAAAAGCTTTCTAACGGGCTGTGTTCGCTGAACCCGGATGTCGATCGACTGGCCATGGTCTGCGATGCCCAGATCAACCCGGAGGGCGAGGTCACGCAATACCGCTTCTATCCCGCGGTCTTCCGCTCACGTGCGCGCCTGACCTATAACCAGGTCTGGTCCTGGCTCTCTGGCGAGCAGCAGCCAACCACTCTCGTGCATCAGGCCGTTCAACCGCAACTGCAGACGCTTTATGCCTTGTTCAAAGCCTTGCACGCGGCCCGCTTCAAGCGGGGGGCCATTGATTTTGATACCGTTGAAACCCAGATGCGCTTCAATGACCTGGGCAAGATCGAAGCCATCGTGCCCGTGATTCGTAACGACGCGCACCGCCTCATTGAAGAATGCATGCTGGCGGCCAACGTCTGTGCGGCTGATTTCCTGGAAAAGAAAAAACAGCCGGGTCTTTTCCGTATCCATGGTACGCCGGCGCCAGCCAAGCTGGAAGCGTTGCGTGACTTCATGAAAGAGTTTGGCCTGGGCCTGGAGGGGGGCGATTCACCCACCGGTAAGGACTATGGCAAACTGCTCGATCAGATCCGTGAACGCCCGGATTTCTCGCTCCTGCAGACCATTCTGTTGCGCTCCATGCAACAGGCCATCTACAGTCCGGACAACATCGGCCACTTCGGTTTGTCCTACGAGTACTACACGCACTTTACGTCGCCCATCCGTCGTTACCCCGATCTCCTCGTGCATCGCGCCATCAAAGCCGGGCTGAAATTCGAAAAGGTCACGTTGCCGGCCACCGAAGCCGCCTGGGAAGAAATCGGCCTACATTGTTCGGCCACCGAGCGGCGTGCCGACGAAGCCACGCGTGATGTGGAAGCCTGGCTCAAGTGTTACTACATGCAGGATCGTATCGGCGAAGTCTTTGACGGCACCATCTCCGGTGTGACGGCCTTTGGGGCCTTTGTCACGCTGGATCAGGTCTATGTCGAAGGCCTGGTCCATATCTCCGAGCTGGGGTCTGACTATTTCCATCACGATCCGATCCGTCACTGCCTCATCGGCGAGCGGACCAAACAGCAATATCGTGTGGGTGATCGACTGCGCGTCAAACTTGTTCGTGCCGATCTGGAAAGTAACCGCATCGATTTTGTCCCGGCGACTGAACTGGATGAAGCTGTACAAAGCACCGAAGCCACCCGTAATGACCGCGATGCAATGGCTCAGGCGCGCAGCCGTAAAACCGGTCGCCCGGTGGCGGTGGAACGACATCTGCTGGATGTGGAAGAAGAGCGCGCCAACGCACCGTCGCGCAAGACTAAGGGTGGGCCAGCGCCTGTAGGGACGCCCGCTGGAAAGTCCCGTGCGCTTGGTCGTCACCCCAAAGAAAGCGCCAGGTCGGAAGCGCAACCCAAATCGAATGCGAAATCCCGTGCTCAGCCCAAGGTGAACACCAATCCCAATAGCAAGCCAAAGGCGGTAAAATCCGGCGGCAACGGCCATGCAGCGACCAAGCCTGCAGCATCCAAAGCAACGGCCAAACCCAAGGCCAAACCTCAAGCCAAAGCCAAACCGGCTGCCGCTAAAAAAGCAGCCAAGGCCCCGGCTAAACCACCGGCAAAGTCGCCAGCCAAAGCCAAACCGAATAACCGCAGTCGTCGAGTCAGCACATGAGCAGCAATACCCGTTTGATCCATGGTTTCCACCCCATCATGGCTCGTCTGCGCCATGATCCGGAAAGCGTCAAAGAAATCTATCTGGATGCGAATCGCAATGATCGCCGTGTCAAAGATCTGCTGCGTCTGGCCGAACAGGCGGATGCCCGTGTGGTCCAGGTCGAGCATGCGCGTATCGAAGGCATGGCACCCAACGCCCGGCATCAGGGTGTCGTGGCCCGTGTGGATGCCCGCCAGAAAGCGCTGCACCTGGACGATGTGCTGGATACG
Organism: Fluviibacter sp.; assembly: GCF_057744235.1. Taxonomy (NCBI): domain Bacteria; kingdom Pseudomonadati; phylum Pseudomonadota; class Betaproteobacteria; order Rhodocyclales; family Fluviibacteraceae; genus Fluviibacter; species Fluviibacter sp. The sequence continues at coordinate 17,299 of NZ_JBIJFP010000016.1, read as the reverse complement.
CTCGAAGAGCCGCCGTTCCTGCTGGTCCTCGATGGCATTACCGATCCGCGTAATCTGGGTGCCTGTCTGCGGGTCGCTGATGCGGCCGGTGTGCATGCCGTCATCGCCCCGAAAGATCGTGCGGTGGGGCTGACCGATGTCGCCATGAAGGCAGCTTCAGGTGCTGCCGAAACCGTACCGTACATCATGGTCACCAACTTGGCACGCACCCTGCGTGAGCTCAAAGAACGCGATATCTGGGTGATCGGTACCGCCGGTGAAGCCACCGAAGACCTTTATGCGGCACATTGGCCGGGGGGCGGCGTTGCCTGGGTGATGGGGGCCGAGGGGGATGGCATGCGTCGTCTGACGCGCGAAACGTGTGATGCACTGGTCAAGATTCCCATGGCGGGCTCGGTTGATAGTCTGAACGTTTCGGTTGCCGCGGGCGTGTGTCTGTTTGAAGCCGTGCGTCGCCGTCAGATTTAACTGCTGCCACACCGCTGAGTGCCTTTAGCGCCCGCTGGAACTGCCGGCGTGGTCCACATCCGCCGGGTTTTTCTCGTCACTATAGATCCGGCCGGGTTGCTGGGTTAAACCGCTGTTGCCATTGCGGCAGAGCACTTCCACGTTGGCCAGTGGGCGATCCTTATGCAGCACTTCCACAGCGCAACGCCCGTACACCGATTCAATCGTCGCCAGGAGATTACGCGCGTAGGCGCTCTGCAGCCCGCTATCTAGAATCAGATTCGCCAGCATCACCCCGTCCGGGCGAAGAACGGCGCGTGTATCGCGCCAGAATTCTCGGGTGACCAGATGGCTGGGGATGTTGTGGTGCGAACTGTACACATCCACGACTACGGCATCGTAGCGTGGCTGATTCGGCTGGGCTGATCTGGCGGCGTGGGCGACAAAATGGCGTGCATCATCCACGACAAATTGACCGCGGATCGGTTCCCGGAGAAACTGCTGTTCGGCAATGTGCTGAATCGCCGGGTCGATATCCACGTAGGTATAGCGATTGTCGGGTTCACGGTGAGAGAGGGTAAAACCGCCCGCACCCAGTACCAGAATGTCGCGACCACGAAAATTGAGATCTTCAAGCAGCGTCCGGCGCAAGTAGTTGATATAGCGGGCGTAGCGGGGTGATTGCGTATCGCTACCATCGCCAATCAGAGAAGCCGTCGAGCTGTTGACCTTGAACACACGAATGGCATCGCCTTCCGGTGTGGTGGTATTCAGCACGGCGTAGTCTGCGTAGGCGGTTTCGGTGGCTTCCTGCGCATCGGGCACGAGGGCGTTGCGTAGGGAGGTGACATTCAGACCGGCAACCACCGCCGTAGAGATCACGAAAACCGCGATTGCCAGGGTGCGATGTCTTGCAATGCTGGCCTCGTTCTCGGCACAGGCGGCCCACTGCAGACGCAGCGTGCCAATGAGCAGTAAGAACGCACAGACGGCCACGGCAGCAGAAATCCCCAGCCACTGCATGACCGCTAGCGAGAGCCCCAGCGAACCGAGAAAAGAGCCAAGCGTCGACCAGTAGAGTGCCATGCCGCTGGCTTCGCCCGTGCGGCGGGTCTGCATCAGATTAGTGAGTGCCGGGACGGTTTGTCCCAGCAACCAGGCGATCGGGCAGAGGATGCCACCGACCAGAACCGTATAGGCCAGCCAGACCGGCTGGATATGATCAAACAGGCTGCTGACAAAGGGCGTGGAAAACCCCACGCCAAGCAAGAGTGCCGAGATTAAAAAGTTGCGGGCAACGACCGGCAGGTAGCGATCACTGATGCGGGCGCCGGCGGCATAACCGAGCGCCAGTGCCAGCAGAAAAAAGCCGATGGTGGGTGCCGTAACCACAATCGAACTGCCCACATGCGGCACCAGTCGGCGCAGCGCAATAATCTCGGCCCCGAGGGAACAGAAGCCCTCGATAAAAACAATAACCGGGATCAGAAGCGCTGGCATCCCCCGATGTTACAGGAGCATGCCGGCGCCGACTGTGTTGTTGGTGGCTTCGTCGATGATGATGAAGGCGCCGGTACCACGGTTCCGGGCATAGGCATCGCAGCAGATCGGCTGCGCCAGACGCAGGTTGATCCTGGCGATATCATTCATCTGCAATTGGGCCGGTGTGGCATCTTCGGCCAGCGTATTGATGTCCAGACGGTAGGGGATATCGGCAATCTTGGCTTTGACAGTACGCGTGGTCTGACGCAAGGCGTAGGTACGGGCACGATCCAGCGGTGTTTCCGACAGCCAGCAGATCATGGCCTGGGCTTCTTTGACGACTTGTGGGGCCGTGTCCGGATGTGCCAGCATGTCGCCACGCGAAATATCGATCTCATCGGCCAGGCGAAGGGTGATGGATTGCTCGGCGACACCGGCGCTGATATCGACGCCCCCGATTTCAACATGGGTCACGGTGCTGCGCTGACCCGAAGGCAAGGCAACGACCTCATCACCTGGGCGCACCACGCCCGAGCTGATACGACCCATGAAACCCCGGTAATCGTGTAGATCGGGGTTCGCCGAATCCTGCGGGCGGCAAACCAGCTGCACTGGCATGCGGAACACTTCATGATGCGTCGGTGTTTCGCTGTGGCTGGTGCCAGCGTTTTCCAGAATCTCGAGCAAAGTCGGACCTTCGTACCACGGCATCGAGGTGCCGCGGTCAACGATCATGTCACCTTCCAGGGCCGACATTGGCACGTAGCGCACCGATTCTAGACCAATGGTGGCCGCGACTTCGGCAAACTCTTCTTGTAGCTTGGCAAAGACCTGCGGATCGAAGTTGACCAGATCCATCTTGTTGATGGCCACGATCACCTGCGGAATACCCATGAGCTGGCAGACCTTGGCGTGTCGACGCGTCTGGGTCAGGATGCCACGACGGGCATCCACCAGAATAATCGCCACATCCGCTGTCGATGCGGCGGTGACCATGTTGCGGGTGTACTGCTCGTGACCCGGCGCATCGGCAATGATGTACTTGCGGGTGCCGGTCGAAAAATAGCGGTAGGCCACGTCAATGGTGATGCCCTGTTCGCGCTCAGCCTGCAGACCGTCGGTCAGCAGCGACAGATCAACACTGGTGAGGCCACGACGTTGCGAAGTGCGTTCCAGATTGCTCAGCGTATCAACCAGAATGGCTTTGGTATCGAACAGCAGGCGACCGATCAGGGTGCTCTTGCCATCATCCACGCTGCCGCAGGTCAGAAAGCGCAGCAGGCCGTGATCTTCAATATGTTGTTGGCTAGTCATCAGAAGTAGCCCTCTTTCTTACGTTGTTCCATGGCAGCTTCGCTGGCCTGGTCATCCAGACGCGTGGCGCCACGTTCACTAATGGTGGTACCGGCCGTTTCGGCAATAATCTTTTCGATGTTGTCGGCGTCGCTAATCACCGGGGCGGTACAGCTGATGTCGCCTACGGTGCGGAAGCGTACTTGCAGATCAACCACTTCTTCGCCCGGTTTGGCCGGCGTCAGATGGGTAATCGGCACAATGCCGTTGCCACGACGCACGATGGGGCGCGTATGGGCAAAATAGATCGAAGGCAGTTCGAGCTTCTCACGCTCGATGTATTGCCAGACGTCGAGCTCAGTCCAGTTCGAAATAGGGAAGGCACGCATGTGCTCACCCTTGTGCACACGGGCGTTATACAGATCCCACAGTTCCGGGCGCTGGTTCTTCGGGTCCCACTGGCCGAAGTCATCGCGGAAGCTGAAAATGCGCTCTTTGGCGCGCGCCTTTTCTTCGTCACGGCGGGCGCCGCCGATCAGGCAATCGAATTCGAATTCGGCAATGGTTTCCAGCAGCGTCACCGATTGATGACGGTTGCGTGATTCATCGGCCGATTTCAGCACGATGGTGCCACGCTTCATCGAATCTTCCAGCGAACGCACGATCAGGCGCTCACCCAGTTCAGCCGCGCGACGATCACGGAAGTCAATCACTTCCGGATAGTTGTGACCGGTGTCAATGTGAACGAGCGGGAACGGAAACTTGGCCGGGCGGAAGGCCTTTTCGGCGATGCGCAGCATGCAGATCGAATCTTTGCCGCCGGAGAAGAGCAGGGCCGGGCGTTCGCACTGGCCGGCAACCTCGCGCATGATCTGGATCGCTTCGGCTTCCAGCCAGTCGAGGTGAGAGAGGGTAGGTGGTTGTGTCATGGGACGCGATTTTACAGAGGTAATTAATTGGGCGCTTATCTAGGCGCTTAATAGGCCCTTATTTGGCTTTATGGAGGCCACATTCCTTGGTTTCCGGGTTTTCCCACCACCAGCGGCCGGCACGGACATCTTCACCGGCCGAAATGGCGCGGGTGCAGGGGGCACAGCCAATCGACGGATAGAAGCGGTCATGCAGCGCGTTGTACGGGACCTGGTTCAGATCAATATAGGCCCAGATCTCTTTTTCCGACCATTCGATGAGCGGGTTGAACTTCGGCAGGTTATTCAGCGTGTCGAAATCTTCCCAATCCATCTTCTGGCGCGTCACCGATTGTGAAGCACGCAGGCCGGTAATCCAGGCGTCTTTGCCTTTCAGGGCGCGGGCCAGTGGTTCCAGCTTTCGGATATGGCAGCAGGCTTTACGATTCTCGACCGAGTCATAGAACCCATTGATGCCGTGTTCGCGCACCCAGGGTTCCAGTAACTGGTAGTCCGGTGCCATGATCTGGAAGCGTTCGCTGCCATAACGCTGTTGTACTTGTGCCAGCAGCGCATAGGTCTCTTCATTGAGGCGGCCAGTGTCCAGCGTAAAAATGCCAATGGGCAGATTGTCCTGGCAGATCATATCGACCAGCACCATATCTTCGGCACCCAGACTATTGGCAAACACCACATTCGGGTGGCGATCAACAATGGTATTCAGACGCGCCATGACCAGCGCCGATTTTTCAGCCACCGCGGCGACGAGGGCCGTATCAGGTGCCGTGCGGGCAGGGGCTTTGGTTTGGCCGATGCCGGTAATCGCTGAGCTATTCATCAACATGCTCCACCCTGCGTACGGTCTGTGCGACGGAACAGGGGTGCCGGATTATCCGTCGAGCCCTGGTAGACATCCGGGAAGGGGGTCAGGTGCTTTAATGCCGTTTCGGCAGAGACACTCGGATCAAGCGCCAGGGTGTCGAAACCCACGCGCAGCATGAAGAACAGTTGATCCACCAGCACATTGCCGATCGCACGCAGTTCGCCCGTGTACTTGTGGTGATGACGCACGCGCCAGGCGATGGAGTAACCGCGACCGTCGGTGAACTTCGGGAAATCAATTGCCACCAGCGGCCAGAGGCTGAAGGACTTCGCCACTTCAGCCAGGTCATCGTTTGGCGACAGCCAGACACCCACGTCTTTATGGGTTTCTGCGCGTGCGGTCAGTGTAACGGCCTGAGCCTGCCACACATTGAAAGGTACCAGCCATTGGCCGGTCGGCACCGAGACTGATGCGGGATCCGTCTCCGCTTCCGGGCGCAACACCTGCCAGGCGTCATCATGCACCTGGCCGTTTTTCAGGATTTCAGCCATTTGCGGCCTCCTTTTTCTTGTTTTTGTCTCCGTAAACGCGCGTCTTGAAAGGATCAAGACCCACGCGTACCACCGTGTCCACAAATCGTTCTTCCGGCTCGCGCAGGCTGACGTAAGTTTCCAGCAGCTTGGTTACGACATCCGGCATATCGGCTGCGGCAAACGATGGGCCAATCACTTTACCCAGTCGTGTGTCGTTGCCCTGACGGCCGCCGATGGTGACTTGATACCACTCCTCATCATTCTTATCGACCCCGAGCACACCGATATGACCCACATGGTGGTGGCCACAGGCGTTCATACAGCCCGAGATGTTCAGATCCAGTTCGCCAATGTCGTGCAGGTAATCCAGGTCGTCAAAGCGTTCCATGATCGCCTTGGCGATGGGGATCGACTTGGCATTCGCCAGATCGCAGAAGTCACCACCTGGGCAGCAGATCATGTCGGTCAGCAGGCCCACGGTTGAGCTCGAGAGTCCCAGTGCCTTAGCCGCATCGTAAAGCTCGGGTAGCTTGCGCAGTTCGACATCCGACAGCACCAGATTCTGTTCGTGCGATGAACGCAGCTCGCCAAAGCTGTAGGCATCAGCCAGATCGGCAACCGCTTCCATCTGGGTATCTGTGATGTCGCCGGGGGCGATCCCCTTTTTCTTCAAAGAGAGCGTCACGGCGCGGTAGCCCGGCACACGATGCGCATGCACGTTCTGCTGTACCCAGCGGGCAAAAGCCTTGTCGCTATTCAGGCGGGCGTCAAACCCGGCATCGGTATCTGGCAGCTGTGCGTAGGTCGGGTCGACAAAGTAAGCCGATACACGGGCCAGTTCCGCATCGGTAATCGTGGCCGGGCCGTCTTTAAGGTTGGCCCATTCGGCATCGACCTTGCGGCGGAATTCTTCAATGCCCAGCGCTTTCACCAGAATCTTGATACGGGCTTTATAAGGATTGTCGCGACGACCTTCCAGGTTGTACACACGGATGATGGCTTCCATATAGGAGAGCAGGTGGCGCCAAGGCAGTGCTTCATTAATCACTTCACCCAGAATCGGCGTACGCCCCAGACCACCGCCAACCCACACACGAGCCAGCACGTCGCCCTTGTCATCACGATATAGGTGTAGACCAATATCGTGTACTTGCACCACGGCACGGTCGCGCTCGGCACCATGAACGGCAATCTTGAACTTGCGCGGCAGAAAAGCGAATTCCGGATGGAAGGTGCTCCACTGGCGAATAATTTCAGCCAGCGGACGGGTGTCCACCACTTCGTCTGGGGCAATACCGGCGAACTGGTCGCTGGTCACATTACGGATACAGTTGCCCGATGTCTGAATGGCGTGCATTTCCACTTCGGCCAGACGCGCTAGTACATCCGGTACGCGCGCCATAGGGATCCAGTTGTATTGCAGGTTCTGACGCGTCGTGAAATGGGCGTAGCCCTTGTCTTCTTCACGGGCGATGGCACCAAGCACACGTAGCTGAGCCGACGAGATCATCCCGTACGGTACGGCAATACGCAGCATCGGCGCATAGCGTTGCATATACAGACCATTCTGCAGGCGCAGCGGGCGAAACTCTTCATCGCTCAGTTCGCCGGATTGCCAGCGCTGGGTCTGGTCACGGAACTGGGCAACGCGGGCTTTCACCATCGCGCGGTCAACATCATCGTAACGGTACATAGTGCTTCTCTTCGGGAGGGCTGTTTTTAGAGGTTAGGACAGGACAAGCTTGGTGCCAATAATAATCAGCATCGTTGCCAGCAGGCTGCGCAAAAATTTTTCCGGGACCTTGCTGGCGATATGGCTACCCACCCAGATCCCGGGGAGCGAGCCGAGCAGCAGAGCGCCCAGCAGATTGAAATCCACGCTGCCCAGATACCAGTGGCCGACACCGGCAACGGCGGTGAGCGGCACGGCATGGGCAATGTCACTGGCCACAATTTTAAGCGTGCCAATGCGCGGATAGAGGAAAAATAGCGCGGTTACACCCAGTGCGCCGGCGCCCACCGAGGAAACGGTAACCAGAACGCCCAGAATGGCACCCACCAGCACGGTAACGCTCGCCACATGGCGCTGGATGAGCGAATCTTCATGTTTGCGGGCGTAGCGCAGCAGCTTATCCCGCAAAAAAATGGCGCCTGCCGTCAGGAACAGGGCGAAACCGAGCGCCACGGCCATGATGTGGCCAACTTCTTTGCCGTGGCCCGGCAGTTGTGCCAGCACATACAACGTGATGGCCGCTGCCGGAATGCTGCCGGCACCCAGGCGAGTGACGATCTGCCAGTCCACATGGCCCTTGCGGCCGTGGGCTACCGTACCGCCGGCCTTGGTCAGAGCGGCGTAGAGGAGGTCGGTCCCCACGGCGGTAGCCGGAGAGACACCGAACAACAGCACCAGCAGCGGCGTCATCAGCGAGCCGCCACCCACCCCGGTCATACCGACGATGAGTCCGACAAAAAAGCCTGAAACGGTGTAGAGAAAATCCATAGTGGTGCAGTGCAATCATTCAACAAGGCCGCCATCCTAACAGCGTACTAATGCAACGTAAAAGAATATATGGTTAGAATGCTATAACTTTTGGTAATTTACTAATGGGTGCACTATGACCTTGCAACAGCTCCGTTATCTTGTTGAAGTGGCGCAGCGCGGCTATAACGTCTCCGATGCGGCTGAAGCGCTGTTTACCTCCCAGCCCGGCGTCTCCAAGCAGATCAAGCAGCTGGAAAATGATCTGGGGATTACCCTCTTCGAACGGGTCGGCAAGCGCCTGACCGGCGTCACCGAAGCCGGTGCCCAGGTGCTGGCACATGCCCGACGCATACTCGCCGAGGCCGACAACCTTAAACGTTACGTGGCGGACTACACCCACGGTCAGCATGGCTCGCTGGTCATTGCCACCACCCACACCCAGGCCCGCTATGCGCTACCCGAAGCGGTCTCTCACTTCCGTGACCGCTATCCGGAAGTCACGCTCACCCTGCACCAGGGGATGCCTGACCAGTTTGGCGAGTGGCTGGTGCGTGGCGATGTTGACTTGGCGATCGCCACCGAAGCCCTGAAAGACGCGCCCGGCGTTGTGGCCTTGCCGTGCCGACAGTGGCACCATGCCCTGGTCGTGCCGACCGGACACCCGTTACTGGAAAAAGCCGAAGTGAACCTGGCCGATGTGGCGGCCTACCCGCTCATTACCTACGTCCGTGGCGTGGCCGGCCGTACCCGCATTGATGCCGTCTTTGAGCGGCTGGGATTGTCGCCCCGCATCGTGCTCGATGCCCTGGATGCCGATGTGATCAAAACCTACGTGGGCCTGGGTATGGGGGTCGGCATCATCGCCGAGCATGCCTTTGATCCGCAAAGGGATGCGGTTTCCGGTCTCTGTGACATCCGGGCCCGTCATCTGTTTCCGGCCAACACCACTTACGTCGGCATTCGTCGGGGCACCTTACTGCGCCGCTTCGAATACGACTTTATCGAGGACTTTGCCCCCGATCTCACCCGCGGCGTGGTGCAAACCGCATTACAGGGCAGCGGCAAAACCGAGTCGGACTGGCTTTGATCCTGATTCTGTTATAGAATCTCGGGTTTTCCACCTTGCCCCACCGCAATTCGCATGGCGGGGGGTATTAGCCAAAAGGAGTCTACATGCGTCATTACGAAATCGTATTCATCGTCCACCCGGATCAGTCCGAACAGGTGCCGGCGATGGTTGAGCGTTACAAAACGCTGATCACTGGCCAGAATGGTGTGATTCACCGCCTGGAAGACTGGGGCCGCCGTCAGATGGCTTACCCGATCAACAAGGTGCACAAAGCCCACTACGTTCTGATGAACATCGAATGTAACGGTGAAACCCTGGCTGAACTCGAGCACGCCTTCAAGTTCAACGATGCCGTTCTGCGTCACCTGACGATGAAGCAGAAGCGCGCCATCACCGAGCCTTCGCCGATGATGAAGGAAGAAAAGGCCAAGCCGGTTACGACCGAAGCTGCCGCTTCCTAATTTGCTGATTCGGCGATACAGAACCATTGACGATTAATCGGGTTCAGCTCTCGGGGCAGATCCTCAGCATCCAGCCAATCCGGTACACACCGGCTGGCATTCCGGTCACGGAAGCATCGCTAGGACACCACTCCGATCAGCAGGAAGCCGGTCTCAAACGTCAGGTCACCTGTGACGTTCCTGTCAAAGCCCTTGGCGAACTGGCCCACCAGCTAGCCATCACCCAGATTGGAACCCGCTTAATTGCCACAGGCTTCCTGGCCGCCAAGAGCCTCAAGAGTCGTCAACTGATCCTGCACCTCGAATCCATTGAATTTCAAGAAACGTAAATTTCCTCGAAGGAATCCATCATGACTGGACGTACTAACAACACCAAGAAGAAAGACGAGCGCAACAAGCGTAATCGTGGCGGTGGCCTCTTCAAGCGCCGCAAGTTCTGCCGCTTCTCGGCAGAAAAAGTGGAACAGATCGACTACAAAGACGTCGACATTCTGAAAGACTACATCGCTGAAAACGCCAAGATCATGCCGGCTCGTCTGACCGGTACCAAGGCGGGTTATCAGCGTCAGCTCGGCCTGGCCATCAAGCGTGCGCGCTTCCTGGCCCTGCTGCCCTTCACCGACAACCACAACGGGTAATCGCGATGCAAATCATTCTTCTCGAAAAAGTCGTTAACCTGGGTAACCTGGGTGATGTTGTTAAAGTTAAGGACGGTTACGCACGTAACTTCCTGATCCCGAACGGTAAAGCCAAGCGTGCCACGACGGCTGCTCTGGCTGAGTTCGCCGAGCGTCGCGCCGAGCTGGAAAAGCTGGCCGCTGAAAAGCTGGCTGCTGCTCAGGCTGTGGGTGAGAAGCTGAACGGTCTGACCATCGAAATCGCCCGTAAGGCCGGTGTTGATGGCCGCCTGTTTGGTTCAGTGGTCAACTTCGACATCGCCGAAACCCTCGAAGCCAAGGGCTTCAAGGTTGAGAAGTCGGACGTGCGCATGCCGACCGGCCCGCTCAAGACCATCGGCGAATTCCCGCTGGAAATCGGTCTGCACACCGACGTGGTGGTTGGCATCGTTGTGACGGTGGTTGCCGCCCAGTAATCCGGTTCATTCGGATTCAGGAAAGCCCGGCCTCGTGCCGGGCTTTTTGCTTCCGGGTTTTTTACCTCCGGGTTTTTACCTATTAGCCGGTATCATTACGCGTTATGAGTTCAGAATTCTCCCGTCCGCCCCGCAAAGGTAATTTTGCCAATCAGGCCAAGTCTATTGATCCGGCCATTGCCCAATTACGCGTGCCGCCGCACTCCATCGAAGCCGAGCAATCCGTGCTGGGTGGTCTGCTGCTGGACAACGAATCTCTGGACCGCGTTACCGACCTCATCTCCGAGCCGGATTTCTACCGTAGCGAACACCGGCTGATCTATCAGCACATCACTCGCTTGCTCGAGCGTGGCAAACCGGCCGATGTGATTACTGTTTCCGAATCTATCGAACAGGCTGGTCTGACTGATGATACCGGGGGCCTGGCTTATCTGGGTGAACTGGCGGCCAACACGCCATCAGCCGCCAACATTCGCCGCTATGCCGAAATCGTTCGTGAGCGCGCTGTGCTGCGCCACCTCGTTGTCGCCGGTGATGAAATTGCCACCGATGCACTCAATCCATTGGGGCGTGACGCCAAAGAACTGCTGGATACCGCCGAGCAGAAAGTATTTGCCATTGCCGAAATGGGTGCCCGAGCCCAGCAGGGTTTTGTGCACATCAACCCGTTGCTGACGCAGGTGGTAGAGCGTATTCAGGAACTCCACGACCGCGAGAACCCTTCGGAAATCACTGGCGTGCCCACGGGCTTTACCGATCTCGACCGCATGACTTCGGGCCTGCAACCGGGCGACCTCATCATCGTCGCCGGGCGACCAAGTATGGGTAAAGCCCAACCGTTGGATGCCCAGGTGCGCACGCGCACCGGCTGGAAGCGCATGGGCGATCTACAGGTTGGCGATGCACTGGCATCCATTGATGGCCAGCCTTCCATGGTCACCGGCATTTATCCGCAGGGCGTGCGCCAGGTTTACAAAGTCAGCTTTTCCGACGGCCGCAGCACCGAGTGCTGTGCCGAACATCTGTGGCGCGTGATGTATCGCGATTGGGATGCGCCGCGAGTGATCAACACCGAAAAGCTGATCAGCATGCTGGGCAAGAAGCGGTATCAGAATCGCCTATGGATTGATCAGCACACGGGTGACTTCGGTCACCATGACGCGCTGCCAGTCGATGCCTGGTTGCTCGGCGCCTTGCTGGGCGATGGTTCATTGAGCGGTAGCGCCCTGCGCTTCTCCACCGCGTCGGCAGAAATGCTCCAGCGCGTTCAAGCCAAGCTGCCGGAAGCCATGACCGTCACGCATGCCGGCAATTACGATTACCGCCTTGTGCGTGAAGACCGTGGCCACGCGCCGGGTTTCGCGGGTTCTCAGCCCAACGAAATCAAGGAAGCCCTCACGGGTCTCGGTCTCTGGGGTGCCGACAGCGCCACCAAGTTTATTCCGCGTCAGTATCTCGAAGCCAAGCGCGATGTGCGCCTCAATGTCCTGCGCGGCCTTCTCGATACTGATGGCTGGGTTGAAAAGTGGGGCAGTGTGCGCCTGTCCACCGCCAGCGAACAAATGGCCAATGATGTGGCCGAACTGGTACGTTCGCTCGGTGGCTGGTGCAGTATCACGACCAAGCAACCGCACTTCACCAACAAAGACGGCGGGCGCACGCCTGGCAAATTGGCCTGGGTGTGTCATATCAATCACCCGCAACCGCAATCGTTGTTCCTACTCTCCGACAAGATGGCTCGTTTGCCGGCCACCTGGGTACGTGAGAAACGCCTGAACTTCACGAGCATCGAGCCGGTACGCACGACTGAATGCCAGTGCATCTCGGTCAGCCATCCAACCCGTTTGTATGTCACCGACCACGATGTTGTGACGCACAATACCGCTTTCGCGCTGAACATTGCCGAATACGTGGCCGTGGATGTGGGTCTGCCCGTTGCCGTGTTCTCCATGGAAATGGGCGGTACCCAGCTCGCCATGCGTATGCTGGCCTCGATTGGCCGTCTCGATTCGCACCGCGTGCGTACCGGCCGCCTGACCGACGACGAATGGTCGCGACTCACCTACGCCCTGGGTAAGTTACACGAAGCGCCCATGCACATCGATGAAACCGGTGGCATGAACCCGACCGATCTGCGCGGGCGCGCCCGTCGCCTCAAACGCCAGGTCGGCAAGCTGGGCCTCATCGTGATCGACTATATCCAGCTCATGGGCTCAACGCGTCAGAATGAAAACCGCGCCACCGAGGTGTCGGAAATCTCGCGTTCACTCAAAGCGCTGGCACGTGAACTGGAAGTGCCTATCATCGCCTTGTCGCAGCTTTCGCGTAAGGTGGAAGAGCGGACCGATAAGCGCCCCATGATGAGTGACTTGCGCGAATCTGGCGCGATTGAACAGGATGCCGACGTTATCCTCATGATGTACCGTGAGGATTACTACAAACCAGATACCCCGGATAAGGGCATGGCCGAAGTCATTATCGGTAAGCAGCGTAACGGCCCTACCGGTACTGTCAGCCTGGCTTTCCTCGGCGAATACACCCGCTTCGAGAACCTGGCGCGCGGTAACTAAGGTCAACTTAACGGCTCGCTCAGCGGGCCGTTTTTACATCTGATATGGAATCAATACTTATCTCAGTGGCATCCTTTTTTGCAGGGATGATCGATTCTATTGTGGGTGGGGGCGGGCTCATTCTGGTGCCGGCATTGTTTGCCACCTATCCAACGGCATCACCGGCTACGCTACTGGGCACCAACAAATGCGCCTCCGTCTGGGGCACATCACTGGCCACCTACCAGTACAGTAAACGCGTTCAGCTCGCTTGGCGCGCACTCTTGCCGGCCGCCATGTTTGCGCTGGCTGGTAGCTTTGCCGGTGCGTGGAGTGTTACGCAGATCGACCCGGCGTTTATCAGAAAGCTCATGCCGTTCATTCTGCTGGTGGTGCTGATCTACACGCTGGCCAAAAAAGATCTCGGTGCAAACCACAAGCCACACACTAACAAGAACCGTGAACGACTCATTGCCTGCCTGATTGGCGCCATCATCGGCTGGTACGATGGCTTCTTTGGTCCGGGCACCGGCAGTTTCTTTATCTTTCTGTTCGTGCGTTTTCTGGGCTACGACTTTCTTAATGCCTCGGCATCGGCAAAATTGCTGAATGTGGCCACCAACATTGCCGCCATTGTTTTATTTGCACTCAAGGGGCACGTCTGGTGGCATATCGGCCTGATGATGGCCGTGGCCAACATGGCCGGCAGCTATATCGGCAGCCACCTGGCCCTAAAACACGGGGCAGGATTTGTGCGATGGGCATTTGTAATTGTCGTTAGCCTGTTGATCATCAAAACAGGCATCAGTGCCTTTTAAAAAATCATCGATCTAGAAACGCCACGTATCTCTGGTAGCTGTAGCAACGATTTTTCTTCTGACCGGTGGTTTCCACCACCACACCTAAGGCCTCTAGTGCCGCTACCGCTGCATTGGCGGTAGGGAAGGTTGTTTCCAAGCGCTCGCGCATATATTCAACAGTAAATCGGGGCATGGTGGGCAGTAGTTCAAACAGCCGCAGGGTTGTTGTACTGGCCTTAGGTAAGGCCAGTACCTGTTGTCGATCTTGAGTCACCATCGTAGCAAGGCCGATAGCGTTTCTTTCCGCTTCGGTGGCGGACTCAATTACGCCTTCGAGGAAAAACCGGACCCATGACTCCCAGTTGTCCGAGTGTGTCTAAACTGGCCTCCCGCTTAAACGCATTACAAACAAGGCTGAATAATAGCGATCAGCTTATCCGTCACAGTGGGCTTCATGCTTGACCACATCTGGAACACCGCCGCGCCAGTTTTGGCGTTGGCCGAATCAATCACGAAATCGGTGTTCATGCCGAACAGGGTTTTGGATTCCGCCACAGCGGTATAACCCTTGCCGTAATTAGAGACGCTGACGGGCTGCTGGGTTTCTTGTTCCCAAGCCTTGGCGACGCAATTCAGCACCTGCTGGGCGTTCGGGGTGGTGCTCGAAGCCGCAAAAGTGACCTGACGGCCACGGAGCTCATTCGGGGTGGCACAACCCGCGAGAATGGCGACAGCGGCGATGGCGATAGCGGTGGTTTTGGTCTTCATGGTCGTTCCTTGAGGCGTTTGTATGATCAATGTGGTCTGATTATAAATGCTCTCATGGCAGAGCAAAGATTTGCTTACGAGTGCTTTCAACTCGCAAATCATTTGCTTCAGACATCCTAAAGGGAAAGTCAGGGTCGGATTCCGAGTTCATGCGTTTAGGTCAGCGGCTCGCCACCGGGAACGATGCATAGAAACGTCTTCCGTCCCGGTCCACATAAGCCTTGATCGTGAATCCTGTAGCGTTGTTGGTCACTGCGACGCCCTGCAAAGTCCCGATCGGCTGACCTTTTGCATTCTTCGTAACCGGACCGTCGATTTCAATGTAGGCCACATACGCACCATGAGCCAAGTTGTTCGTGATGGCTACTGTCTGATCAGAACTGCCGACGGTGAACGGCCCAGCCGGATTGCTTGCAGGGTTATTGCCTGGTCCGCCGGGGTTATAGACCGGTGAATAGGCACCGGTCGAAGGCATGCGAATCGATGTCAACTGTGCAATTGCGGCGCTGTCGCCAGACAGGATGATGTCGTACTGGTTGTCATGATCTTCAACATAGGCCAAGTTATACGATGCCTGTAGCGGCCCCGTATCCGCGATCCCTAAAACCTTCACATTGCCGTAGCCTGAAATGTTGTAGTTCACGCCCGACTGCGTAATCTGCACCGTATGGCCATTGGCATCCGTGGCCAAGAGGATGAAGAACTTGCCGAAGTCCGTCGGCAAAATACTGCTGATGCCGTCCGGCGAGAATCCTGCACTGGTGTAGACACGCAGACGATACTGCGCGGCGGAACCGAAGAGATCCGAACCGCTGTTGGCATAAGAGGCGTTCAGCCATTGCGGGTTGCTCTCTCCGAGCGCTGAGAACACATTAAGCTTGGCGGCCAAAATCCTTGGTCCATTTCCAGAGACATACGGGTTTTTGCTTTCCACGCTGAGTCCAACGGCCGAGACTAATCCACGCGGTGTTACAAACGTTAGCTCATTTGGGGCACTGACAATACTGACCGAGATAGGGTACTCGGCACCCGGAGTCCCCGGCTGAATACGGTTGCCCCAGTAACCTGTCAGCACCACCGTCTGCCGCTCGTTGTATTCGGTATTGGGCAGAAAGCTTGCAGCTAACGGGGTCACCACGGTTCCAGTGTTCATAGTGACCGCAAATGCCGCTGGCGAAACTGATGGTGGCCAGATCGGGTGACTGAAAACAACCGGGATCGTATCCGCCGCATTTGCTGCGACATCATAGGTATAAGCAAAACCCAGCTGCCCCACTGCCGAGTAGTATGCACGCGATGGTGCCTGTAAGGCAGGATCAATTGCTTCGTACGCTACATTGCCGTTATAAGCTGCAGTCTGCGCTTCAGCACCTGTGCCATTTAAACCGGCAACGCCCATGTAACCTTCGAAGCCATAGTTAGCCGTCAGAATCGAGGGTGTTTCCGAAAAAAAATCCGCCCCGTAAATAATGCTGGTGTTCAGGGTGCTGGATTTGGTCGTGCTCACGGCCTGATCGGCTGCGATGTAATCAAGCAAGGGCGTCGCCAGCGCCGTGAAGGTATTACCCGTATCGGGCCCAGAAGTTGTGGTTGAAGAGTTGGAGCCACTGCCGCATGCAACGAGAAGCATTAACGACACGAGAGCCATCCAACCGGATAACCACTTGAAATCATTCCATTTAGAAAGCAACGTCAGCATCCCGCAGCATTTTTTAAAGATGAAAATAGCACATCATTATAGTGCCATGCCATGCCATGCCATGCCATGCCATGCCATGCCTTGTTAGGTCTCCTGAATGTCACCATCCACATAAAACCACTGGCCATCTTCCCGGACAAAGCGACTTGTTTCATGAAGCCGATGAGCGCGACCACCAATTTTGTATCTGGCAACGAATTCGACGATGGCGCGCTCTTCGCCCTGCAGCTCGTGGCGTTTGATGGTCAGGCCAATCCAGTTGAGTGGTGCCTCCTTATCGAAATCAAGCGAAGTCGGCCGGGTGCTGGGGTGCCAGGTGGCCAGTAGATAGGGTTCGAGGCCTAGCCCGTAAGCAACAAAACGGGAACGCATGAGCGCTTCTGCTGTAGGTGCGGGGTCGGCGCCTTCCAGATAGGGTTGGCAGCAGTTTGCGGCGGGTTTGCCGCTGCCGCAGGTGCAGAACTCAGTTGATCGGCTTGGCATCAACCCGGTAACGCACTTCAGTGTCGGATGTTCGGCCCGCTCTTGGGTTGCCGATGGTGGCTAGTGGCGTTGCCAAACCAGCTAAGCCTGTGTCGGGGCCACCGGGGAGGGTAAAGCCCGGACCATATTGGTAACCGACCCAGTTCATTTCCCAGAATCCGAAGAGTTTTTTGCGCAGGCTGGTCAGGCGGGCATCGGTGGCCGATAGGCCTTCGGCCTGCTGTAGGCGAACAACGTCGCCCGGGTCTACCGGTGTCCAGCCATAGCCGGGGGTGTGGAATTCGGCGCGGACGCGCTGGTCTTTGGTGACGTTGCCGGTGGCGCCCAATTTGGGGCTGAGACGGGATTCGCCAATGACCTGGCCCCAGACGGCGCGAGCCGGGATGTTGAGTGCGCGGCACAGGTTGAC
>NZ_JBIJFP010000015.1:0-42671 GCF_057744235.1 Fluviibacter sp. | reverse complement strand
GCCGGCCTTGTGGCAGAAGATCCGTGTGACCAGTGGCTGGGAAGTGGCCGTTGAAGCGGTGCTGCGCGAGCGGCTGAAGGCCGTGGCCTGCGGACAACAGGATCTGCCGGATCTGGAGCGCTGGTTTGCCGAGCCACCGGCATTGCGTCTGACGCTGCTGCTGCCGGACAGTGCGGGTCAGGAAAGCGTAGGGCAGGAAAATTCACAGGGGCCGGATTCGCTTATGGCACAGGTGGAATGTCTGGATGCCTCGCTCAAGCCGGCACTGAGCCGCTGGTTAGCTGATGTCCGTGTGGTTCAGGATCTGGTATCGGCGCGTGCGCAACAGGCCCAATTGGCGACCAACGAGCTGTTGGTTACGGCAGCCGGTGTGCTGCTGGATCGCTATAGCGTGACCTTCTTTGCACCGGATGCGGCCGACCATGGGTTACTGGAACGTCAGCAGGAGCTGGAAACCACGCAGGCCCGGGTGGCGGCACTGACGGGCCCGTTGGAAGACGCCAATCAAGCCGTGGAAGCGGCACGGGAAGGTTTGCGTTCGGCCAGAATGGCCCTCGAGGCCCTGCGTCAACTGGCGCAATCCGCCCAGGCCGAACAGAACCGTTATGCACTGGATTACGAAAAACTGGCCCAGGCCGTGCGCCATTACGAAGAGCGGGTGCGTTCGCTGGATGCCGGCCGTGATGAACATCTGATCGAGCAGCAGACCGAACAGGCGCGTCTGGAAGAGCAGCATGCGCTGCTGGAGAATCTGGAATCCGCCGTGACGGTTGCCCAGAGCTCGCTGACCGAGCGACTGTCGGTGCGGGAAGCCGCCAGCCGTGCGCTGCGTGATGCCCGTGATGCCATGGTGAAAGTGGAGCGCGACGTGCAGGAAGCCGAGTTCTCCTGCCGGGAGTGTCAGACGCGTCTGGATGATCTGAGAAATCAGGCCCGTTTGTCGGTGGACGAATGCCGCCGTATTGATGACAGTCTGGCGCAATCGAAGACCGAGCTGGCGGGTGCCGATGGGGATGAGCTGCGCGAAAAGCTGGAAACCGCGCTCGTGTTGCGGGCGGAAAAAGAACAGGTGCTGGCAGACATTCGTGACACGGCCGAAAGCAAGGCGGGTGAATTGCGCACACTGGAAGAAGGCCGACTGCGAATGGAGCAGCAGCTGGAGCCGGTGCGTGCCCGGATTAACGATCATCAGCTGAAACATCAGGCCGCCGAGCTGGCCGCGGCACAGTATGAGGGGTTGCTGACCGAAGCGGGCTGTTCACCCGAACAGATCGAGCACCTGCTGGCCAATGTCGGTGATGTGAAGCCGGGCCCGCTGCAGTCGTCGATTACCCGGATTCAGCGTGAGATTGAGGCCATGGGCCCGGTGAACCTGGCGGCGCTAGTCGAGCTGAACTCGGCACAGGAACGCAAGACGTATTTGGATGCCCAGTCGGATGATCTGCTGCGTGCCATGGAAACCCTGGAAAACGCCATCCGTCGCATTGACCGTGAAACGCGCAGTCTGTTGCAGTCCACCTTTGATGCCGTCAATCAGCATTTCGGCACCTTGTTCCCGAGTCTGTTCGGGGGGGGTGAGGCGCGTCTTATCATGACGGGTGATGAAATTCTGGACGCCGGGGTGCAGGTGATGGCGCAGCCGCCGGGTAAGAAGAATTCGACGATTCATCTGCTTTCCGGTGGCGAAAAAACGCTGACGGCGATTGCGCTGGTGTTCTCGCTGTTCCAGCTGAATCCGGCACCATTCTGTCTGCTCGATGAAGTCGATGCGCCGCTGGATGATGCCAACACCGTGCGTTTCTGCGAGATGGTGAAACGCATGTCGGACAAGACACAGTTCCTGTTCATCAGTCACAATAAGATTGCCATGGAAATGGGCAATCAGTTGGTCGGTGTGACGATGCAGGAATTCGGTGTGTCGCGGATCGTCGAAGTGGATATGGAAGAAGCGCTGCAAATGCGCGAAACAACGGTGGGTTGATCATGAACGAACTACAACTGAGTCTGTT
This sequence comes from Fluviibacter sp., assembly GCF_057744235.1. NCBI lineage: Bacteria > Pseudomonadati > Pseudomonadota > Betaproteobacteria > Rhodocyclales > Fluviibacteraceae > Fluviibacter > Fluviibacter sp. The sequence continues at coordinate 40,662 of NZ_JBIJFP010000015.1, read as the reverse complement.
GGGGCTGGGGCTGGGCGCGATTGTTCTGGTGCTGATGTATAACCGTTGGCAGGAACGCAAACATCGTCAGCGTCATGCGCCGGCACCGGAAAATATCGCGGAACAGGAAGCGCCTATGGAGTCTTCCGGTGAGCGGCAGGAGCCCATGTGGGACCAGGATAATGCAGGCGCAGCGAATCCTGATTCGACTGCAGTACCGTCGGTTGAACCAGCGCTGACCATGCCGGAGCCTGTGGCTGCTTTGACTGAAGCCGAAACCTGGGTGGATGCGATTGCCACGCTGCGTTTTTACGAGCCACGAAGTGCCGGTTCGATCCGTGAGACTCTGAACCAGATGGGTCCGGAGCGCTTTGAACGTGTCGAGTTCTACACTGCGGATGCGTGGCATCGCGCAGAATCACTTCCGGCCGAAGCCCTGGTCAGTAATCTGCGTTGTCGGTTGCAACTGGCATCCCGCCGGGGGCCGCTGGCACCGGAAGCTATTCATGGCTGGATGCGCTCGCTGGAAAGCCTGGCGCAGATGTTGTCGGCCGGGCTATCGGTCGAATCCGAGGCCAAGCTGGTTGATCGTGCCGTGAATCTGGATGCGTTCTGCGTCCGGGTGGATACCCTGATCAGCATGAACCTGAAGCCGCGTGAAGATGCTGCGCTGGCTTTTGCCCGATTGTCTGGCGATGCTGAAGGGTTTGGTCTGATCGGTGCTTATCCGGCCTATGCGCGTACCGGCGCAGATGATTCGGTGAGCTTCCAGGTGCAGGCAGATGCGAATAGTGGCCTGGTATCCTTCGTCATGGATTTTCCGCATGTCTTGCGGCCGGATGCGGTGGTGACTGACATGTGTGACATGGCCAGAAATCTGGCGGGGCATCTGAACGCCGAGATTGTGGACGATACTGGTCGGCCCTTGAATGACGAGGGCCTGGCACTGCTAACCAATCAGGTGGTTCGCCTGAATGCGGTGCTGCAGGCACAGGGGATTGAGCCCGGATCTGCCCTGGCTCGACGTCTGTTCTCCTGATACGTGATCGTGCAGGACGCTTTTGATTTTGGTGACACGGCGCCGCCAGCAGGCTCTCGCTGCGAAATCTTGCGGACACTGCTCAATCGCTATGCGCATGCCTACTATGTCTGTGATGCACCGGAAGTGCCGGATGCCGAATACGACCGACTCTATCAGGAGCTTGAGGCGCTCGAAGCCGCAGATCCGAGCCTGATTACGCCGGATTCGCCGACGCAACGGGTGGGCGCACCGGCGTTAACTTCGTTTGCACCGGTACGTCACACCGTGCCTATGCTCAGTATCCGTACTGAAACCGATACAACGGCAGGCGGGGCGCAGGCCTTTGATGCTCGGGTTCATCGGGAACTGGGATTGTCTGAGGATGCGCTTCCCGTTGACTATGCGACAGAACTGAAATTTGACGGTCTGGCCATCAGTCTGCGTTACGAGCGGGGATTACTGGTACAGGCGGCGACCCGTGGGGATGGTGAGACGGGCGAAGATGTGACACAAAATATCCGGACCATTCCGCAGATCCCGCTCCGCTTAACGGGATGTGATGCCGAGGTGCTGGAAGTCCGCGGTGAGGTGTATATGCGCCGCGATGATTTTGAAGTGCTCAATGAACGTCAACGTGCCCTGATTGCCGCCGGTGCTAAAAACGAAAAAACCTTCGTCAATCCGCGCAACGCTGCTGCGGGTGCGGTACGCCAGCTGGATTCTGCCGTTGCTGCCAAACGCCCATTAAGCTTTTATGCCTATGGCCTAGGCGATGTCGTGGGCTGGCACATCCCCTCAACGCACAGCGGACTCCTTGATGCACTGGCATTGCTGGGGTTGCCGGTCTGCACCCATCGTGCCGTGGTACAGGGGGCTGATGGTCTGATGGGTTTCCATCAAAGAATTGCCGCGTTGCGCGATGCACTGCCCTTCGATATTGATGGGGTGGTCTACAAAGTCAATGATCGGCGCTTGCAGCAGCAACTGGGTTTTGTCACGCGCGAACCCCGCTGGGCCGTTGCCCATAAATATCCGGCGCAGGAACAGCTGACGCAATTGCTGGATATTGATGTACAGGTCGGTCGTACCGGTAAGCTGACACCGGTCGCTAAACTGGCTCCCGTGTTTGTCGGTGGCACGACCGTGAGTAATGCCACGTTGCATAATGAAGATGAGACACGTCGTAAGGATGTGCGTGTTGGTGATACGGTGATCGTTCGGCGGGCAGGGGATGTGATTCCCGAAGTCGTTGGCGTGGTCCTTGAACAGCGTCCGACAGACGTTGGGCCCCCCTTCGATTTGTATGCCCGATTGCAGGGGCGGTGCCCGGTATGCAGCAGCCCCATTGAACGCGAAGCCGGAGAGGCCGATTGGCGTTGCACCGGCGGCCTCACCTGTCCGGCGCAACGTAAGCAGGCGCTGCTGCATTTTGCCGGTCGCCGTGCGATGGATATCGAAGGCCTGGGAGATAAGCTTGTCGACCAGCTGGTGGATGCCGGTGTGATTGGTTCGATGGTTGATCTCTATGATCCGCAACGCTTAAACCTCTCCTCACTTTGCGCGCTGGATCGCATGGGCGAAAAGAGTGCGCTCAATCTACTGGCAGCAATTGAGCACAGCAAGACAACCACACTGCCGCGCTTCCTTTTCGCCCTGGGGATACGTCATGTCGGTGAGGCGACGGCGAAGGATCTGGCGCGACATTTCGGATCCGTGGAACGGTTGATGGCAGCATCTGAGGCAGCCTTGCTGGAAGTGAATGATGTCGGCCCGATCGTGGCGGCCAGTCTGCGCCACTTTTTTGATCAAGCGCAGCATGTAGCCGTGGTACGGCAGCTGCAAGCGGCAGGTGTGCATTGGCCAGAGGTTGTCGGGCAGGCCAGTGATAGTCCACGGGCCCTGTTGGGTAAAACGGTGGTGCTCACCGGTACCTTGCCTCATCTGAGTCGCGATGAGGCGAAAGCCATGATTGAAGCCGCTGGCGGTAAGGTGTCCGGATCGGTTTCCGCCAAAACCCATTTTGTGGTGGCCGGCGAGGCGGCTGGTTCGAAGCTCGAGAAAGCGCTCAGCCTCAATGTCGAGGTCCTGGATGAAGCCGGCCTCCTGAAACGATTACAATCCTGAAATATCGCAAACACGATGCATACGGAGCCATTGATGAAAAAAGTGCGCAAGGCAGTATTTCCTGTGGCGGGTCTGGGTACCCGTTTCTTACCAGCGACCAAGGCTAGTCCGAAGGAAATGCTCACGGTGGTGGACAAGCCACTGATTCAGTATGCAGTCGAAGAGGCTGTTGCCGCCGGTATTACCGAAATGGTGTTTGTCACGGGTCGAAGCAAACGTGCCATCGAAGATCACTTCGATAAAGCCTATGAGCTTGAAAGTGAATTGGCCCAGAAGAACAAGTTGGCGCTGCTTGAAGTGGTTCAGAACATTCTGCCCAAGCACGTGAATTGCATTTATATCCGTCAGTCTGAGCCTCTAGGTCTGGGCCATGCCGTGTTGTGCGCCAAACCGGTGATTGGTGACGAACCCTTTGCCGTGCTTCTGGCCGACGATTTACTGGATGGTGAAACACCGGTGATGAAGCAGATGGTGGATTGTTATGACTACTACCGCTGCTCGGTCCTAGGTGTTCAGGATGTCCCGCGCGCCGATACCAAGAGCTACGGGATTGTTGATGCCCGCACGGTGTCAGAGCGGCTGGAACAGGTTAATGCGATTGTCGAGAAGCCGGATCCGGCTGTGGCACCGTCGACACTGGCCGTGGTCGGTCGTTATATTCTGTCGGGCCGTATTTTCCATCATCTGGAAAACATCCAACCGGGAGCCGGGGGAGAGATTCAATTAACGGATGGGATTGCCAGTCTGCTGGCAGAAGAGCAGGTACTCGCCTATCGCTACGATGGTGTACGCTACGACTGCGGCTCCAAGCTGGGTTATCTGAAAGCGACGGTGGCCCTCGGTCAGCGTCATCCGGAAGTCGGCACCGAGTTCAGCCAGTATCTCGCATCCATTTAAACCTGGTAAATTATTGAGGGATTTCTGTGCACCATAATCCATCGGTTGCCGAATGCGTATTTGATCGCGCAGCGATTGATGCAATGATGGACACGCAGGCAGCGTTGCTCAATGCACGTTATGCGCAAGCCAGGCCCCTGGTGCTGTGTGTGATGACGGGAGCCCTGGTATACGCAGGTCAACTCTTACCGCGCCTGAACTTTGCGCTGGATCTGGATTACGTGCATGCCAGCCGTTATGGTGAAGCGAGAAGGGGTGGCGAACTAGCGTGGATGGTTCGCCCGCGGCACGACGTGCATGGTCGCGAGGTCTTACTGCTGGATGACATTCTGGACGAGGGCGTGACACTCAACGAGATCCGCAACTGGTTGCAGGTTGCGGGGGCCGTGTGTGTGGAGATTGCGGTATTGACGCACAAGAGAAAGCCATTGTCACAACCTTGTGCGCCAGATTATCCGGCACTGATAACGCCGGATCGCTATGTCTATGGCTTCGGCCTGGATGTTGATGGTCTTTGGCGCAATGCCAATGGGATTTTTGTCGCAACGGATACGGCCGAATGAAACAGGCTTCGGACATGGCCCTGGCGGCTTTGCATGAACCACTGGCCGAAACGCTGAGTCGCTGGTCGGCAGAGTCGGCAGACCTCGAACGTCAGGGCGCTTATGATTGGCTCTGTACGCGTGTCTCAGCGGGCCGAGTACTGGAAATCGGCTGTGGATTTGGTCTGTCAACGGCGGTGTTGCAGCGTCATGGCAAATCGGTATTTGCACTGGATAACCGGATGGATTGTCTGGAGGCTGCGCGTGAGCGGGTGCCTCATGCCGTCTTCGGACTGGCTGATGTTGCTCAGGTTCACGAGATGCTGGTGACGGATTTACGCGACTTTGCACCGGAGGCACTGGTGCTCTGGATGGCCGGTGCACCGGCCGAGGCTTTGCCTCGAACCGAACCTGCGCAGGCGGTGATGCAATACCGTCTGGCATTTCAACGGGCGGCCGTTGCGCTGGCCGCTCAGGTGCCTTCGATTGCCACAGTCCATCTGGCGGACCGGACAGCCTTTCCTTGGCAGATGAAAGATGCCGGCCGTGAGACGATGGCATCCGTGATCCGGAATGCTGTCATTGCCGAAACCCCCTTTAAGCTGGATGTCTGCGATGTGCAATTCCGCAAATTGACACTGCCCGTTTCGACCTCGGTTCACGCCATGCCCGCCGGGATTGTGCCGGTGCTAGGTGAAGCCACCTTGCGGCGGATTGCCTAGACGGGTGAAGGCTTGTTACTCATTTCTTGAGAGAACGTTATGATGACCCACGCTTCTGCGACTCCAGCCACGCAATCGCCTTTGCTGGCAATTATTGGTGGTAGTGGCCTGAACCAGTTGTCGATTCTGGAGGATGCAAGCCGGCAGTTTGTACGGACACCCTTTGGTGAGCCTTCCTGTCCGTTGACGCTGGGCAGCATCTGCGGACACCCGATGGTATTTCTGGCTCGTCATGGTCATGGGCATACCATCATGCCGGCCGATATTAATTACCGGGCAAATATCTATGCACTGCAGTCCATGGCGGTTACCGGCATTATTGCCGTGGGCTCGGTGGGATCGATTCATCCTGCCATGACCCCCGGTGACCTGGTGATCCCGGATCAGGTGATTGATTACACCTGGGGTCGTGCACCGACTTTTCATGGCGCACTGCCGGATGTGGAGATGCACACGGATTTTACGCATCCGTTTTCGTCCGAAATTCGCTCACGGCTTCTGGATGTTGCTGATCTGCTCGGTTTCCAGGTGCATGACGGTGGTGTGTATGCCTGTACCCAGGGACCACGACTTGAAACCGCTGCCGAAATTCGGCGCCTGGCGGGTGATGGTGCCGATGTTGTGGGTATGACGGCTATGCCGGAAGCGATACTGGCACGCGAGCTCAAGATACCCTATGCGCAACTGAATGTCGTGGTGAACTATGCCGCCGGTATCGGTGAAAGCGCCCAGGGTATTGAGTTCAGTGCTCTGGGCGATGTCATGGAGCTGGCAATGTGCAAAGTCCGGTTGTTGATTGAAACCCTGGTTGGCTGCAAGCTTCCTGGATGATCTCCGGCGCAGTTTCAGGTTTTCAGCTGTTCCAGCAGATCATTTTCGAGCAATAGCCGATCCCGGCTTTGTGACAGCGCCCGTCCGGAAATCAGGAAGGTATCCTCGACGCGTTCACCCAGGGTGGAAATACGTGCTGTGTGCAGTGAAGCGCCATGTCGCGTGAGGGTTTCGGCGATGGCATAGAGTAGTCCGGTTCGATCAGCCGCACGGATTGACAAGACATATTGCTGGCCGCTTTCATCCGGTTCTAGCAATACAACCGGTGTAATCGGAAAGGATCGTACCTGACGCGAGATGCGCCCCATGGGCGGTGACCCCGGCCGCGTTTTACCCTGCAGGACTTCCAGCAGATCATGTTCGATGATGGTGCAGGTTTCTCGATCCATACCCCGGTTTGAAGCGTCAAACAGATTGAAACTGTCCAGGGCATAGCCGTGCTTGGTGGTGTGGATCTTGGCATCCATGATCGAGTAACCAATCGAGGCGAAGTATCCGCATAGATGCAGAAAGAGGTCTGGTTGATCCGGTGCGTAAGCCAACACCTGAATCCCTTCGCTATCCGGATTAGGGCGGGCACGTACTACCGGTTTGTTTTCGTGGGTTCGATAGTAGAGGCAGCGGGTGTGCCAGGCGATTTCTTCGTCGGTATGACGGATGAAGTAGACGTCGTCCAGTTGTTTCCAGAACTGCGTCTGTACTGATTCGCCGAGTGCAAAAAAACGCAGATGGGCCAGTGCTTCGCGCTTCCGTTGGACTACGGCGTCACCTAACTGTTCGCTGTCATCGCCTTCGGCCTCTTCTTGCTCCAGCCGGCTCAGCGAACACCGGTATAGCGTTTCAAGCAGTCGCGCTTTCCAAGAGTTCCAGACCTTCGGACTGGTGCCGCGAATATCTGCCACGGTCAGCAGATAAAGTGCCGTGAGGTGGCGTGGGTCGCCGACGCGCTTGCAGAAGGCAGCCACGGTCGCCGGATCGGAAATGTCTTCCTTCTGCGCAACGGCCGACATGGTCAGATGTTCTTTGACCAGCCAGACCACCAGGTCGGTATCTTTTTTCTGCAGGCCATGTGATTTGCAGAACAGCTCGGCATCGGCCATGCCGAGTTCCGAGTGGTCACCACCGCGGCCTTTGGCAATGTCGTGAAAGAGCGCCGCCAGTACCAGCAGCCAGGGTCGTTCGAACTCGTTCATCAAGCGGTGACAAAAGGGATTTTCATGCGCGAAATCTTCACGCACGAAACGACGGATATTTCGGACCACCTGCAGGATATGCTGATCCACGGTAAAGACGTGAAAGAGGTCGTGCTGCATCTGGCCGACGATTTTTCCGAAAGCCGGGATATAGCGGCCCAGTATGTCGAACTGGTTCATCAGACGCAAGGCATGTAGGACACCGTTTTTTTGCCGCAGAATCTGGATGAAGCGTTGCTTGTTTTCCTTCTGTTGACGGAACTCACGGTTGATCAGTCGACGCGCGCCATAGAGTGCACGTAGTGTGCGTGCAGACATTTCCTGTACACCGCCCTGTTTTTCCATGAGCAGGAAGGTTTCCAGAATGGCCGTGGGCTGTGTTTGATAGAGCAGCGGGTCCACGATGTCCAGCTTGTGACCGACTTTCTGGAAGCGGTCATTCAAGCGGCGAATTTTCTGTTTGCTGGCCGGTGCAAGTCGTTCACTGATTGATTTGAGGACGAGGGTGTTGATCTGGGTGACACGTTTGGCAATCCGGTAATAGCGCTGCATGAACTGTTCGCTGGCGCGACGTTCGGCGATATCGCTGAAGCCGAACCGTTGGGCAATCTGTCCTTGGATATCAAAGAGCAGTCTGTCTTCGGCGCGGCCTGTGAGCAGGTGTAGCTGAATACGGACATCGGCCAGAAAGCCGGCGGCACGTTCGATGGCGACGCGTTCATCACCTTGCATGAGTGCGTGCTGCTGTAACGATTGCCAGAGGTGTCCGTCCAGGCCGAAGCCGGCAGCACGTGCCACCCAGGCCAGGCTGTGCAGGTCACGTAAGCCACCGGGGCTTTCCTTGCAATTGGGCTCCAGGCTGAAAGCCGTAAAGGCCTGACGCAGATGACGCTCTTCCTGCTCGGCGAGCTTGGCGGCAATAAACTGATCATGCGCCATGCTTTGGCTGAGTTTAATTTGCAAGGTGTCGTAGAGTGCAGTGTTGCCGCAGATCAGTCGGGACTCGAACAGGGCGGTTTGCACGGTGACATCGGATTGAGCAGCTTCGATACATTCCTCGATGGTACGAACGCTGTGTCCGACAGCCAGGCCGATATCCCAGAACTGGCTGATCAGATGCTGTAGCGTTTCTTCCAGTGCTTGGGAGGGCGTGGCATCCAGGGCAATGAGAACATCAACATCCGAGTGCGGGTAGAGTTCACCTCGACCATAGCCGCCCACCGCAATTAGACTGGTGCTTGCCGGCATGCCAGCGTTTTCCCAAAGTCGGGTCAGTAGGCAATCGACGAGCTGACTTCTGCCTTGCAGATAGGCTTTGTGGTCAGGGCGTGTCAGGTAGGCCGATGCCAGATCCGATTGGCCCTGTCGGAGCGTCTCCCGGATTTCCGTGAGGGGGGTCATGCCGGGCTGTGCCTTCGCCATGGTATGTTGGTCAGAACGTCGGGCGAGCCGGTGTGCCGGCCGAAACGGTCAGCACCTCAACACCGGTGGCTGTGACCACAATGGTGTGCTCCCATTGGGCGGACAGCGAGTGGTCTTTGGTCACGATGGTCCAGCCGTCGGCCAGCTCGCGAATATCAGCTTTGCCGGCATTGATCATGGGTTCGATGGTAAAAATCATGCCTTCCTGAAGCTTCAGGCCGGTGCCCGGTTTGCCATAATGCAGCACCTGCGGATCTTCGTGAAAGTTCTCGCCGATGCCATGGCCGCAAAATTCTTTGACGACGGAGAAGCCGTGTTTCTGGGCGTGTGTCTGGATGGCGTGTCCGACATCGCCCAGTGTGGCACCCGGCTTCACCACATCAATGCCTTTCCACAGGCATTCATAAGTCACGTCGCTGAGGCGTTGGGCCATCGTTGACACGTCGCCAACACTGAACATACGACTGGTGTCACCATACCAGCCATCCTTGATGACGGTAATGTCCAGATTGACCACATCGCCTTTTTTAAGCTGCTTGTCACCGGGAATGCCGTGGCAGACCTGGTGGTTGACTGACGTACAGATCGATTTGGGGTAGGGGCTGTAGCCGGGCGGCTGATAGTTGAGCGGGGCGGGAATCGTCCCCTGGACGTTGACCATGTAGTCATGGCAAAGCCGGTCCAGTTCACCGGTAGTGACGCCGGGCTTGACGTAAGGTGTAATGTAATCAAGCACTTCGGAGGCCAGTCGGCAGGCGACGCGCATGGCATTGATCTGTTCCGGGGTCTTCAGGGTGATGCTGCTCATGATTCGGATCTTTATCGGAGTTTTTATAAGGAAGTGCCGGGCCGTTGGGTTACGGGCGAGCCAATCCTGAAGCATAACCGAGACACTGCCGGTCGGCCAGATAAAGCCCGTGAAAGCTTGCTGCACTGCATTGGTTGCTGATACAATCTACAAGTTTTCTTCGTGAAAACCGACCTTTGGGTCGTTTCTGCCTCAAGCCGTCCGGTTTGGGGCTAATCCTCACACGAGACCGAATTCAGGGTGTTTTTCTCCGGAAAAATCGCAGTCGGTGTCGTGGCGGTCTAACCCTGCAAGGAGTCGTTATGTCGACAATGCGTCAAATGCTGGAAGCCGGCGTCCATTTCGGACACCAGACCCGCTTCTGGAACCCCCGTATGGCCCCCTACATTTTCGGGGCTCGTAACAAGATTCATATCGTTAACCTTGAAAAGACGGTTGCCAAGTACAACGAAGCCATTTCGTTCGTCAAAAAGCTGGCCGCGAACAAGGGAACGGTTCTGTTTGTTAGCACCAAGCGCCAGGCTCGTGAAATCGTTGCGGAAGAAGCAACCCGCGCCGGTATGCCGTATGTTGACCAGCGCTGGCTGGGTGGCATGCTGACCAACTACAAAACGCTGAAGCAGTCGATCAAGCGCCTGAAGGACATGGAACTGTCCGTTGAAGACGGCTCTTGCGAGCGTCTGACCAAGAAGGAAGCCCTGAACTTCAAGCGCGAGCTGGAGAAGCTGCAGAAGTCTATTGGCGGCATCAAGAATATGGCAACGCTCCCGGACGCCATTTTTCTGATCGATGTCGGCTATCACAAGATTGCTGTGACCGAAGCCAATAAGCTGGGTATCCCGGTGATTGGCGTGGTTGATACCAACCATAGCCCGGAAGGCGTGGACTACATCATTCCGGGTAACGATGACTCGTCACGTGCGATTCGTCTGTACGCCCGCGGTATCGCTGATGCGGTGCTGGAAGGTCGTAGCCAGTCGATTCAGGAAATCGTTGACGCCGCTGCCGGTGACGACGAGTTCGTCGAAGTCGAAGAAGAAGTCGCGGGCGAATAACCCGTCAGGCCGGAGCTCCGGTTTCCAGGTGCGATGCCTGGTACTCGCTCCGGCATGGTCGGCCGCCTTCGGGCGGCCGATTTGCAATAAAACCCTGCCTGCCCGGGCGATCGAGACTGGCAGGCGGTTTAAGACCGATTTGAATCAGGAGATAAGCATGGCTGAAATTACCGCAGGAATGGTCAAGGAACTTCGCGAAAAGACCGATGCGCCGATGATGGAGTGTAAAAAGGCATTGACCGAAGCTGGTGGCGATATGGCCAAGGCTGAAGAGATTCTGCGCGTCAAGCTGGGTAGCAAGGCTTCGAAGGCTGCCGCACGTGTCGCCGCTGAAGGGATCGTGGGCATCTATATCGCCGCTGATGGCAAGCTGGCTTCGATGGTTGAAGTGAACTGCGAAACCGACTTCGTTGCCAAGAATGATGATTTCCTGGCCTTTACGAATAAGCTGGCCGAAATGGTTGCCACGCAGAATCCGGCCGATGTGGCTGCCCTGTCCGCCATGCCGATGGACGGTTCGACCGTTGAAACCGTTCGCGCTGCGCTGGTGGGCAAGATCGGTGAAAACATGTCGATCCGCCGCTTCGTGCGTATCGAAGGTGCCGGCAAGGTCGCTTCCTATGTGCACGGTGGCAGCAAGATCGGTGTCCTGGTCGATCTCGAAGGTGGCGAAGAGGGTCTGGCCAAGGATCTGGCCATGCACATTGCCGCCAATAAGCCGAAGTCGCTAGACGCCTCGGGTGTTGATGCTGCATTGATCGAAACCGAGCGCCGTATTGCGACCGAAAAGGCTGCTGAATCGGGCAAACCGGCTGATATCGTTGCCAAAATGGTGGAAGGCACGGTTCAGAAGTTCCTGAAGGAAGTCACCCTGATGGGTCAGGTGTTCGTGAAGGCTGAAGACGGCAAGCAGACGATCGAACAACTGCTCAAGCAGAAGAATGCACAGATCAAGGGCTTTACGCTGTACATCGTCGGTGAAGGCATCGAGAAGAAAGTAGACGACTTTGCTGCCGAAGTGGCTGCACAACAGGCTGCTGCCGCTGCTGCAAAAAAGTAAATTTCATTCTGAGTGGGGTCGCGCCGGTTGGGTGCGACCTACCGGATTCTTGAAGCACGCATTTCTGTATTGAAAGGTCTTACTATGGCAACGCCGAAATACAAACGCATATTGCTCAAGCTGTCCGGTGAAGCATTGATGGGCGATGATGCCTACGGCATCAATCGTCAGACGATCACTGGTATCGTCGCAGAAATCAAGAAAGTCGCCGATCTGGGTGTCCAGATGGGCGTGGTGATTGGTGGCGGCAATATTTTCCGCGGTGTTGCGGCTTCCGCTTCCGGTATGGATCGCGCCCAGGCTGATTACATGGGTATGCTGGCGACAGTGATGAATAGCCTGGCACTACAGGATGCGATGCGCCTTGCCGGTTTGCCAGTGCGTGTGCAGTCCGCACTCGATATCCAGCAAGTGGTCGAGCCGTATGTCCGCGGCAAAGCGATCCGCTATCTGGAGCAGGGACGTATCGTGATCTTTGCTGCTGGTACCGGCAATCCGTTCTTTACAACGGATACCGCTGCAGCGCTTCGTGGTGCTGAAATTGGCGCCGAGATCGTGCTCAAGGCCACCAAGGTGGATGGTATCTATACGGCGGATCCCAAGAAGGACCCGTCAGCAACCAAATATGCCACCATTTCATTTGACGAAGCGATCCAGAAGGATCTTAAAGTCATGGATGCAACGGCTTTTGCCTTGTGCCGTGACCAAAAATTGCCTATTAACGTTTTTTCCATTTTTGAGCCAGGCGCCCTTGAGCGCGTGGTGATGGGTGCCGCTGAAGGCACGCTCGTTTATTGCTGATGGATAGGGTTTTGTAACATGAGCGACGTGAAAAAAAATGCCGAGCAGAAAATGCTCAAATCGATTGAAAGCCTGAAGAACGAGCTGGCGAAGATTCGCACGGGTCGTGCCCATACAGGTATTCTGGATCATGTGATGGTGGAGTACTACGGTTCCATGGTACCGGTTAATCAAGTGGCCAATGTCACGCTGGTTGATGCCCGTACGCTGGGTGTGCAGCCGTGGGAAAAACCGATGTCGGCCAAGATTGAAAAAGCCATCCGCGATTCTGATCTCGGGCTGAACCCGGCGGCTCAGGGAGAACTGATTCGTGTGCCGATGCCGGCTCTGACTGAAGAGCGTCGCAAGGAACTGAATAAAGTCGTGAAGTCCGAGGGTGAAAACGGCAAGGTCGCTATTCGTAACCTGCGTCGTGATGCGAACAATACGCTAAAAGATCAGCTCAAAAACAAGGAGATTTCCGAGGACGACGAACGTCGCGCCCAGGAGGAGATCCAGAAGCTGACTGACAAGTTTGTGGCTGAAGTCGACAAGATGTTGGTTGAAAAAGAGAAAGAGCTGATGCAGATCTGATCGGATACTGTCATGTCGCTTACGCGCTGGTTCAAAAAACAGGCTCAGCCCACGGCTGAGCCTGCTGTCCATGATGGTGTCTGTCCGCGTCATATTGCCATTATCATGGACGGTAATGGCCGTTGGGCGAAACGGCGCCTGCTGCCCCGGGTTGCTGGTCACCGGCAAGGCGTTGAGACTGTCCGAAGTACGGTACGGTGTTGTCTTGAGCTGGGCGTTGCCCACCTGACCCTGTTTGCCTTCAGTTCGGAGAACTGGCGTCGCCCGGCCGACGAGGTCAGTCTGCTCATGCAGCTTTTCATGCGAGCTCTAGAGCAGGAGGTCGGCAAGCTCAAGGATCACGGAATCCGTCTGCGGATTGTTGGTGATCGTAGCCGCTTCGCACCGGAGCTGCAGAATATGATCGCCCAGGCGGAAGCTGAAACGGTTGGCAATATTCGGCTCACATTGCATGTCTGTGCTAACTATGGTGGCCGCTGGGATATCGCTCAGGCGATCAATGCGCTGGTACTGGCCGCGCCGGATAAAGCAGGGGAGTATACGGAGCAGGATCTCGAGCCCTATCTGTGCTTTGCCGGAGTGCCGGAACCCGATCTGTTTATCAGGACGGGCGGAGAAGAGCGCATTTCCAATTTCCTGCTCTGGCAGCTGGCGTATTCGGAGCTCTATTTCACACCCATTCTCTGGCCAGAGTTTGGTGAAGAGGCCTTCTTCACGGCTGTACGTTCATTTCAGAAACGGCAGCGGCGGTTCGGTCAGACGGGTGATCAGATCGAAGCGGCGCAACGTGCTGCGCACCAGGGGCAGAACCCCGTCAAAGAGGATGTCTGATGTTGATGACCCGAATTAAAACGGCGGTAGTTTTGCTGATTCTGGTGGCACTGGTGCTGTTCGTTCTCCCGGAATGGAGCTGGATCCTGTTCTGTTCACTGCTGGCGGCACTCGGCTTCTGGGAATGGTTGCGCATGACGCCCCAGCCTTACACTTCACCGATGGCGCGAATGATTCTGGCGCTGGTTTTTGGTAACGCGCTGGCCGCCGTTGCTTTGGCTGCACCCCTGATGGTCATGGGTTGGCTGACGGGCCTCAGCTTACTGGTGGGCACGGCGTTCTGGCTTTTGATTGTGCCGTTATGGCTCGTCAAGCGTTGGATACTGCGTTGGCCAGCCTTGCACTTTCTGGTCGGATTGATTCTGCTTTTGCCGGCCTGGTGTGCCCTGATTTCTATGAAATCGATCCCGCCGGAGCCCTGGTTGCTGCTGGCGACGATGGCCGTTCCCTGGATCGCCGACATCGGTGCCTATTTCGCCGGTAAAAAATTTGGTAAGCGCAAACTGGCACCCGCCATTAGCCCCGGGAAAACCTGGGAAGGTGTTTTGGGTGCGTCTGTCTGTATGCTGATCTATGCCGTAGTCCTGAATCAGCTGGGCGGTATTTTCAGTGCACTTTCGATTCCGGTGCTACTGTTGCTCCTCGTGTTGTCGGTGGCCGGTGATTTATTCGAATCCCTGATGAAGCGACAGTCCGGTATGAAGGATAGCTCACAGCTCTTACCGGGGCATGGGGGAGTGCTGGATCGGATTGATAGCCAGTTATCTGTTTTACCGGTGGCGCTGCTCTTGATCATTCTATCTGTGGGTCATTGATGTCTAAGTCGTCATTGCAACGGATTGCTGTACTAGGCTCGACCGGTTCCATTGGTCGGAACACCCTAGATGTGATCAGCCGTCATCCTGAACGCTACCAGGTAGTTGCTTTGGCCGCATTGCGGCAGGTTGATCTGCTTGAATCACAGATCCATCAGTTCAATCCCGGCATCGTGGTGGTGGTGGATCCGGAAGCCGCTGATCAGTTGCGGATCCGGTTGCAGGCGCGGGGTTGTGCGACACAGGTCCTGACCGGTGCGGCAGCTCTGAATGCCGTTGTACAGCGCACGGATGTCGATACCGTGATGGCGGCTATTGTCGGTGCGGCCGGCTTCCCATCGGCCCTGGCAGCCGCCGAAGCGGGTAAACGGGTATTGCTGGCAAATAAAGAAGCCCTGGTCATGGCAGGGCCAGTTTTTATGGAGGCTGTGAAGCGCTCAGGTGCCATATTGCTGCCGATTGATAGCGAACACAACGCGATCTTCCAGTCTCTGCCACCGAGTTACCGCAGCGATCCGAATACACATGGGGTCAGCCACATTATTCTTACGGCGTCCGGTGGGCCGTTCCGAGGATACACCCGAGAACAACTTGCCAACGTTACGCCTGCTCAGGCGATCAGTCATCCCAAGTGGTCTATGGGCCGCAAGATTTCTGTGGACTCTGCCACGCTGATGAACAAAGGGCTGGAAGTCATCGAGGCGCATTTTCTTTTCGGGTTGTCGGCCGAGCGGATTCAGGTGGTTGTCCATCCGCAAAGCACGATTCATTCACTGGTTCAGTATGTTGATGGATCAGTGCTTGCCGAGCTGGGTGATCCGGATATGAGAACCCCGATTGCCCATGCATTGGCCTGGCCGGACCGCATTACTTCAGGTGTTGGCATGCTTGATCTGGTGGCCTGCGGCCAGTTTGACTTTGCTCTGCCGGACTTGGCGTCATTTCCGTGTCTGGCACTGGCTTTTGACGCACTTTCTCGAGGTGGTTCGGCACCGGCCGTTTTGAATGCTGCCAATGAGGTCGCTGTTGCTGCTTTCCTGGATGCGCAGATTGCTTTCCTCGATATTCCCGAGATCATCCGCAAGACATTATCGGCGATTCCGGATGTGGTCTTGACGGATCTGGCTTCTGTGCTTGCTGTTGATCTGCAGGCACGACGTTATGCCGAGTCGCTGCTGCCGGGTGTTGCATGACTGTGCTGAATTCACTCTGGGCTTTTGTGGTCGCGATTGGTCTCCTCGTGATCATTCATGAACTGGGGCATTACCTGGTCATGCGGTGGTGTGGCGTTCGTGTGTTGCGTTTTGCCTTCGGATTTGGCAAAACCCTATGGTCGCGACGTGACAAATCTGGCACTGAGTGGGCACTCTGCCTCTGGCCTCTGGGTGGCTATGTGAAGCCGCTGGACACTCGAGATGGCGAACGCATATCTCCGGAAGATCGACGTTATGCTTTCGATACCCAATCGGTAAGCAAGCGCATTGCCATGGTGGCGGCTGGCCCGATTGCGAATTTCCTCCTGGCGATTGTGTTGTACTGGGTGGTTTTTCTCAGTGGGGTGACGGAGTGGCGTCCGATTCTGGCAGCCCCCGAACCTGCGACGCCTGCCGCGGTGGCTGGTATCAAAGCCGGTGATCTGGTGACACGGGTTGATGGTGCGCCGGTAGAGACCTGGGCTCAAACTCAGTGGCAATTGCTGCAGCTTCTGGGTAAGGAACCGGAGATCATGCTGGCGGTTGTTGCAACCGACCGTGGTGAACCTGTGGCCGGCGCGGCTGATCGAGGAGTGACCTTCAAGATACCGGCCGATCTGTCGATTGGTCCGACAGCGCTGGCTGGATTGGGTATTCGATTGGGGTCGCCACAGCTCCCGGCACAGGTCGGTGTAGTTCAGGCGGAAAGTGCCGCCGAGAAAGCTGGTCTTCAGGCGGGTGATCTGATCCAAACGGCCGATGGTCAACCGATTGAGGATTGGGCGGCGTTTGTCAAAATCGTGCGGATGCATCCGGATCAGCCTTTTGCGCTGACGGTGCTGCGTCAGAATGCCACGCTCACGCTTGAGCTAAGGCCAGCGAGCGTTGACGAGCAGGGTCAGGAGATCGGCCGGGCAGGGCTGTCGCCGGCGCAGGGGAAGGCACTGGATGCCTATCGGATTCATCGGGCGCTTACTCCGGTGGAGGCCTTGGCTGCCGCCGTTACTGAAACTTGGGACAAGAGCCGCTTTACGCTGGTGATGCTGGGCCAGATGCTGATCGGTAAAGCGTCACTGGATAATCTCTCGGGCCCGATCAGTATTGCTTCGGCCGCCGGACAGACCGCGAAGATCGGTCTGGAAGCCTTTCTCCGTTTTCTGGCGATTGTCAGCCTCTCCTTGGGGGTGATCAACCTGGTGCCGTTACCGCTCCTCGATGGGGGGCACTTGATGTATTATTTGGTTGAGATTCTGACCGGAAAACCCGTTTCGGCCGAGCGTCAGGCCTTGTTTCAGCGTTTTGGTATCGTAGTGCTCGGATCGCTGATGTTTATTGCAGTTTTCAACGACTTACAGCGACTTTTTAACTGGTAACCGGATGTCATCGAAGCGTTCATCCCCTCTAGAACCGCGTTTTATGAAACATCGCTTGTGGGCGGCCTGTTTCATGGGTTTACTGTCATTGACGACAATGACTGATGTCTGGGCACAACAGCTGCATGAAGCGGCCTCGTTCCATCCCTTTGTCGTTCGCGATATCCGTGTTGAAGGCCTGCAGCGTACCGAGCCCGGTACCGTCTTTACTTATTTACCCATCAAGGTGGGTGAAACAGTCGATGCGGCCAAAATTACCGAAGCCATTCGCGCTTTGTACGCCACCGGTTTTTTCAAGGATGTACGGATCGAAGCTGAAGGCCACGATCTGATTGTTACTATTGTCGAACGGCCTGCGATTGCTTCGATCACGTTTGAAGGTCTCAAAGAATTTGAAAAGGACGTTGTCCTCAAGGCTCTGAAGGAAGTGGGCCTCGCCGATTCGCGTATTTTTGACCGATCCGTGCTGGAACGTGCCGAGCAGGAACTGAAGCGTCAGTATTTGTCACGCGGTAAATATGCGGTAGAGATCACGACGACAGTGACACCCCTTGAGCGTAATCGTGTGGGCATCAACTTCAACATCGTTGAAGGTGAAACCGCTAAGATTCGTGAAATCAATATTATCGGCGCCAAAGCCTATCCGGAAACCGAGCTGCTGGATCTGTTCGAGCAGAGCACGCCGACCTGGATTTCCTGGTACACCAAGAGCGATCAGTATTCACGGCAGAAGCTGACGGCTGATCTGGAAAAACTGCGTTCTTTTTACCAGGATCGGGGTTATCTGGATTATGCGATCGATTCCACGCAGGTTTCGATTAGTCCGGATAAGGAAAATATCTATCTAACCATCACGCAGAGCGAAGGTAACCGTTATCTGATCAGCAGTGTCAAGGTGGTGGGTGAGTTCATTGTCCCCGAACAGGACATTCGCAAACTGATCAAGATTGCTCCGGGACAGGATTTCTCGCGTGCCAAGGTCAACGACACCATCAAGGGCATTACCGAACGACTGGGCAAGGAAGGCTATGCTTTTGCCAACGTTAATGCCGCACCGGATGTGAACCGTGAAAAACGGCTGGTTGGTTTTACCTTGTTTGTGGATCCGGGTCGTCGGGTGTATGTGCGTAAGGTCAACATTACAGGCAATACCAAATCCCGTGATGAAGTTGTTCGTCAGGATATGCGTCAGATCGAGGGAGCCTGGTATGACGCCGACAAGATCAAACTGTCGCGGGAACGTCTGATGCGGACAGATTTCTTCAAGCAGGTAGATATCCAGACGCCACCTGTGCCCGGTACCAACGACCAGGTTGATACGAACGTCAATGTGGAAGAAAAATCAACAGGTAGCTTCCAGATTGGTGCTGGTTTCTCCAGCTATGAAAAGCTCACCCTGTCCGGATCGATCAGCCAGAACAATCTTTTTGGTAGCGGTAAGAACGCCACGCTTTCAGTTAACACCAGTAAGGTCAATACGCTCTACAGCCTGTCGTATACCGACCCGTATTACACGGTCAACGGCATCAGTATCGGCTACGACGGCTACTACAAGACTTTCAACTCGGCGACGCTGGACTGGCTGTCCACGTATAAGACGATGTCAGGCGGCGGTGGTATCCGATTTGGCTACCCGCTGAGTGAAACGAGTAGCACCAATCTGGGCTTTACCATCGATTCAACCAATATTGATTTGTCGGGTGCAAGTACGGTGACGGTGACAGATACCAGTGTGACGCCGAATACAACCTATAACTACCCTAATGTCCCGTATAACATTTACAACTTCACACAGAAGTACGGTTCGACCAATACTTCGCTGATTTCCAGCTTGGGCTGGCGCCTTAATTCGTTTGATTCCAATATCATGCCGACCAAAGGTAACCGCTTTGCAGCTGGGGTTGAGCTGGCGAGCCCACCCGGGAGCATTGCCTATTACAAACTGTCGTATCAGCAGCAACATTTTGTGCCGCTGACGCCGAAGAAATCCCTGTTGGCTATGGCCAACGTTAACCTGGGTTACGGTCAGGGGATGGGGGATAAGGCCTATCCGTTCTATAAAAACTTCTATGGCGGTGGTATTGGTTCCGTCCGCGGTTATAAGCCGGGTACGGTTGGCCCGCAGGCGACTAACGCCGGCGGTGGCACTTCGTATATCGGTGGTAACGAAATCGCAACCGGTAACTTCGAGTTCCAGGGGGCTTTGCCCGGTTTGGGTGATACGCTGCGCTGGAACGTTTTTTATGACGTTGGCTATGTGGGTGCCACAGGTTCTGCAGCACCGGGCTGTTATCCGGGGATGGTGTGCAGTCCAACGAATAACACGGTTGCCACCTCTGTTGGTGTCGGCATGTCGTGGGTATCGCCTGTGGGACCGCTCAAGTTCAGCCTGGGTTATCCTATCGGTGCCGGGCCTGGGGCGCAGAAGCAGCCATTCCAGTTCACCATGGGTAGTGCTTTCTAAAGAGAAAATGATGTCAGTCATGCGTTATTCGATACGAGCTTCAAGTGTCTTGGTGGCGAGCGCCTTTTTATTTTCGGCGTCAGCGCTGGCAGATGTAAAAATCGGTTTTGTCGACATGCAGCGTTTGTTTGATCAGGCACCGATTGCCGTTAAGGCCAATAAGAAACTGACCACTGAATTTGCAAAACGCGAGCTGGAACTGCAGAAACTCGGTAAGCAGATCAAGAGCCAGCAGGATGCGCTTGAGAAAAATGGTGCCACGATGTCTGATGCTGAGCGTCGTAATCGTGAGCGCGAGATTGCCGATGCCTCCCGTGAATTTCAGCGTAAACAACGTGAGTTCCGTGAGGACCTGGATGTCCGACGTAACGAGGCCATGGCCGTGGTGCTGGATCGTGCCAACAAGGCACTTAAGCAGATTGCAGAAGCGGATAAATATGACCTGATCGTTCAGGATGCTGTTTACTTCAGTCCCCGTATCGACATTACTGACAAGATCATCAAGGCACTGGCCGATGACGGAAAGCTGCCGGCACAATGAGCCATCGTCGCGTGAGTCTGTCGCTGGCCGATATTCAGTCGGCTCTCGGTGGCGATCTGGTCGGCGATGGTGCTGTTACGGTTGAAACCATCGCGCCGCTGGCCGATGCCGGGGCAGGGCAGATCAGCTTTCTGTCACAGCGCAAATACGCGCCGTTGCTGGCAACAACGCAGGCCACGGCACTCATTCTGCCAATGGAGGCCGCAGGGCACTTCCCTCGTCCGCATATTCTGACAGCAAATCCGTATCTCTATTTCGCCCGGGTGAGCCAGCTGCTTAATCCGGTGCGAGTGCCCGAACAGCCCATTCATCCCACGGCCGTGATTTCGCCATCCGCAAAAATTGGCCGCAACGCTGTCATTCATCCTGGGGTTGTGATCGGTGAAAATGTTGTCATTGGGGATGATGCCGTGATCTACCCGAATGTGGTGATTTACCATGATTGCCAGATCGGTGACCGGGTAATCCTGCATGCCGGCGTTGTTATTGGTGCCGATGGTTTTGGCAACGCGAAGGACGGAGACGCGTGGGTCAAGATTCCGCAGATTGGTCGTGTCGTGATGGGAGATGATGTTGAAGTCGGGGCCAACACCTGTATTGACCGCGGTGCTCTGGATGACACACTTATCGGTCATGGCGTCAAAATCGACGACCAGATCATGATCGGTCACAATTGCCGCATCGGTGATCACACCGCCATTGCTGCCTGCGCCGGTATTGCCGGTAGTACAACCATCGGCAAACGCTGCATTATTGGTGGGGCAGCCATGTTCTCGGGTCACATCGAAATTACGGATGATGTGACCATTTCGGGTGGTACGGCAGTTATCAAGAATATCCGGAAACCGGGTCAATACACCGGTGTTTTTCCAAGCCTGCAACATGCAGACTGGTTGCATATCGCGGCCAATTTGCGTCAGCTTGATACACTGGCCCGCAAGGTTCAGGCACTCGAATCACAAATCCAGTCTTTGACTGCACAACATACCGGGGAGTCATCCACATGCCACAGCTGAATATTCACCAGATTCGTAAGATTCTCCCGCATCGTTATCCCTTTCTTCTGGTGGATCGCGTCGAAGATATCGATTACGGCAAGTCGATTCATGCCATCAAGAATGTGACGGTGAATGAGCCCTGTTTTACGGGGCACTTCCCGGAGTACCCGGTGATGCCGGGTGTACTGATTATGGAAGCCATGGCCCAAGCCGCAGCGATTCTGACGTTTGCCTCGGCTTCGGAAGAAGAAACCCTGCAGGCGGCTGACGATCTGTATTTATTTGCCGGTATCGACAATGCCCGCTTCAAGCGCCCGGTCGGCCCGGGGGATCGGATTGATCTCTACGCCGAGATGGTTGCGAACAAACGGGGTATTTACAAATACAAGGCGGTTGCCAAGGTCGATGGCCTGGTGGTGGCCGAAGCGGATCTGATGTGCGCCCACCGTAAGATGGGTGAGTGATATGGTCACCATTCACCCGAGCGCTATTGTTCATCCAAAAGCCGAACTCGGCTTTGGTGTGAACGTCGGTGCTTTCACAATCATCGGAGAGCATGTCAAGATCGGCAATGGTACCAGCATAGGTTCCCATTGCGTGATTGAGGGTCATACACAGATTGGTCGCGACAACAGGATTTACCATTACGCGGCGCTGGGTGGTGTTCCCCAGGATAAGAAATACAACGGAGAGCCCACTCGCCTGGAAATCGGGGATCGTAATACCATCCGCGAATTCGTTAGCTTCAATGTTGGCACGGTACAGGATAAAGGCATCACTTCGATCGGTTCCGATAACTGGGTCATGGGCTATGTGCACGTGGCTCATGATTGCCGTATCGGAAACCAGAA
Source organism: Fluviibacter sp. (assembly GCF_057744235.1). NCBI lineage: Bacteria > Pseudomonadati > Pseudomonadota > Betaproteobacteria > Rhodocyclales > Fluviibacteraceae > Fluviibacter > Fluviibacter sp. The sequence goes on along the minus strand of NZ_JBIJFP010000015.1, from coordinate 18,568 downwards.
TGTGTTGGCCAGCAATGCACAGCTAGCAGGACACTGCGAAGTCGGCGATTGGGCGATTCTGGGTGGCCACACGGGCTATCACCAGTTTGTACGCATCGGCTCGCATGCCATGATTGGTGGTGGTTCCATGCTGGTTCAGGATGTGCCGCCTTATGTGATGGCGCAGGGCTATCCGACGATTCCGCGCGGTATCAATGCCGAAGGGCTCAAGCGTCGTGGTTTTTCGGTGGAAGCCGTCAATGCCATCAAGCAGGCTTACCGGGCGGTCTACAAGTCCGGTCTGAGTCTGGAAGAAGCCCGCGTCAAGCTCGATGACTTGCAGAAAAGCTTCCCCGAAGTTGCGGTGCTCAACGAGTTTCTCGCATCGTCGCAGCGCGGCATCATTCGTTAATCTGATCGGTTGGCATGTCTCGTCCGCTGCGTATTGCCCTGGTGGCCGGAGAAGCGTCGGGCGATGTGCTAGGTGCCAGTCTGATTGATGCGCTGAAAGCGCGTTACGCCGATGCCGAGTTCTACGGCATCGGTGGCCCGAAAATGATCGCTGCGGGTTTGCGTAGCGAGTATGAACAGGAAAAGCTGGCTGTGCGTGGCGCGGCTGAAGTGGTTGCGCATCTGCCGGAAATTCTATCGATTCGTCGGGGGATTACGGCAAAACTTAAAGCCTGGCAGCCAGATGTGATGATTGGCATCGACGCACCGGATTTCAACCTCGCCGTTGAGCGTCAGCTCAAGAAGGCAGGGATTCCGACGGTGCATTATGTCAGTCCCACGGTCTGGGCCTGGCGCCGCGGACGTACCAAAAAAATTGTGGCTGCGGTCAATCAGCTGCTCTGTTTGTTCCCCTTTGAGCCGGCGTGCTACCAGGGCCAGGGGCTAGCACCGGTCTTTGTCGGACACCCGCTGGCGGATGAGATTGATCCGGCGATCAATCGTCAGCAGGTGCGCCAATCGCTTAACTTGCCTGAAGCGGCACCACTGATCACGCTGATGCCGGGTAGTCGACAGTCCGAACTGGCCTATCATGCGCAGCTCTTTGTGGAAACGGCCAACCGGGTTGCGCAGGCGCTGCCCGAGGCGCTCTTTCTGGTGCCGCTAACCACCAAAGAAACGCGGGCGCTGTTTGAAGCAGCACTCAAAGCCCATGCGGTTGCCGAGTTGCGCGTACGCATTCTCTTCGGTCACGCCCGCGACGCATTGGCAGCAAGTGATCTGGCGCTGGTATGTAGCGGTACCGCTACCCTCGAAGCCGCTTTACTGCGTTGTCCGATGATCATTACGTATCGATTGTCGGCGTTTTCAGCCTGGGTCTATAAAAAGTTACGCTATCTCACGTGGGTCGGTCTGCCGAATATTCTGCTGGGGCGTCTGGTGGTGCCTGAACTATTGCAGGAGGAGGCGACGGCAGAGAAATTATCGGATGCTCTGATTCAGCTCTGGCGACAACCGAACCGTCGTGCCGAGATGGAAAGTGCCTTTGCATCGATTCATCAGAAGCTCCGGCAGAGCTCGGCCGAGCGTGCGGCCGATGCCGTGCTGGACTGCATCAACCCTGTGTATCGTTCTTTCCAATGAGTGAGTCCAGTCACTGGATCTGTGGCGTTGATGAAGCCGGACGTGGGCCGTTGGCAGGTGCCGTGGTTGCTGCCGCAGTCATTCTGGATCCGGCAAAGCCGATTACCGGTCTGGCAGATTCCAAAAAACTCAGTGCCAGGGTGCGTGAGCGACTGGCTGAAGAGATTCGGGAGAAGGCTATTGCCTGGTGTGTGGCAGAAGCCAGCCCTGCAGAAATTGATCAGATCAATATTCTGCAGGCCACCATGCTCGCCATGCGTCGTGCCATCGAGGGTTTGTCGGTGTTGCCGGCGCATGCGCTCATTGACGGAAATCGCGTGCCGATGGGCCTGGCCTGTACGGCCGAGGCCATTATCAAAGGTGATGCCAAGGAAGCCGCGATCTCGGCCGCATCGATTCTGGCTAAAACTACACGAGATGCCCAGATGGTGGCGCTGGACGTGCGTTACCCGATGTATGGCTTCAAACAGCACATGGGTTACCCGACAGCAGCGCATCTGGCGGCATTACAGGCGCATGGCCCGACACCGGCGCATCGGCGTAGCTTTGGCCCGGTTGCGCAATGCGTATTGCCCGGAGTTGCCTGATGGAACATATTGCCTCTCGCCAGAACACTCTGATCAAGTATGTGCGAAAGCTGGCCGAAAGCAAACGGGCCCGGGCGCAGCATGCTCAGGTATTGGCTGAAGGGGTGCATCTGCTGCAGATGCTGCTGGCGGCTGGCGGCCAACCTGAAATTATCGTTCTGGCGGAGCGCGTCAGCCACGACCGGGAAGTGCATACCTTGTTGACACAATGTCCAGAGGCACGTGTGGTGGCGGTGCCGGATTTACTGTTCGATCAACTTGCGCTGACGGATTCGCCCAGCGGCCTTTTAGCCATATCCGCACAACCGGCTTTAGAACGGCCAATGGACCTTGGCCAGGATACGCTGGTCCTGGATCGCGTCCAGGATCCGGGTAATGTCGGTAGTCTCATTCGCACGGCGGTCGCCGCAGGGATTCGTCAGATGGTACTTTCACCAGGCTGTGCGGATCCCTGGTCACCCCGTTGCCTGAGAGCCGCCCAGGGGGCTCAATGGTTGTCTACGGTATTGGCGGATGTGGACCTAAAGGACTTTTTAAAAGCATACTCCGGTACCATTGCCGCAACGCTATTGGAAGGGGGCTCGCTGCTGTATACCCACGACCTCCGGCAACCAACCGCATGGCTGTTCGGCAATGAAGGCCAAGGTGTTGATCCTGCCCTGGCGGCGCAGGCATCCCAACGGCTGACGATCCCTATGCCGGGTGGGATGGAATCACTCAACGTGAACGCGGCAGCGGCGGTCTGTCTTTTTGAGCAGGTGCGTCAGCGACTTACTTAGAAGGCTGTCGCCTTGTTCTCCAGGCGGATTTCCTGCATCACGGTGGTCGAGATTTCTTCGATGCTCTTGCTGGATGAGTCCAGCCAGTGAATGCCTTCACGACGCATCATCTTCTCAGCATCGCTCACTTCCTGGCGACAGTTGGCCAGTGACGCGTATTTGCTGTTGGGACGACGTTCTTCGCGAATCTGTGCCAGGCGTTCCGGCTGAATCGTCAGGCCGAAGAGCTTGCCTTTATGATCCTTCAGGGTACCGGGCAGGGTGCCACGATCGAAGTCTTCGGGAATCAGCGGGAAGTTCGCGGCCTTGATGCCGAACTGCATCGCCAGATAGAGCGATGTTGGTGTTTTGCCGCAGCGTGACACACCCACCAGAATCACATCAGCGGTGCTCAGATCGCGATCCGTAATACCGTCATCGTGGGCCAGCGTGTAGTTGATGGCTTCAATCCGGTTTTTATAATCGGAACTATCGGTACGGCCATGGGTACGACCCACGGTGTGTGTGGATTTGATGTTGATTTCGGCTTCAATCGGTGCCAGAAAGGTTTTGAAGAAGTTCAGGCAGAGGGCGGGTGCGTGTTCCAGCAGCGTGGAAATTTCATCGTCGACTAGCGTGGTAAATACAATCGGGCAACAACCATCCCGCTCGGCAACCGCCTCGATGCGTTGTACCGCTTCCAGCGCTTTCTCGCGGGTATTGATAAAGGGTAGACGTTGCTGGATCCATTCCACGCCTTCAAACTGGCTCAGTAGGCTGTGTCCCAGCGATTCAGCGGTAATGCCAGTGCCGTCGGAGACGAAAAAAACAGTACGTTTTGTCATAGTTCTTGCATTGTATCTAAACCGTTGTTTTTATGTTTGGTAAATTGGTCATACCAAAAACATCCTAGTGGATTGAAAATATTTCACTTTAAACACTGGTGTTTCAGAATTTCTCTGTGATAAATTGTGAACTATTCAATCTTCCTAGAAATTGGTAAGACCAATTAGGGATTTAAAGACTGGTTCTTGATCACATGAGCACGACGCGTTTATCGGACACTGTGGCGCATCAACTGGAGCAACGCATTCTTGAAGGTGCGTTGAAAGCCGGTGACCGTCTGCCGTCTGAGCGTGAACTGGCACAGGAGCTGGGTGTGTCCCGGCCCTCTTTACGTGAGGCCTTACAGAAACTCGTTTCCCGAGGCCTGCTCTACAGTCGGCAGGGGGGCGGGACCTTCGTTGCCGACCAGTTGAATGATGCGGTCGCCGATCCATGGGCCGGCATGCTGGCGTCGCATCCGGCGCTGAGTGATGATCTGATTGAATTCCGTGCCGTGCTCGAAAGCCAGTGTGCTGAATGGGCAGCCATGCGGGCAATGCCAGCAGATCTAGTACGGCTCGAAGCGGCGCTTGTTGAGGCTGCCAGTGCCATCATGGCGCTCGATATCGAAGCCGTTGCTGTTGCCGATAGGCGTTTTTACCAGGCACTGGCTGAAGCAGCGCATAACGTTTTTATAGCGCACATGATGTCGACGGTGCAGGGCTTGCTGCACAAAGACATTGTTTTTAATCTGAGTGAACTGCTGAGCGTTCCTGTGGCCAGTCGCATGCTGATCGATCAATGGACAGCGATTGTGGCAGCGGTGCGGCAGCAAAATGCCGGCGCAGCCAGACAGGCAGCAGCCACTCATGCCGGTTTCTTCCGCGAAACCCTGAGTCAGGCACAGCGCGCTCTGGCGCGACGAGAAACAGCCGAGCGCCGTCAGGCAGCAACCAATTTTTAGCCGCTTTCCTTTTTACTGAATTTTTAACTTTCACTCACAGGGGATTTTTGATGAACGCCTTTGTTATCAACTTCAAAGAACTGCGCATGACGGACGTCGAGGAAGTCGGCGGCAAGAATGCGTCACTGGGCGAAATGATTAGCCAGCTGTCGACCGCCGGTGTGCGCGTGCCAGGTGGTTTTGCAACCACGGCCGAAGCCTATCGTGCCTTCCTTGCGCATAATGGCCTGGCCGACATGATCAATGCGCGCCTGTCGGGCCTGGATGTCGATGATGTCGATAAGCTCTTGAAAACGGGTGCCGAAATACGCCAGTGGGTCGTTGAGACGCCGTTCCCGGAACAGCTCGAGAAAGAAATCGCTGTTCACTATGCGGCCCTGATTGCTGAAAGTGGCCCGGACGCTTCGTTTGCCGTGCGCTCGTCTGCGACGGCAGAGGACCTGCCGGATGCTTCGTTTGCGGGTCAGCAGGAAACCTTTCTCAACATCAGCGGTCTGGAAAATATCCTGCACGCGATCAAGGAAGTTTTCGCGTCGCTCTACAATGATCGCGCCATTGCCTATCGCGTGCATAAGGGTTTTGCGCACGCCGATGTGGCGCTGTCTGCGGGTATTCAGCGCATGGTCCGCTCAGACAAGGGCGCAGCTGGTGTGATGTTCACGCTGGATACCGAATCCGGTTTCCGAGATGCCATTTTCGTGACGTCGTCTTATGGACTGGGTGAGACGGTTGTACAGGGCGCCGTGAACCCGGATGAGTTCTATGTACACAAGCCGATGCTGCGTGAGGGACGTCCGGCCGTGATTCGCCGCAACCTGGGTTCGAAGCTGATCAAGATGATCTTCTCGACTGACAAAATCGCCGGTAAATCGACCCACACCGTTGATGTGGCGGAAGCCGATCGCAACAAGTTTTCGATTGCCGATGACGAGGTTCTGGAGCTGGCCCGTTTCGCCGACATCATCGAGAAACACTATCAGCGCCCGATGGACATCGAGTGGGGCCGCGATGGCACCGATGGCCGTCTGTATATCCTGCAGGCGCGTCCTGAAACCGTGAAGTCGCAGGAGTCGAAGGACAAGGTCGAAAAATTTGCGCTGAAGAGCTATGGCAAGGTGCTAGCCTCGGGCCGTGCCATTGGCCAGAAAATCGGCGTTGGTCCGGTGCGTGTGGTCAATGATCCGGCCGAGATGAATAGCGTTAAACCCGGCGATGTGCTGGTTGCCGACATGACCGACCCGAACTGGGAGCCGGTGATGAAGCGCGCTGCAGCGATTGTGACGAACCGTGGCGGCCGCACCTGTCACGCAGCAATTATTGCCCGTGAGTTGGGTATTCCTGCGATTGTTGGTTGTGGCGATGCGACCGAGACACTGACTGAAGGCGATGTCGTTACCGTGTCCTGTGCCGAAGGGGATACCGGCCATGTGTATCGAGGCGCTCAGCAATATGAAGTGACGACGCGCGATCTGGGTGAACTGCCGCCGATTCCGGTTAAGATCATGATGAACGTGGGTAACCCGGAACTGGCGTTTGATTTTGCACAGCTGCCCAATGAAGGGGTGGGTCTGGCTCGTGTGGAATTCATCATTAACAACATCATCGGGGTCCACCCGAAAGCCATTCTGGAAATCGACCGGTTGCCAGCCAGTAAGCGTGAAGAGATCGAGCGTCGTGCCCGTGGCTATGCGGATCCGGTCAGCTTCTTTACCGACAAACTGGTTGAGGGGGTCGCAACCATTGCTGCCGCCTTCTGGCCGAAGCCGGTGATTGTGCGTCTGTCCGACTTCAAATCGAACGAATACCGCAAGCTGCTGGGTGGTGATCTATATGAGCCAGAAGAAGAAAACCCGATGCTGGGCTTCCGCGGCGCCTCACGTTACATTGCACAGACTTTCCAGGATTGTTTCGCCATGGAATGTAAGGCCATGCGTACGGTTCGTGAAGTGATGGGCTACACCAACGTGCAACTGATGGTGCCATTTGTACGCACGCTGGGCGAAGCTGAGCAGGTAGAAAAGCTGCTCGCCGGCCATGGCCTGCGTCGTGGCGAGCATGATCTGAAGCTCATCATGATGTGCGAAATTCCATCCAATGCGCTGCTGGCTGATCAATTCCTGCAGTACTTCGATGGCATGTCCATTGGTTCGAACGATCTGACACAGCTTACGCTGGGCCTGGATCGCGACTCCGGACTGGTGGCCTCGCTGTTTGATGAGCGGGATCCGGCAGTCAAAATGCTGCTGGAGCGTGCCATCGAAGCCTGTAACAAGGCGGGCAAATACATTGGTATTTGTGGTCAGGGCCCATCGGATCACCCGGATCTGGCCGAGTGGCTGACCGAGAAGGGCATCACCAGCCTGTCGCTGAATCCGGATACGGTGGTTGATACCTGGCAGCAAATCGCCAAGCGGGGTTGAATCAACGCGTATTAATCAACCAGGGGGCATTCGCAAGGATGCCCTTTTTTATGCCCGATGGTGAAAGCGGGGAAGAGTAATCTTCCAGCGAATGGCCATCATGCGCACCGTAATACAGGCACAAAGTGCAATCCACGCTGCAAGTTTCACATCAACGCCTAACGCATCCAGACAGATCAGGGTCATGGCACCGATCCAGGCCGCGGTGGCATAGAGCTCGCTGGTGAACACCAGCGGCACTTCGTTAATCATGGTGTCGCGCAGGAGTCCACCAAAAACAGCGGTCACCACGCCTAGAAGGCTGGCGGTGAGCCAGGGCATGTTCAGGTCCAGAGCCACCTGGGTCCCTACAATGGCGAAGAGTGCTAGCCCGATGGCGTCCGGAATCAGGAATAGTTTTTCCGGCAAGTGTCGTACTCGCGTCACAAAGAAAGTGATGAAGCCTGTGATGACGGTGACCCAGAGATAGGTCTCATCCGCCATCCAGAAGACCTTGCGTCCCAGGAGCAAGTCACGTACCGTGCCGCCACCCAATGATGTGGCCACGGCTGCCATTAGGGCGCCAAAAAGATCGACTCCTTTGTCGCGGGCAACCAGAACGCCAGTTACCGAGCAGACAACTGAGGCGGCCAGGCCGAGCCCGTAAATCAGCGAGTCATGCGCCTGAACAATATCCTCCGGGATGATCATCTTGCCTCCGAAGCTTAGCGAACCTGGGTTTTGAGCAGCCGTCCCTGCTCACGCTTCCAGTCTTTCTCTTTTTCCGAATCGCGTTTGTCGTGCAGTTTCTTGCCCTTGGCAAGGCCTATCGTCGCTTTGATCCGGCCCTTGTTATAGTGCAGGTCAATCGGCACCAGGGCGTAACCGGCACGCTCCACTTTGCCGATCAGTGTGTCGATCTGGTTCCGGTGCAGAAGGAGCTTACGCGTCCGCGTGGCATCCGGTTTGATGTGTGTCGATGCCGAGATCAGCGGCGTAATGTGCATACCGATCAGGTAGAGCTCACCCTCCAGCACGACCACATAGGCTTCCTTGATCTGAATGCGGCCGGCACGGATGGCCTTGCATTCCCAACCCTGGAGAGACAAGCCGGCCTCGAACTGTTCTTCGATAAAGTACTCGTGGAAGGCTTTTTTGTTGGAAACAATACTCATGCTATCTGGGGGAGGGCGCGTGCAGCGATTTTCGCTAGAATGTGGCATTCTATCAACCCTTCAGCCGTTTAACCTGTTCTGTTCCCATGGCGCTAGTTGAAAAAACCGTTCTTGTCGAACATACCCCGGCACAGATGTACGCCCTGGTTGATGACGTTGAGGCCTACACGCAGTTCCTGCCCTGGTGTGCGAAAGCCGAGCTCAAGTACCGGGATGAACACAAAACTGTCGCCACGTTACATATCGACTTTTTAAGCGTGAAGTCGCACTTTACGACCGAAAACGAAAAGTTGTTTCCGGCGCAGATGGTCATGAAACTGGTCGATGGGCCATTCCGGCGCTTTGATGGACAATGGCATTTCAGGCCCCTCGGTGAGCATGCCTGCAAGATCGAATTCCGGCTGCATTACGAGTTTTCTAGTAAGCTTTTTGAAAAGGTGATCGGGCCGGTATTCAGCCGGATCGCCAATACCTTTATTGAAGCCTTCGTCCAGAGGGCGGGTCAGGTTTATAAAGCATGAAAATTGAAGTCTGTTACGCATTGGCTGACCGTCAGGAGCTGGTTGCGGTCAACCTGCCGGATGGAGCGACGGTTATTCAGGCCATTGAAGCCTCGGGTCTCCTCCAAAAATACCCGGAGATTGATCCTGGTGGTGCCAACAAGCTGGGGGTGTTTGCCAAGCTCGCTAAAGCAGATGCCGTTCTGCGTGATCGGGATCGGGTCGAGATCTATCGGCCGTTGATTGCTGACCCCAAAGAAGTCCGCCGCCAGAAAGCCGCCGAAGGCAAAGTCATGAAGCGCGGTGCGGCCGAGCTGAACGCTGGTGACGCGTAACGTCTGGATTACGGGCAGAGCTGGCGCATGCGTTCCAGAGTGGCAAGGTTTTGCCGCAAGGTCACCAAACCAGATTCCGGGATCAGCAAGGTGCCCGCCGCTTTTTTTCGTTCAACCAGCGCTAATTCGGCCTGGGTTTCGGCATAGCGCTGGTTAATACCCCGGCAAGTGGCCTTTTGTTCGGCGGTCTGTTTCGGGAGTGAGCTTGCCTCAGGCGCATTGACGGGTGGATTCGCTGGATGGGTTGTTTTTGGCCGAATCTGCGATGCGGCCTCCGGCAGGCTCATTAGCTGATCCAGTGCCATCGGCGACGGTGTGGCATCACTCGGCAGTGCCTGGTCTGTCAGAATCAGTGTCCCATTAGTCGCCCGCCCAGCCTGGATCTGGCCCCACGCGGTTCCCTGAAAGGCGCATAGCGATGCCGTTAGCACTGCTGTAAAGAATCGAGTGGTGAGTTGGCGAGTCATAAAAGCTAACGGATAGGGCAGACGTGAGGGTCGGAGTTCCGTATAATATCGTTTTGTGTCTTGGGGCTTGGCACCATGCAGCTTATTCAGAAAGCGCTGACCTTTGACGACGTTTTGCTCGTTCCGGCGCACTCCGCAATTCTCCCGCGCGATGTTTCCCTGCAAACCCGTCTAACGCGCGACATTACCCTTAATCTTCCCTTGCTTTCAGCTGCCATGGATACGGTGACTGAAGGTCGTCTGGCCATTGCGCTGGCGCAAGAGGGGGGCATTGGCATCGTTCATAAAAACCTCACGCCTGCCCAGCAAGCGGCTGAAGTGGCCAAGGTCAAACGTTATGAATCGGGCGTGCTCAAAGATCCGATTACCATTAACCCGAACATGACGGTGCGCGACGTGCTGGCGCTGACGCAGCAGCATCGTATTTCCGGCCTGCCAGTTCTGGATAAGAGCGGCAAAGTGGTGGGTATCGTCACCAACCGTGATTTGCGCTTCGAAGACAACCTGGATCAGGCCGTGCGTCAGATCATGACGCCGAAGAAAAAGCTGGTCACCGTCCGTGAAGGCGGCAGCATCGAAGAAGCCAAGGCACTGATGCATCAGCATCGTATCGAGCGTGTGCTGGTGGTTGACGACGAATTCCAGCTACATGGTCTGATTACTGTTAAAGACATTCTCAAAGCCACCGAACACCCGAATGCCTCCAAAGATGCATCTGGTCGTCTGCGCGCAGGTGCCGCGGTCGGTGTTGGGGCTGGTACTGAAGAACGTGTCGAACTACTGGCTGAGGCCGGTGTGGATGTCATCGTCGTTGATACGGCGCATGGCCATTCGCAAGGCGTGCTGGATCGTGTCCAGTGGGTTAAGAAGAACTATCCGCAAGTACAGGTCATCGGCGGCAATATCGCCACGGCCGATGCGGCGCGTGCGCTGGCTGATCATGGCGCCGATGGCGTTAAGGTTGGCATTGGCCCGGGTTCGATCTGTACCACCCGTATCGTTGCCGGTGTGGGTGTGCCACAGATTACGGCCATCGCCAATGTTGCCAAAGCACTGGAAGGCACGGGCGTGCCTCTGGTCGCCGATGGGGGCATCCGATTCTCGGGTGATATCGCTAAAGCTATCGCCGCTGGCGCCAACTGCGTTATGTTGGGCGGCCTGTTCGCCGGTACTGAAGAAGCGCCGGGCGAGGTTGAACTCTTCCAGGGCCGTTCGTACAAGAGCTACCGCGGTATGGGCTCACTGGGCGCCATGCAGGCCGGCTCGAGTGACCGCTACTTCCAGGAAAACACCGCCAACGTCGATAAGTTCGTGCCAGAAGGTATTGAAGGTCGCGTTCCTTACAAGGGTTCTGTGCTGGCTGTGATTCACCAGCTCATGGGCGGCTTGCGTTCGTCCATGGGCTACCTGGGTTGCGCGACCATCGCCAATATGCACCAGCAGGCACAGTTCGTTGAGATCACCTCGGCCGGTGTGCGTGAATCGCACGTTCACGATGTGCAGATCACCAAAGAAGCCCCGAACTACCACGTTGAATAATTCACCGAACATCGCTTATGTCACGCTCGCATCAGAAGATTCTCATCCTTGATTTCGGTTCACAGCTCACCCAGCTGATCGCACGCCGTGTGCGTGAACATCAGGTTTACTGCGAACTGCATCCTTTTGATGTGAGTGACGACTTTGTTCGTAGCTTCAATCCACAGGGCATCATTCTGTCGGGTGGGCCAAACTCGGTTTATGAGGCCACCGACTGGAAGGCGCCGCAAGCCGTTTTCGAACTGGGTGTGCCGGTACTGGGTATTTGCTACGGCATGCAGACCATGGCCTCACAGTTGGGTGGCAAGGTTGAAAGCTCTAACAAGCGTGAATTCGGTTATGCCGAAATGCGCGCCCGTGGCCATTCGAAGCTCTTCGAAGGTCTGCAGGATCGTGGCAATGATCAGGGCCATGGTTTGCTGGATGTCTGGATGAGCCATGGTGACAAAGTCACCCAGCTGCCGCCGGGCTTCAAAGTAATTGGTGATAACGAATCAACACCCGTTGCCGCTATGGCCGATGAGGACCGTGGTTTCTACGCTGTACAGTTCCACCCGGAAGTGACCCATACGCTCAAGGGCAAAGAAATGTTTGCCCGCTTCGTACACGACATTTGTGGTTGTGGTCGTGACTGGACCATGCCGAATTACGTGGAAGAGGCGGTCGAGAAGATCCGTGCCCAGGTCGGCAGCGAAGAAGTTATTCTCGGTCTCTCAGGCGGCGTGGATTCCTCTGTGGCGGCTGCGTTGATTCATCGCGCTATTGGCGATCAACTCACCTGTGTGTTCGTTGATAACGGGTTGTTACGCCTGAATGAAGCCGAGCAGGTCATGGAAACCTTCGCCCGTGGTCTGGGTGTCAAAGTGGTGCATGTCGATGCATCCGAGCAGTTCCTTGGCCACCTCAAGGGCGTGAGCGACCCTGAGCAGAAGCGCAAGATCATCGGACGCGAATTCGTTGAAGTGTTCGACGCCGAATCCAAGAAACTGGTCAATGCCAAATGGTTAGCTCAGGGCACGATTTATCCGGATGTGATCGAATCGGCCGGTGCCAAAACGGGTAAAGCACACACCATTAAATCGCACCATAACGTCGGTGGTTTGCCTGAGCATATGAAGCTCAAGCTGCTGGAACCATTGCGCGAACTGTTCAAGGACGAAGTTCGCGAACTCGGTGTCGCACTGGGTCTGCCGCATGACATGGTCTATCGACATCCTTTCCCGGGTCCGGGTCTGGGTGTGCGCATTCTGGGCGAAGTGAAGAAAGAATTCGCGGATCTATTGCGTCGTGCCGATGCCATCTTCATTGATGAGCTGCGTGCATCTGGCTGGTACGAAAAGACTTCACAAGCCTTCACTGTATTCCTGCCGGTGAAGAGTGTCGGCGTTATGGGCGATGGGCGCACCTATGAGTATGTGGTCGCGCTACGCGCCGTTGAAACGCAAGACTTTATGACGGCTCATTGGGCTGAACTGCCGCACAGCCTGCTGGGTAAGGTCAGTAACCGCATCATTAACGAAGTGCGTGGGATTAACCGGGTTGTTTACGACATCTCGGGTAAGCCACCGGCGACGATTGAGTGGGAGTGATCTGATGTAGCACTTTTGTGCTACATTGGTGGCTCATGTTTTGTAAGGAGCTAACCGTGGCCACCACCTCAATCCGCTTGCCCGATGATCTTAAAGCCCGCATTGCCGATGCGGCCAAACAGGTTGGGACAACAACCCACAGTTTTATTCTCGCTGCCATAGCCGAGAAGGCAGAGCAGGTTGAGCTGCGTGCGGACATGGAAGGTGTCGCGGCCAAACGTTACGCAGATATCGTCGCTTCTGGAGAAACTATCGGTTGGGATGATATGCGCGCTTATTTGAAAGCGCGTATTGCCGGTAAAGCTGTAAAAGCGCCGCTTCCAAGAAAATTTGGCAGCTAACGCGTAGCAGTTATGGCCCGTATTGAAATTTCCCGTGAGGTTACGGAAGATTTTGATCGCATTCTCGATCATCTTGCGAGATTTGATATTCCTCAAGCCAGTCAACGTATCGAAGAAATCATTACAGCGCTTGATGTGTTGCTGCAAAACCCACTGATTGGCCGACCAGTGGCTGGCGGTCTACGTGAGCTCGTTATCGGGCATGATACGCGTGGTTATCTGGCACTGTATCGCTATGAATCGTTGATGGATACCGTATTTGTTCTTGCTATACGCAGCCAGCGAGAAGCTGGTTACGTCACTTTTGTTTAAAGTACCTCATGGAAATCAAGGTCAACTTTCTCGATAAGCTTCGCCTCGAAGCCAAATTTGATGACTTCACGGTCATTGCCGACCAGCCCATCCGCTATAAAGGGGACGGCTCGGCACCGGGGCCATTTGACTATTTCCTTGCGTCATCCGCGCTGTGTGCGGCGTACTTCGTCAAGCTGTATTGCGATACGCGCAATATCTCGACCGAGAACATCCGGCTGTCGCAAAACAATATTGTCGATCCGGAAAACCGTTACCAGCAGACTTTCAAGATACAGGTTGAGCTGCCGCCGGATATCTCGGAAGTGGATCGCCGCGGTATTCTGGCCTCGATTGAGCGCTGTACCGTTAAAAAGGTCGTCCAGACCGGGCCCGAGTTTGTGATTGAAGAGGTCGAGAGCCTGGATGCCGATGCGCAGTCGCTGCTGACCCTGAAGCCAGCGCCTGATGCCTGCACACGAATTGCCGGTAAAGATTTGCCGCTGGAGCAGACCATTGCCAACATGTCGGGCCTGCTGGCAGAACTAGGTATCAAGATTGAAATCGCTTCCTGGCGCAACATCATTCCCAATGTGTGGTCGCTGCATATCCGCGATGCGCATTCACCCATGTGTTTTACCAACGGCAAGGGTGCCACCAAAGAAAGCGCGCTGGCCTCGGCACTCGGCGAATATATCGAGCGCCTGAGTAATAACCATTTCTATGCCGGTGCGTTCTGGGGCGAAGAAATTGCCAGTGCCCCCTTTGTACATTACCCGAATGAACGCTGGTTCAAGCCGGGGCCGAAGGATGCCTTGCCCAAGGACATTCTGGATGACTACTGCCTCGAGATCTACAACCCGGAGGGTGAGTTACACGCCTCGAACCTGATCGATACCAACTCCGGCAATAGCGAACGGGGTATCTGCTCGTTACCTTATGTACGGCAGTCCGACGGGGAGGTGGTGTACTTCCCCTCAAATCTGATTGAGAACCTGTTTGTCAGTAATGGCATGAGCGCTGGCAATACACTGGCAGAAGCCCAGGTGCAGTGTCTGTCGGAAATTTTCGAGCGGGCCGTTAAGCGCGAAATCCTCGAAGGAGAAATCGCACTGCCCGACGTACCGAAAGCGGTCCTCGCCAAATACCCCGGCATACTTGCCGGCATCGAGGGTCTGGAAGCCCAGGGTTTCCCCGTACTAGTGAAAGACGCATCGCTCGGTGGCGTGTATCCGGTCATGTGCGTCACGCTCATGAACCCACGCACCGGTGGCGTGTTTGCTTCATTTGGTGCACACCCCAGTTTTGAAGTGGCGCTGGAGCGTAGCCTCACCGAACTGCTACAGGGTCGTAGCTTTGAAGGGCTTAATGACTTACCGAAGCCCACCTTTGAAACTCAGGCAGTTACCGAGCCTTATAACTTTGTCGAGCATTTCATTGATTCCAGTGGTATCGTTTCCTGGCGTTTCTTCAGTGCCCAATCTGATTACGACTTTGTGGAATGGGATTTTTCAGCACAAGGCCAAGATGCCAATGTGCAAGAAGCCGCCACACTTTTCGGTATTCTCGAGGGCATGGGTAAAGAGGTCTATACCGCCGTTTACGATCAACTGGGTGCCGTGGCTTGCCGGATTCTTGTGCCCGGTTATTCCGAGGTGTATCCGGTAGAAGATCTGGTCTGGGATAACACCAATAAGGCGTTGCTGTTCCGTGAAGATATTCTTAACCTCCATCAGCTTGATGAAGAGAGCCTCGAAGCATTGCTCGACCGTTTAGAGAACAATGAGCTGGACGACTACGCCGACATCGCTACTCTGATTGGCATCCAGTTTGACGAGAATACGGTCTGGGGTCAGCTCACGGTTCTAGAGTTGAAACTGCTTATCAATCTTGCTCTGCAAGACTTTGAAGCGGCGCATGAGCTTGTTGGCGCCTTCTTGCAGTACAACGACAACACGCTGGATCGTGGTTTGTTTTATCAGGCACTGGATGTGGTTCTGGAAGTATTACTCGATGACGAGATGGCGCTGGAAGACTACGAAGTCAATTTCCGCCGCATGTTTGGCAATGAGCGGATGGATGCCGTGCTTGGCTCTGTGGAAGGGCGTGTACGCTTCTACGGGTTAACCCCAACTAATATGCAGCTGAAAGACCTCGATAGACACCACCGGCTGCTCGATAGCTACCGGAAACTACATAAGGCTCGGGGTAATACAGCGGCTGCCTGACAATGACAAACGCACAACAGCCGTTCCGCATTCTCAGCCTCATCCCGCCGATGACGCAGCTCAATACGCCGTATCCGTCTACGGCGTATCTGACAGGCTTCCTGCGCTCGCAGGGGTTCGATGCCCATCAGGAAGACCTGGCGTTAGGGCTGGTGCTGTCATTCTTTACAGCAAACGGGCTGACAGAGGTACGGGATGCGGCGCTGGCTCAGCCGGAAGAAATACGCAGCGCCAGTGTTAACTACTTCCTTGATTATTTCGATCGTTATCAGGCCACGATCGAACCCACCATCGCCTTTTTACAGGGCAGGGATAGTACGCTCAGTCACCGTATTGCCAGCCGTGGCTATTTACCCGAAGGCTCGAGATTTAGTGCGCTGGATGCGTATGACGATGATGACTCTGGCGATCCGGTCGCCTGGGCCTTCGGTGCGCTGGGCACACATGATCGGGCGCGTCATTACGCCACCCTCTATCTCAATGACCTGGCCGACGTGCTGCGTCATGCCGTCGACGAACGATTTGAATTCGTGCGTTATGCCGAATCTCTGGCCGGTAGCCAGCCCACCTTTGATCCGCTGGCTCACGCACTGGCAGCGCCGCCTACGCTCGTCGATAGGCATCTGCAGTCACTGACAAAGGCTGCCATTGATCGGCATCAACCCCAACTGGTATTGCTATCGGTACCATTCCCAGGGTCTGTCTATGCCGCGTTCCGCATCGCGCAAACGATTAAGCAGCAAAACCCGCAAATAAAAATTGTGCTGGGCGGCGGCTTCGTCAACACCGAACTGCGCGAACTGACGGATCCGCGTGTCTTTGACTATGTGGACTTCATCACGCTGGATGCCGGTGAACGGCCATTACTTGCGCTGATTGAGCATCTTCAAGGGCAACGCTCTGCAGAACGCCTCGTGCGTACTTTTATTCGTAACGCTGACAACAAGGTTCGCTATCAGCACTGGATCGAGCCAGATGTGCCTTTCGAAGCAATCGGTACACCCACCTGGGTCGGCCTGCCGCTGGATTACTATCTGTCGCTGCTCGATATGCTCAATCCCATGCACCGCCTATGGAGCGATGGCCGCTGGAATAAGCTGACCATCGCCCATGGCTGCTATTGGAAGAAGTGCAGTTTCTGTGATGTGAGCCTGGACTACATCTCGCGCTATGAAACAGCCTCGGCCAGTTTGCTGGTTGATCGCATTGAACAGATTATCGCTGAAACCGGACAGACCGGTTTTCATTTTGTCGATGAAGCGGCACCCCCCAAAGTGCTTAAAGCGCTCGCCGAAGAACTGATCCGTCGCAACGTCACCATCTCCTGGTGGGGCAATATCCGTTTCGAAAAAACCTTTACACCTGAACTGGCCGAACTATTGGCCGACAGCGGCTGTATTGCCATGTCCGGTGGCCTGGAAGTGGCGTCTGACCGCTTGCTCAAACTGATGCAGAAGGGCGTCTCCGTCGAACAGGTGGCGCAAGTCACCCGTGGTTTTACCGATGCCGGCATTCTGGTGCACGCCTATCTGATGTATGGCTTTCCCACGCAATCGCTACAGGACACCGTCGATGCGCTGGAGTATGTGCGCCAGCTCTTTGAAAACGGTTGTATCCAGAGCGGCTTCTTTCACCGCTTTACCTGCACGGTGCATTCGCCCGTCGGCCAGGACCCCTCAGCCTATGGCATTGCCTTGCAGCCGCTGCCACCGATCAGCTTTGCTAAAAATGATGTGGCGTTTATTGATCCGACCGGTGTGGATCACGATCTCCTGGGCCAGGGCCTCAGAAAAGCCATCTATAACTACATGCATGGCATTGCCCTCGATGAGGATGTCCGCAACTGGTTTGAATTGCCCAGAGGGCAGGTGCCAAAGCCCACGGTTGCCAGAAACAAGATTGCCCGTGCGTTGGGTTACGCTTGAACGGCCTTGTGTCGTGGGCAATGCGTGAGGTGGTCGTTGACCATGCCTGCCGCCTGCATGAAGGCGTAACAGATGGTCGGGCCGACGAATTTGAAGCCAAGCTTTTGTAGGGATTTGCTCATGGCAACGGCTTGCGGTGTTCTGGTCGGTACTTCGCTCATATTGGCCCAGTGGTTCTGAATCGGTGTGCCACCAACGAATTGCCAAAGATAGTCGCTAAAATGTTGGCCAGTGTCCTTGATCGCTAGAAAGGCCCTGGCGTTCTGGATGGAGGCCGCGACTTTGGCGCGGTTGCGAATGATGCCGGGGTCAGCGAGTAGGGCGGCGACCTTGTGAGCGTCGTATTGGGCAATGAGTTCAGGCCGAAAGCCATCAAATACCTGGCGATAGTGTTCGCGTTTTTTAAGCACGGTTGACCATGAGAGCCCGGCTTGAGCACCTTCAAGAATCAGTAGTTCAAACAGGGCGCGGTCGTCTCTTAGCGGCACACCCCACTCTTCATCATGGTACTGGCGATAGAGATCAAAGCCCGTGCACCACGGGCATACCGCTTCGCTTTTAGCTGAGTTCTGCGGCATAGGTTTCGGGGCTAAAGCCAACCAGGAGTTTCTTGCCGGTGTCGAGCACAGGCCGCTTGATCATGCTCGGGTACTGAATCATCAGTTGGTGTGCTTTTTTCGCATCAATATCGGCACGCTCTTCGTCGGTGAGTTTTTTCCACATCAGGCCACGGGTGTTGAGCAGGGTTTCCCAACCGGCGCGTTTGATCCACTCTGGTAGGTGGCTTTCGGCAACGCCTGCCTTTTTGTAATCGACAAAGGTATATTCAATGCTATTGGTCTCAAGCCAGGCAAAGGCTTTTTTCATGGTGTCGCAATTTTTGATGCCGTAAACCGTGATCATGTTTATTTCCTTAGCTTGGCAAAGGCATTGGCCATGGCATTGGTCATGGGCGCGGCTTGCTGGCGCGGCGCTCTTTGGGTGTTGTTGTCGCGTTGACGCTGTTGCTGCCCACGGTTGCCGCCTGGCGCATCATGGCGCTCGCGCTGGGGTGTTGCTTCATCACTCATGCG
>NZ_JBIJFP010000014.1:0-46335 GCF_057744235.1 Fluviibacter sp. | reverse complement strand
GGTGACTGGATTACTTTCTACAACCATCAGAGGCCACATCAGGCCCTTGGTATGAAAACCCCAGCAGCAACCTTTAACAACTACCCGTTAGCAGCGTAACCTGTGCAACTTTCGGTGGGTCATTACAACCTTGCCATACACCGACCAGTTGTACTGCTGATAGGTGCTCACCAGCTTTGCGCTACCACCCAGCGCAACAAGGAACTCTTTGTTCAACTCATGCGTCAACATGGCATCTGCTGGAATAAACCAACTATCGCCCTGAGTGTTGTACTGCAAGCCATTCTCATCCCAAAATCTCAGCTGCGTACCAGGCTTCAATCGAATACCAAAGGTTGGGTAAATCTGAAGGTTACGTAGCAATGGGGGTTGTTGCGGATTTACTGCAAATGAATTGTTTTTCGTATCGAAGCCATACATATAACGCACAGTTGGCGATATATCCGCCAGAACTGATTCAGGGTTTGTTGGCCGGAATACCGAACCCAGCTGTGGGCCTATCGCCCACTGTCCATTATTACCAAAAGGGAAAATAACTCGCCCTCCTACGTTAACCCCCAGCTCCGGCAACACATGGGGATGGTTTCCCCAAATCGTAATCATCGTATTACCTGGGCTGTGTTGACCGTTGTTTTCGGCCGCGTAGGATGGTCCGCGGTTCCAAACCTCTGCCGTATCTAAACGCATCGTCGCATGCCAACGTCCTACATCAATCGGTTGGTAATAACGCAATCGGAGTGTCTCGCTATAGCTGGCATTGCCTTGATAGTTGTTGTATCCCCAAAGTTCCACGATACGCAGCCGATTGTAATCGTCGGTTTCGTTCTCGACTTTTAGATAGCCGATCGAGTATGTGCTCTGGTCGCCGCCATGGGCAGCCACACAGAGCAACACGCCAACCGCTGCAACAATCGGGTTTTTAGTTAGCTTCACAACCATTGGCAGCCGGTTTGCCGGCGAAACGCTCACTCATCCATGCCACATACAAAGGCTTTGATGCTGCGGGCGTTTCAAAGTGCGTAACATCACCCACTTCGACTCGTGCCACATTCCCACCCATTTTGCACATCTGATCGCGATAGCGCTGGCCCATTACTGGTGGCACCACCACATCTTTGGCACCCCAATAAATCACAACAGGTGCCACAGGCTTTTGATTAGGGACTGCGCCGGCAAGCAGTGCTTCAGCCCATACCTTTGCATTTTCAGCCTCTGGCTTCATTAAGCTGGAGAAGTTATCGCCATAGGTGTACTTAAGTGTGTCAGACACAACATGAACGCATTTGTTAGACAACACATTGTCGAGGACGTTCGCACCTTCCTGGGTATAGAGATCGGTTAGCTTTAGTCTGTCTGGGAATGCGGCTTGTGTTGCCCACATCGTCATAGCGAGGTGCGTAAAATTTGCGAGGTTATTTGTAAACGTCTTTGACAACCCAGACATCATGGATTGAGCCGATGCTTCCGTAAGCGCTCCCTGAGGGGCCATTACCGATAAATCTTGTGGGGCTAAGGCAACAAATCCAACGAGATCAATGTCATCAAAGGCTGTGCCATTCCGTCGAATGTAGTCGTCAGCACTCGCAGCAGAAATGGCAGCACCCCCACCTTGCGACCATCCGTAAATAATCGCTTTCTTACCGGCACCGGTTTCCTTCATGTAACCCACAGCACGGATAGCATCAATCGTGTCATGCGCTTGGGTGAGTGCCACTGAATATTGGTGTTTGCCGCCGCCACCCAAACCTTGATAATCACTAGCAACAACAACATATCCCGCTTGAATGAACTCCTCCAGCGCCGGAACACCGTAATCTAGCCAGGAATTTCCACCGACTAAAAAATATTCATTAAGCGGAACAGCTGGGTTGACGGTTTGAGATGGTCCACAGTTCTGAGCCGTACCTGTGGTGCCATGCCCCCAGGAAACCACCGGGCGACCATCTGCAGGAGCCTTTGCCGTTGGAGATATCACTAATGCTGTTGCAATCGTGGGGCGATCATTCATATCTGAAGTGATATATGCAATTCGCCATGCCTGTGCACCGCGTATCGGTGTCGATACGGATTCTTTTTTTATGACTTGGCCTAACTTCCCCTTTGCAGGCATCTTGGTCACTGCATCATAAAATGGTGGCAATGACACCTCCGCTGTTGCGCATGGCGACAGCCCAGCAGCAACAAATGCAACAGCAGCGTAAAACATACTATTCATTGTGACTCTGTTTTTAAAGCGCATCTCTATTCCTTTTTGAACTTAAGTAGGTGTCTTAGTCTGATAAAGACTTTGCTTTATCTGCTCTGGCAAAGGCTTACTTTCACTTGCTGGAATCATGACCTCGATATAACAAGCGCCATCAAATGAATCAGCATGCGCTATCGCAGCATCCAATGCTTCGATGGTGGCGCATCGAGCCGTAAACCACTTGCCGCAACCCATCGCTGCAGGCAATTGATGGAACTGCCAGGCCGCAAGATCATCATAGACATGACCGAGTTCGCTCAGCACGTCTTCTACACCATAGATACCGTTGTTGAGCACGAAAATAATTGGGTTAATGCCATAACGACCCATCGTTCCGATTTCATTGGCAGTAAGTTGATGTGCGCCATCCCCCGTCACCAAAATTGTTCGGCCGGACTGGTTTGCCAAGCTAATGCCCAGCGTGGCCGGGGTAGCCCAACCAATAGACCCCCATAAGGTCTGATTTTGAAAACCTACTCGATCAGGGAGTCTCAACTTGTTCATATGCAATAGACAAGTACCTGTCTCTCCCACCAAAACATCATCTGGCTTCAAAAGCGAACGCAAGCGCGGGTAAAAGTCACTGGAGCATACAAACTTTTCTGATGAGTCGGTTATCGAGCTTTCGGGATAACCAAGCTGGGGGGTTTGGGTTCCTTTAAATGAAGCTTTATCGACCAATTTCTGCAGCACATCACCCATAGCAATGCCTGTAAAGATCTTCTGGCCTACTCTGACAAACTGGTCACCAATCGTAATGAGCCTGTCCTGATCAATCGAGCTCGTCCAGATTGTGGTGTTGAAATCAAGAAATACAACGCCACCAATATCTAATACGACATCTGCCGATTCAACCCAGTCTTTCAATGACTCGGGAACTGATCCTGCCCCCGCATATAAACCTAGATAGCTGGGGTGCGCCTCGGACAGTACAGCCTTATCCATAGGGGTCGTCGCAAATGGCAAATTAACTTTATTCAAGAAAGATTCGCACAAGGACTGCAATCCACGGGTTGCAAGGAACCCAGTCGGCAATGCCACTGCGGTTTTTGCACTCGCCAGCTTGTCTAAAATGCATGAGACTGCCGCATCCAATTCGCCTTGCATGCTGATTCCCTGCTGACAATCTGCACGGGTCACGAGTTTTTCTGGTCGCTCACCAATCACCGGCATCAAACCAAGATCCATAGGCACGGTAATGTAGGCAGGCGCTGAATGAAGAAAGGCTTCTTTAATCACACGCTCCATCTCTGCAATCGTGTTTTCTGGCGTCAGGTTGGCCACAACGCAAGCTGCAGATGCGGATAAGCCTGCAAAATTGTTGTAGACCCCGTCACCCAGGGTATGGTGTGTAATCAGCCCTTTTTTCTGTACACGGGTGCTGGGCGAACCAACGATGTGAAACACCGGAAGTCGATGTGCTTTGGACCCCATAACACCATTCAAAGCACTCAATTCGCCAACACCATAGGTCGTTGACAGAATCGCAGCGCCTTTAATACGCGCATAGCCATCAGCTGCATAGGCTGCATTAAGCTCGTTCGCGCAAACGATCCATTGAACGCGATCACTCGCGTCAATGGCATCGTCGAATGGGAACGAAAAGTCTCCAGGCACCCCGAAAGCACAATCAATGCCAAGTTCAGCAAGACGATCAATAACGTATTCAGCAACGGTAGTCATGAGGTTTCCTTTAGCAATTACTGATCGACACAACCATCGGCCGCCGGCTTACCAGCAAAGCGGTCTTTGACCCAAGGCAGATACAAGGGTTGCGAAGCCGCAGGCGTTCCGAAATGGGTGGCATCGCCAACCTGCACACGTGCCACGTTAGCGCCACGCTTACACATTTGCTCACGATAAAGCTGCCCCATGACCGGTGGCACGACGGTATCTTTGCTTCCCCAGTACACAATCACAGGCGCAACCGGATTTGCAGCTGGAACGGTGCCGTTCAATATAGCGTCAGCCCAGGCTTTGGCATTATCCGGCTTGGCTTTCATGAGCCGAGCGTAATCATTACCATACGTATAGGTGAAAGTATCCGATGCCACATGTACACATTTATTCGACATGATTTCATCAACGGACGCGGCACCTTCTGCTGAATAAAGATCCGATAGTTTCAGTCGATCCGGATATGCGGCTTGCGTAGCCCATAAGTTCATAGCCAGATGCGTGAAATTAAATACGTTGTTTGAAAAAGTCGTGGAGAGCCCGGCTAACATTTTTTCTGCTTCGGCATCCGTTAATCCATCTGCAGGTGCCATTGACCGGAAGTCTGGTGGCGCCATAGCAACAAAGCCCACCATTTCGATATCATCAAACGCGGTACCCTTCTGATTGATGTAATCCGGCGAGCCCGCAGCCGCTAAGACTGTGCCGCCACCTTGTGACCATCCGTAAACCAGTGCTTTTTTACCTGCACCGGTTTCCTTGATTGAACCGGCTGCACGAATCGCATTGATTGCATCGCGCCCTTGCGTTGCAGACACCACGTACTGGTGCTTGCCCCCACCGCCGAGACCCTGATAGTCACTCGCAACGACCACATAGCCTTCTTTAATAAACTCTTCCAGAGCGGGCATGCCGTAATCCAGCCATGAATTCCCACTCATCAAAAAGTATTGGTTCAACGCCACCGCCGGATTTACGGCCTGGGATGGGCCGCAGTTTTGTGCCGTGCCCGTTGTGCCATGACCCCATGAAACGACTGGGCGCCCATTCGCGGGGGCTTTAGTAGTTGGTGCCACCAGCAAGCCTGTTGAAATTGTCTTGCGGTCATTTACATCGGATGAAATATAAGCGATACGCCAGGCCTGAGCACCTGGCACGGGTGTCGCAATTTTTTCTTTCTTGATCACCTGCCCCAGCTTACCCACTGGCTGCATCTTGGTCACAGCCTCATAGAACGGCGGTAACGATACATCTGCTGATGCAACAGCAGGGGCAACAAATCCAATCACCGCTAGAGTGACCATACACAAGGGTGCTCGGCACTTAAACTTTTTCATCATCTTCTCCTGTCTATTGATTAACCTAAATCTCTTTCAAATTAGTCGGCAAACGAATACATCACACCAATCCGGCCACCCCACCCTTGCGCCCCACCGTAACCGGTGCTGACTGCCCAATAACGAACGCCAAGCGTTAGCAGCAAGGGTTGGTTACCGAAGCTCACAATCTTGCTGCCCATCAGATTAATCGGAACACTATTCCCCTGGCCATCCGTATGAAAAGTCGCTTCCGAGTTCAATGTAATGCTCCCGGCCTTGGCAGTGATGTACTTAATGGTGGGATGAACCGACACATAGTTTGCTGACGGCGGCAGCTTTTGTGGCGGACTAACACCAAAAGACTGATACCCGAGCAACCCCACAACCCAGCGCTCTGTTCGGTGAAAACCCCCAAAGGTATATCCCACACCTGTCTGCTGCGTACCAAACTCCAAGCCTGCCCCGGTTGGTATCACCATCATGGGGCCTACGCCGAATGATGTACGCAAAGTAGTCTGCCCGGATTGCGTAAAAAATGTCTGCAGAACAATCGGTTTGAATGCTTGCGAATTTATTCCGTCGAAGTTGTTGAAGTATTGGTAAGTAAATGACGGATAGAGAACAAAACTATAGTTTTCGGACAAACGAAATGGCACGTAAGGTTGCGCATTAATATAATTCGTGGTGCCCTGATGTGCTTGTCCCACTTTCTGATCAAAGTTGTAGGTAATTGGTATTGCTGCAACGTCTTCGTGTGCATTCAGCACTTTTTCTGAAATCAGCAGCTCTTCTTTCTTTTTCGGCTGCGGATCCGGCCAAAGGACTTCTTCCTGTACGGTTTTTTCCGACTCGGTCTGATTATCTACTGCTAATGCAGGCATCACTATCAGAATACTCAGCGAAAATGGCCACAAACGACCTAGAGGACGCATCGTTCGGAACATGACAGTTAACGGGATAGGCACCAAGAATAATCTTGGCCAATTCTTACACGTTCAACCGGACCAAACCTTCAAAAACCTAACAGGGAAATCACTCACTCAAAACGTATGCGCAGGCACAGCTGATACCCAGACAAACGCACCGCGCGCAATGATTTAGGCTGCGCGCCTGCTTCTATAAGTTTTTTTCTTAGCCGAACCAGCTGCACCTCAAGGCTTGGTTTGTTCAGTTCTTCCTGTCCAAGATACTCAGACACCTGCCAGGTTTCCAGAGTCTGCCCTGGTTCCTTTAAAAACCCCGCCAGCAGGGCAAGCTCGGTACGCTTTAACGCCACAACGCCTGTAGGCCCGCTCAGCGTTTGTTGACAAGCGTCCAGCACATAATCAAAACGCGGGACACCAAGCGGATACATACGGCGACCCAGGGCTTCAATCGCCCCTACCAACGCTTCGGGCGCCACAGGTTTGGTTAGGTATACGTCCGCACCCTGTTGATAGCCTCGGCTAATATCTGCCGGTGTTGCCCGCGCAGTAAACATAATGATGCCAACCTGCGGATTAGCATGACGGATTGACGCAGCATAATCGGCACCATCACGACCCGGAAGATTCAAATCCAGAACATAGACATCAACTGCAGCATGATCGGCCCGCCCTTCGACTTCTTCAACCGACGCCCCAGCCAATACCCGATACCCGGCATCTTGCAGGATATTGCCTGTCGCGAGGCGCAAGGCATCATGATCTTCAACGAGAACCACGGTCAACATGGCATGCTCACGGTGAAGATTACTTGCCGTTCTGTAGGGACATACGCTACCCGAAACCCTAGGACCTCGCCAAGCTGCGCCACGAGATACAACCCAAGGCCAGAACCCGTGACCCGATGCGCACCGGCGCTTCGATAATACTTGGCAAAAAGCTGTTCTGGATCCGGCCAGCCGGCAGCCCCCGGGGTATTCGCTACAGAAACGATAATGCCAGGCCCTTCACCCAGGTCAGCCGAACACACACGAACCCGCACGGGGCTATCCGGCTCACGATATTTCAGCGCGTTATCCAGGAGATTGCTCAACAGGGTTTTAAGTAATGTCATATCGGTTAAAACCCCGGTCGATGTTTCAACACGAAGCTGAACCACGGCAGGTGCAGCCGATCGGCCGATCAGATCCGCCATGACGGCACCTACATCGCATTGCTCACGATTTGCTTTGACGATACCCTCTTCAATTCGTTGCGTCTGCAGACAACGATCAAGTACGGCATTGATGTCCGTCACTGCGTCTTCTGCAACCTGACGTAATTCCTGGGTAAAATTTTTAGCCCCTAGGGTCATATCGATCACGCCGAGCGGCGACTTCAGTTCATGCGTCAACATCGCAAGAAAGTGCTCTTTTTCTTCGCGCAACCGCTTTTCAGAGGCAGCGACGACCTCAGTCTCACGCAGCGCTTGTTCCAGTGCGGCCTGTTGTTGCTGGATTCTTCGGGCACGAAGCTGCGCCATAAACATCAGCAGCGCTGCCGTCCACAAACAGTAGGCCAGAAACCCATACAACGACAGGGTAGCAGCTCGGAGCACCCCCAGAAACTGCAGGCTCATCGCCACAAGACCAACGAAGAGTCCTATGTAAAAAATCATAGCGGTGCGCCAAGATACCGGTGGTTCATGCGCCAATCCCGTACTTCGACGTGCGCTCCACAGTGTTGCCACATCTAGTATGGGTAGCAGCAGTACGAATGACATATTGATGTTTAATGCCAGCCGCTCGTAGCCCATCGCATATAGCACTAGGAGTGCTGCATAAATACTCAAAACCAACGGGTAAAGGCCAATCAGCCAGCGCTTTGGGCAATACTCCCGCAGAAATCGCCATTCGAACAAGTAAGCCGCTGGTGTCAACAACAAAATCAGAACGGAGGTCACGACATCAGGCGTAAGCCCAGACCCCATGCTCGGCCACAACGGTCGGAGGTACCCCAGATAGGCCGTCACATAGAGCAAACCAATCAGCTGGCTCAGCACCAAGGTACCCATAACCGCATCACGATGACGCACCCACTCCACCAGCCCCCAAAGAACGAAAACCCCGAGCAGGGCAAGGTATAACGAACTCAGCAACGTTTGCGTTAAATCGACAGCCAGCGCCTCAGTGAGTGGTAGCGCCGTAAGATAGAGCATGGCCGTACTGGTGGTAGTCATGCGCAGCCAGATGTCTCTCGCCACATCGGCCTGTGGCAACAAGACATTCAAATTAAGTGACTGATAACGATCGCTAGCCCAGGGATAGCGGTCCCCGGTCACCGCCATCGGTACATTGCCTGTGATCAATGGGTCGTAGGCGACAACCTCATCCAGAAAACTCGGTTGGAGGCGCAAATCTACCCAAGGCACCAGGCTCTTTGCGCCCGGCTCAATACGCACCCGAACCCAGATCGCACTGCGGGTAAAGCCCAGATTAATTAAACCACTAAACGCTTGAAAGGGTTGCGACTGAATCTGCTCAAAAGTTTGCTGTGAACTTCGGTCTTCGTAAAAAGCCCGATGGCTGATTAGGTCTTCGGCATGTGCGTTAGACGGGGCTGCCAGGCCACATAGCGCACATAAGAGCAGAACCCCAGCAAAGAACCCTTTCAACAGCGGTCCATAACCGTTGCTCAAATTAAATGTGCCGATAAACTTACAAGGCCACATGCAAACGCTTTTGCGCTTCGGCCATATCACCGCGCAAAAGCACATTCGTTTGTGCGCTCACACGATCAATAGCCCGGTCAATGTCGATCTGCTCTTCCTGCCGTGGCCGGTGCAACACAAAATCGGCCACGCCCTGGTTAAGCTGCAGAGAGCGAGGATGGCCAATACCGATGCGTAAACGCCAGTAATCGGGCGTCCCTAACGCAGACTGAATATCTTTAAGGCCATTGTGGCCACCGCTACTACCACCCAACTTAACGCGCAAGTGGCCTGGCAACAGATCCAATTCATCGTGAAGCACCAGCACTTCGGCGGGTAGAATATTGTGAAAGCGTGCGAAGGGGCCCACTGATTGGCCCGAACAGTTCATATAGGTTTGCGGTTTGATCAGCCAGACTTTGCGTCCATCGACATTGGCTGACGCAACATCCGCCTTCATTTTTTTGTCTGCACTAAAGCTGGTTGCACCAATCACGCGCGCCATTTCATCCAGCGCCCAGCAGCCGGCGTTATGACGCGTACGCTCATATTCGCTGCCGGGGTTGCCCAACCCTACCAGCAAGCGAATAGGCGATAGCACTACGGGTGCTTTGGGTTTTGCAGCGGCTTTAGGCGTTTGAATTTCAGCATTAATCATAGGGCGTAGCGTAGCGTATTTCCATAAAAAAAGCCGTGCGGCGAACCGACACGGCTTTTAAGCACTGTGCCGGCAAGCCGGCATAGTTTACTTAGGCAGCAGGTGTAGCACCTTCGTCGGCAGCAGCGCCGGCACTGGCGTCAGAACCCTTCACAGCCATCACAGCAGCGACGACTGGGTTGCCTGCGCCGTGCTGAACAACGCGCACGCCAGCGGGCAACTTCAGATCGGTTACGTGCATCGAGTGACCCATTTCCAGGGCCTTCAGATCCACTTCGATGAATTCTGGCAGTGCCTTCGGCAAGCAAGCGACATCGATTTCGGTGATCACATGGCTCACGATACCGCCTTGCAGCTTAACGCCCGGGCAAACGTCACCGTTCACGAAGTGCAGCGGCACCTTGGTGTGGATTTCGGTGTTGGCATCAACACGCTGGAAATCAACGTGCAGCACCAGCGGCTTGTAGGCGTGCAGTTGCACGTCGCGCAGCAGGACCTGTTCCTTGACACCATCCAGATTGGCAGTGACAACAGACGCGTGGAAAGCTTCCTTGCGCAGGCACTGATAGATGTCGTTGTGATCAACGTCAAAGGACACAGCCGGCTTGCCTGCGCCATAAATGACACCGGGGACACGGCCAGCACGACGCAGGCGGCGGCTCGCACTCGATCCCTGCAGTTCGCGCTTGGTAGCATTGAATTCAAAGTTCATGACTTACTCCAGATATTGAACAACCCGCGACCAGGTTGTCCGGTTAAATGACCGGGGCGGATGCCTCAGTCGATGAACAGCGAGGAGACAGAGTCTTCCTTGCTGATGCGGCGGATGGTTTCCGCCAGCAACTCTGCAACCGACAATTGACGGATGCGGGAACACTTTTGCGCAGCATCGGTGAGCGGAATGGTATCCAGCACCACCAGCTCGTCCAGTACGGAATCGTTGATACGCTCCACTGCAGCGCCCGACAGCACCGGGTGGGTACAGTAGGCGGTCACGCTACGGGCACCATTTTCCTTGAGCGCTGCCGCAGCCTTGCACAGCGTGCCGGCGGTATCCACGAGGTCGTCGACGATGATGCAATCTTTACCGCTAACGTCACCGATGATATTCATCACTTCCGAGACGTTGGCTTTGGGTCGACGTTTGTCGATGATGGCCAGATCGCACTCCAGGCGCTTGGCCAGGGAACGGGCGCGCACCACACCCCCATGGTCCGGCGACACGACAATGGGCTTTTCCAGATGCTTGTTCTGCACATCTTCCAGAAGAATCGGCAGGCCATAGATATTATCGACCGGGATATCGAAGAAGCCCTGGATCTGCTCCGCGTGGAGGTCCATAGTCATCACGCGGTCAACGCCAGCCGCCACCAGCATATTGGCAACCAGCTTGGCCGCAATCGGCACGCGGTTTGAACGTGAACGGCGATCCTGACGGGCGTAACCAAAATACGGGATGGCAGCGGTGATACGGCCGGCTGAGGCGCGTTTGAGCGCATCGACCATCACCAGCAGTTCCATCAGATTATCGTTCGATGGGTGGCAGGTCGATTGCAGGACGAAAACATCGTGACCACGCACGTGCTCCTGAATCTCGACACTGACTTCGCCATCGGAGAAGCGACCAACGTCTGCCTGACCTAGGGGCAGGCCCAGACGTTGCGCAACGTCGGCGGCCAGCTTGGGGTTGGCATTGCCGGAAAAGACCATCAGGTTCTGGAGGGCCATGATGCGATTATCCTTTTGGTTTCCTGGACCAATCGGTGTGCCCGTCGACGGCACGCGGTACGTTATAAACACGCCACAAACAAAATGGGCAGCTGCTTCTGGCAACTGCCCGGAATTCGGTGGCTGAGGAGGAAGGATTCGAACCTTCGCATGCCGGAATCAAAATCCGGTGCCTTAACCAGCTTGGCGACTCCCCAACATTCACCCCCTTACGGAGATGAGGGCAAGATTATATCCAAAAAATCCGGATTGCACACCCCCCAACCGTGCTTTTTCTGAAACGGCCAGCCGAGCACTCCGGTTCCTCATCTCAGGGCTCAGCCCGGAATCAAATCGAACAAAGGGTGGCGATCCAGGCCGGGGGCCACCCAAGCCTGCCAGCCCTGGGCAGCAGGCAGCCTGTCCAGCACGTTGATAGCCACAGCCTCGTCGTCGAAAACGGCAAAGACACAGGCCCCTGAACCGCTCATCCGAACACGGCCACGGGTTTCCGGCTGGTCGTTCAACCAAGACAGCGCAAGCGCCACCGCCGGGTACAACGCGGCCGCCATAGGCTCCAGATCGTTCGCGCCGACCCCGGCATCCTCTCGCAGCCCCTGTCCCCAATCATTCGCCGGCATGCTCGGCGTATCGCGCTTGAGATCTGGCGACGAGAAAATCGCGGCAGTGGGCACCGAGACGCCGGGGTACACGACCAGATACCATGCCGCCGGCAGGTGTACAGGGGTCAAAGCTTCGCCAACGCCTTCGGCAAATGCGGCCTGCCCGCCCACAAACACCGGCACATCGGCCCCCAGCGGCAATGCTAACGCCTGCAACTCGGTCTGCGACCCCTCTAAACGCCACAAATGATTCAGCGCAATCAACACCGTCGCGGCATCGGAGCTACCACCCCCTAACCCACCGCCCATCGGTAAACGCTTTTCCAGATGGATGCTCACACCATCGTGCACACCCGCCGCCTGACGCAAAGCCTCGGCAGCGCGAACACTCAGATCTGATGCAGGGGGCACCCCGGGAATCGGATTCGCCAACACAACCTGGCCATCACTCCGTGGCACGAAACGCAAGGTATCCTGCAAACCCACAAACCGGAACAGCGTCTGCAACGTATGATACCCATCCGGTCGGCGCCCGGTGACATGCAGAAACAGATTGATCTTTGCTGGCGCCGGGTAGGAGGAGGACCAGTTCCAGCGCATGGCCAGTTCAGGGTCTGGTAACTGTGCGGGCGTTTTGAAACTCATGGAAACTCGACGGTTGGCTCCATCAGGGGGCCGGCTGTTCAGCGGGGTCGCTGACACCGTCCCATTCCGTCAGCGCGACGCGTAACCACAGACCTTCCGGCCCCTGGCCTTCCACGGCCAGCGGCCAGGATGCTGGTGCCGGCGCACCATAGCGATAATCGAACTGCCAGCCACCGGCACGCGCCTGAACCACCCGCCCCTGTGCATCGCGCTGTAACACATCTGCGACGGACCATCGGCCGCGGAGCCAGGCGTCTGCCGCCACATCCGGCAAACGGATGCCCGCCAGCGATTCCCCCAGCGCCCGCAGATTCGTACCCTCGCCACGCTTACCCGCCGCATCCTGCCAGCGCACACCCGTTGGTGAGATATCCACCCGCGCCAGCGCGTTCCCCAATGGCCCAATCAGCCACAGCGTATCGGCCCCGGGTTGATGCTGCCAGGCAAAACGCCCGGCCACGGGCTCACTGCCCCCACCATCCTGTGGCTGAGACTGCCCAGCCACAAAGCGCCCACCCAATTGCCATTGCTGCGCGGTCGCAGCAACCCCCTGAACCGGTGTCTCAGGGCCTGGCACATGGGCACATGCCGCCGAGAACAGCGTCAACAACAACGGCACACAGGGCCACAACCACCGGCGCTTCGGCAAAGCCTTCATAACGACCGACCGGGCACGATAGGTGCCACCGAATCCAAGCCCAGCGCCTGCCCGCCCGAACGCAACGCGTCGTTATCCGGGAACTGTTGCAACCCGGCACGCCAGACACGACCAGCCTCCTCGACACGGCCCATCGCCTTCAGCACCGTCACCTGATGCAGAATGATTTCCGGATCGGCCCGCAACGATGCGGCACGGTTCAGATAATCCAGCGCCACACCAAAGTTTTTTTCCCGGTAGCAGAGCCAGCCCATGCTATCGAGAATAAATGGATCGTTGGGCGACAACGACAGGGCCTTTTCCAGCAGGCCGCGCGCCTCTTTCAGGCGGATATTCTTATCGGCAAAGGTAAAGCCGAGGGCATTATAGGCCTGGGCAAAATTCGGATCCTTGCGGATCACATCGCGCATGGTTTTTTCAAAGAGCGCCATTTTGCCAGCACGCTCAGCCAACATACCGTATTCATAGCGTAAAGGCACACTCGCAGGATACTGCTTCTGTGCCTGCTCGATCAGCTGGAAAGCCCCCGTCACATCACCGCTATCGCGGAGCAGCGTGGCTTGCCCCAGGATCAACTCGACACGCGTCGATGTATTCCGCGCCGGCGTCGTTTGTAGCAACGCCTGCGCTGCTTTCATATCACCCTGCCGCGCCAGCAGATTGGCCGCTCGCAAACGGGCCGGCACATAGTACTCGCCCGGCAGCACTTTCAGGTAATGCAGAATCGCATCCGATTCCTGCGCAGTCAACGCCGCGCTGTCTTTGCGCTCACGCGCCAGTTCGGCGCCACTCTCGTAGGCCAGGCCCAGGTTGTATTCAATCAGTGACGTATCCACCGAATCGATCGTCAGCAAACGCTGCAACGCACGCACGGCCAACGCCGGATCCTGCGCCTGCACAGCAATGGCGGCCGCCGCAAACAACGGCTCCGGATTAATGTTTGGCTGCTCCACCAGTATCCGTGCCTGGGCACGCGTTTCGGCCAGTTTTCCCGTCACCAGCAGTTGCTGTGCGTACAGCGCCCGGATTGGTGCTGCATCGGGATAATGCGTCAGATACTCGGTATACGCATCCAGCGCCGCAGCGGGCGAACGCTTGCCGACTAGCTGCGCATACAGCAAGATGCCGGGCTCGGAGGCCGGTTGGAGGCGACGTACATTGCCTACAGCCTCCATGGCTGCGGCATCATTACCGGCGCGCATGGCGCTCTGCGCGCGTGCCAACTGGGCTTCTGGCATCGACAGATAAGGTGCCGTCACCGTATCCACCAGTTGCTGAGCGCGTTGCGGGTCTGCCTGTGCCGGGAAACGCTGATTCAGGCGCAGAAATTCCGGTCCCCGACGATCCTCCGGCAACAGCGCAAAGTAGCGTTGCAGTATCGGCTGCGCATCCGAATAACGCCCGAGCAGAATCTGGGTCGAGGACAACAGGTTCAGGGCTTCGAGAGAGTCCGGCTCTTTCTGAACCCACAGACGCCCGGCTTCCAGCATCAGATCTGGTTGGCGATTGATCGCAGCAATCTCCATCGTCCGGCGGAAAATTTCCGGATCGTTGTACTTGAGTGCCAGATCGGCGTAAGCCGCGAGCGCAACCTGCGGCTTATCGCGTTTCAGGGCAATCTCCGCCAACACGACTTCGAACACGACCTGGGGCGGCGTATCCATCGCGGCAGCGCTTGCGGGTGCTGCGGGTGTCTCCGCACACACGGTACCGGCGGTCAGAAGCGCGGCCAGCCAGCCGCCTCGGCGCATCCGACGGAAGGCCGGAGAGATGGACCGGCGGTCAAGCGAGGACAGCAACAGATCGGGTGACAAAAAACTTGGTTTAAGCGGCATGGTGGCGTTATCTTATCCCGTCTTAGGTATTTTCACTGCAATATCGCGTCAGGACTCCCCTCATGCCCGAACTTCCCGAGGTAGAAGTCAGCCGACTCGGGCTGGAACCCGAGCTAACCGGCCGATTCATCACCGGTGCCATCACACGCACCCCGCGACTACGCTATCCACTCCCCGAGCGATTGAACGAACGGCTACGCGGCGCCCGCCTCGCCGGCATTCGTCGCCGGGGCAAATATCTGCTATTTGATCTGGATCAGGTCTCCGGAAACACCACGGCCAGCCTGATTCTGCACTTGGGCATGTCGGGCAGCCTACGCATCGTGCCGCCGGATACCCCACCCCAGCGGCACGATCACGTGGATATTATTTTTGCGGACCGCGTGCTGCGCTTACGCGACCCCCGACGCTTCGGGGCGCTGCTCTGGCACGATCACGACACCCCGCTGGAAACCCATCCGCTGCTGGCCGTGCTGGGGGTTGAACCGCTGGAAACGGGATTTGATGGTGAATGGCTGCACACCCATCTGCACAAACGCGCCGGTCCGATTAAGCCGGTACTCATGGATAGTCATCTGGTCGTGGGGATCGGCAACATCTACGCCGCAGAAAGTCTGTTTCTGTCGCGTATTTCACCGCTACGGGCCGCCAACAACATTAGCGCCAACCGCTGTGACCGACTCGCCGATGCAGTGCGCCAGACACTTTCTGCCGCCGTTGCGGCGGGCGGCTCCAGCGTACGAGATTACGTGCATTCGGATGGCGGCGCCGGCTGCTTCCAGCTGCAATGCGCCGTCTATGAACGTGAGGGGCAGCCCTGTCTGGGATGCGGCAAACCCGTCCGGCGTATCCGACAGGCGGGGCGATCCACGTTTTACTGCCCACACTGCCAGAAGTAATATTTGTGCCGCTTCGTTTTACTCGCGCCAATTCGCCGCTCATGCACACCAAACATCACGTCTAACCGCTAATGGTCAGAGGCTGGCCCAGGCGCGGAGACGGGTGCGCGTGATTAGCGAATTGGCGCGCAGCGGCACTTGAGCTAAGAGCGCGTACCGGCTACCGCGCTTTCGTTCGCCTCCGAGCCTTGAACTTATTTACCCGTCAGCTTCTCGTACTTCGCCCAGAGCTGTTCCTGGTTTTCTTCATGCGCCGGATCCTTGGGAATACAATCCACCGGACACACCTGCTGGCACTGCGGTTCGTCGTAATGACCCACGCATTCCGTGCACTTGTTCGGATCGATCACATAAATTTCCGGACCCTGGGAAATGGCCTCATTCGGGCATTCCGGTTCACAGACATCACAGTTGATGCACTCATCGGTGATTATGAGCGACATAGCAGACTCCTGGACAACAAAACAGTAAAAACGGGATTCTCGCCCATCGGCGGATTTTTAGCCACCCTTCCCGCATCAGGGTGATGGCTTACCCCATCCCCGGGCTACAAAGCAGGCATTGACGTGCGGTGACACAAAAGAGCTGACATCGCCACCCAGACGGGCGATTTCCCGCACCATCGTGGCCGACACAAACATGTGCCGCTCACCCGGCGTCAGAAACACCGTTTCCACTTCCGGATAAAGACGACGGTTCATACCGGCCATCTGGAATTCGTATTCGAAATCAGATACCGCGCGCAAACCGCGAATCAGCACTTTGGCGTTCTGGGCATGCACAAAATCCATCAACAGGCCGGCAAAGCCGACCACACGGACATTGCCCAAAGGCGCCAGCGCAGCTTGCGCCATTTCGATCCGCTCCTGCAAACTGAACACTGGCGACTTGGCCGGGCTTTCAGCAACCGCTAACACTACTTCATCAAACAGTTCGGCGGCACGACGCACGAGGTCTTCATGGCCGCAGGTCAACGGATCAAAGGTGCCCGGATAGATGGCGATTTCACGTTTCAGCATGTCAGGAGGATTCCTGGTCAGTAGGTTCAGAGGCATAGGCGTAGAGATGATAATGCACCTGTCCGGCGAGACCACGGCGCACACAGGTCAACCTCGGCGCCAGATCATCCGGCAACGCCTGTTCCGACTCGATATACAGCCGCGCATCATCGGCCAGATGCGGCAACAAGGGCATGATGACCCGATCCAGCCATCCCTGTCCATAGGGCGGATCCAGAAACACCAGATCCAGCCGCTGCGAAGCAGCCCCCACCGGTCGCTTGAGATAGGCCAGTGCATCGGCACACACCACCCGGACAGCCGGATCACCCAGCGTCTGAGCGGCCGCCTGTAGGCACCGGGCCACCGGCACCGCCTGCTCTACCAGAATCGATTCGGCGGCTCCCCGCGAAGCCGCCTCGAAACCAAGGGCACCGGACCCGGCAAATAGATCCAGACAATGCCAGCCGGTCAGATTCTGGCCCAGCCAGTTGAACAGCGTTTCCCGCACCCGATCAGGTGTCGGCCGCAAACCCGGCGCATCCGCAACGACCAGCTTGCGACCGCGATGCCGCCCGCCAATGATGCGCACCTGGTTGGTTTGATTCGGCGGACGGGCTTTCGGGGGTTGCCCGCGGCGGACTGCCGTCGGTGCTGCACGACGCATGGCTAGAACCTCAATCCGCCGCCGTGCGGACAGTAACGAGCCCATCCGGCATCACATGCTTGCGGAAAGCGTCACGTACCTGCTCGGCCGTCAGCGCACGCACCCGAACCGGGTATTGCTCCAGCCAGTCAGTGGGCAGGCCATAAAAAGCCATCACATTCAGATTCGCTGCCAGCTTGCTGTTGGAATCAATACGCAGCGCAAAGCCCCCGGCAATATTGTCCTGCGCCGCTTTGAGCTGAGCGGGTGTCGGTCCCTTACTGACAAAATCCTTGAGCACCTGATCCACTACCTTCAACGCATCGTCCGCTTGAGAACGCTTGGTCTCGAGGCCAATCGTAAACGGCCCGGCTACCAGTTTGGGATCAAAATAACTGTACACGCTGTACGCATAGCCCCGATCTTCGCGCACCGCCTTGGTCAGCAGCGAGACGAAGCCACCGCCACCCAGCGTGTAGTTACCGACCTGCAAAGCAATCTGTTCCGGATCATCCCGTGCGACCGACGGCATACCCAACAGCAGATGTGCCTGTGACGCCGGGTGATCGACGCGTACCGTACGCGCCTGGGTCACCGCCGGCGACGGCAAGCCTTTGGGCACATCGGCCTGATCCACCGGCAGATTGGCGGTCATCTGCTGCACCAGCGCCTCAGCCTCCGGTCGCGTCAGATCACCCACCAGGGCAATGCTGGCGCGCGCCGCACTGTAATGACGCTTCCAGAAAGTCTCCAGGTCCGAGCGGGAAATGACCGACAGCGACTCTGGCGTAGTCAAGCGGCCATAGGGATGATCCGGATAAATCGCCGACATATAAGCGCGCTGTGACAACACCTGTGGTTTGGTCAGCGATTCCTTGAGTGCGGCAATGCTGCGCGCCTGGTCCCGTTTGAATACCGCCGCATCAAAATGTGGCTGGCTTAACGCATCCACCATCAGACCCACGGCGGTTGTGCGGCGCTCCGGATCCGACAGGGTTCGTAGGCTCACGGTGGCGCTATCCATACCGGCACCACTCCCCAACTGCGCACCGATATCGGCCAGCGTTTCGGCGACGGCTTTTTCATCGCGGCTTGCGGCCCCCTGATCCAGCATCGCCGCCGTCATGGCGGCCAAGCCCGGCTTGTCGGCCGGATCGAAGGCCCCCCCCGCCAGAAAACTGATCTGCACATCGATCATCGGCAGCGCATGCGTTTCTATAAAGTACACCCGCGTGCCTTGCGGTGTTGTCCAGGACTGCACTGGCGCGGCGAACGCTGAGCCGACTGCGAGCAGGCACGTGGCAATCATTGCTGTTGCACCACGCACGATGTGCACGGACATACTTGTAAAGTCTCGCATCAGTGACGACCTCCGGCTTGAACATTTTCTGCCCGCTTGGCGCGGGCCGCCTGCTCAGCCGCATCCAGCGGTTGCGGCTCCAGACGGGCGACCGTGAGCTGGTCATCCTTAAAGTAACTTTGTGCCACGCGCTGCACATCGGCTTGCGTCACCTGGTTCAGGCGGTCAAGCATGAGGGCACTGCTCTGCCAGCCATAACCCAGGGTTTCCAGCATGCCGATTTCCATGGCCTGCCCCATAACAGAATCTTTTTTATAGACCTCGGAAGACTGCAACTGGCTGCGCGCCCGTTTCAACTCCTGCGCCGTCACGCCATTCTTGGCCACTTCAGCCAGCACGGCACGGATCGCTTGCTCCAGTTCGCCCACCGAATGACCGGGGCGAGGTGACGCCTGCAGCAGGAACAACCCCGGTCCGCGGTGCGTGGCATCGTAACTGCTGTCCACCGATACCGCGACCTGTTGCTCGCGTACCAGCGCCGCCGGCAAACGGGCCGCTTCGTGGCCATCCAGAATCTGCGCCAGCATCTCCAACGCATACGGGTCCACATCAGTTTGCGGGTTATTCAGACGGGGGGCCTTCCACGCCATCACCAGCATCGGCAGGTCAGCTGGGGCTTTTACGTCCAGCTGGCGCTGGCCTGCCTGCACAGGCTCTTCATACTGTTTGCGCTCCGGCAAGGCGCGAGCGGCGATAGCGCCGTAGGTCTGTTTCGCCCAGCTGAAGACCTGCTGGTAATTCACATCGCCCACCACCACCAGAATGGCATTGTTTGGCGCGTACCAACGACGATACCAGTCCCGCACATCCTGCACCGTCATCTGCTCCAGATCACTCATCCAGCCGATAATCGGTCGCCGATAGGGGTGTGCCTGCCAGGTGACCGCATTCATGGCCTCATAGACCCGGGCCGTCGACTGGTCATCCGTGCGCATCCGGCGCTCTTCCATAATGACCTGGATTTCCTTGCTGTAACCGCCCGGCTCGAGGGTCAGATGGCGCATCCGGTCGGCCTCCAGCCCCATCACCGTTTTCAGCTGGCTGGCCGGCACCTGCTGGAAGTAGGCCGTGTAATCGGTGCTGGTAAAGGCGTTATCGCGCCCACCGAGGGCCGCTACCCGACGATTGAACTCGCCCGGGCCCACTTTCGGCGTCCCTTTGAACATCATATGCTCCGTCACGTGGGCCACCCCGGTGACGCCATCGTGCTCGTCAATACTCCCCACGCGGTACCAGACCATCTGCACCGCCGTCGGCGCCCGATGATCTTCGCGCACCACCACCCGCATACCGTTGCTCAGCGTGGTTTCAAAGGTATTGTCTTGCGTGCTGGCCGCCAGACTGGTGGTTGCCACCCACCAGGGGGACAGACAGGCCAAAAGCCGTAAAGCAAATCGAGGTCGCATAATAAGATCGGTCTACGCTAGAATCATCAGATTACGAAGGATACCCCCGCCGCCATGTCTGACGCTACCGATAATCAACCTCGCCGCTCCTGGCGCGAACGTCTTTTCGCCGGTCTCTCCAAGACCCGGCAATCCATTGGCGGTTCTGTGCGCAGCCTGTTTTCCCGCGGCAAGGTCGATGACGAACTGCTGGAAGAACTCGAAACGCTGCTGCTTTCAGCGGATGTCGGCGTCGAAGCCACTGTCACGCTCCTGGAAGACCTGCGCCAACGTGCTCGCCGCGATCATCTGCAAACCCCCGAGGCCATTCAGGCCGCGATGGTCGATAGCCTGGCCGAGCTGCTGCAACCACTGGAAGCCCCACTCCAGATTACACCGCCCGCCGGATCGCCTTTTGTGATCATGGTCGCCGGCATCAATGGCGCGGGCAAGACCACCACGCTGGGCAAGCTGACCCATCATTTCCAGGCCGCTGGCCATTCTGTGCTACTTGCAGCGGGCGACACCTTCCGGGCTGCCGCCCGGGAACAACTCCAGGCCTGGGGTGAGCGCAATAACGTCACCGTTATTGCCCAGGAAGGCGGCGACCCGTCAGCCGTAATTTTCGACGCGGTTCAGGCAGCCAAGGCCCGGGGCATTGATATTGTGCTGGCCGATACGGCCGGCCGACTGCCCACCCAGATGCATCTGATGGACGAAATCGCCAAAATCCGTCGTGTCATCAGCAAAGCCGAAGCCACAGCACCGCACGAAGTGCTGCTGGTACTGGACGGCACCATCGGGCAAAACGCCATCGGTCAAGTTAAGGCCTTCGACAAAGCTATTGGCGTCACGGGGCTGGTGATCACCAAACTCGACGGCTCCGCCAAAGGCGGCGTTATTGCCGCGATTGCCAAACAGTGCCCCAAACCGGTCCGTTACGTCGGCGTCGGCGAACAGGTCGAAGATCTGCAGCCCTTTACCGCCCGCGCCTTTGCCGAAGCTCTGCTCGGCCAGTAAGTCATGAAACAGCTGCGGGCCGAATGGCCATTCCTGCTGTGCCTGATCACGGCCGCCGCTATTTTCTTTTCGCCC
Source organism: Fluviibacter sp. (assembly GCF_057744235.1). Classification (NCBI taxonomy): domain Bacteria; kingdom Pseudomonadati; phylum Pseudomonadota; class Betaproteobacteria; order Rhodocyclales; family Fluviibacteraceae; genus Fluviibacter; species Fluviibacter sp. The sequence goes on along the minus strand of NZ_JBIJFP010000014.1, from coordinate 24,973 downwards.
CTCGCCATCAACCACTTGCCCTATCAAGGCTGGCTGGCCGGCAGCCTATTTCTCATTACGCTTTCTGCCATCTTCCGCGTCACACATCACGCCGATGAACTGGCCGAGATGCTGGGCGAGCCCTATGGCACGCTCATTCTGACCATGTCGGCCACCATCATCGAAGTGGCCATCATGATCACCGTGCTCGGGCACAGCGACAGCAATCCCACCTTTGTCCGCGACACGATTGCGGCCACTGTCATGATCACGGTTGGTCTGATGCTGGGATTGGCCATGTTCATCGGTGCCTTCGTCCACCGGCAACAGACGGTGAACACGGAAGGTGCGCTGACCTATCTGGGCCTCATTGTCCCGCTGGCCATTCTGGCCCTGGTCTTACCCAACTTCACCAGCAGCACCATTGGGCCAAGCCTGGCATTGGCCCAGGAAGTCTTTATTGCCGTCGTTTCCATCGTCCTGTACGCCATCTTCCTATTCATACAGACCCGACGGCATCGTCAGATGTTCAAGGATCGTTCGGCACCAGAACCCCTGACCTTCGACCCGAATGGCTCACAGCGTAGCCGGCAAGGCCAACACACCCGTCATGAGCTGATGCTCAGCATTGGCTGGCTGGTCGGCAACCTTTTTCTGGTCGTCTTTCTGGCCGAAGAACTGGCTGTACTTATTGATGACCAGCTAGAAGCCAAGAACCTACCGGAAGCACTGGGCGGCCTGTTTGTCGCCATGCTGGTGCTCGCCCCCGAATGCCTGGCCTCGGCCAATGCCGCCCTGCACAACCGGCTGCAACGCTCTGTCAACATCGCCCTGGGCAGCGGCCTGGCCACCCTCTCGCTCAGTGTACCCGCCATCCTGCTGGCAGCATCCTATATGGGCCATACCCTGATCCTTGGGTTACCCAACAACGAAATGGTCATGCTGCTGGCCACGCTCTGGGTGGCCAACATCGCCCTGGCGACCGAACGCACCAACCTCATGCAAGGCACTGTTTTATTAGTGCTTTTTCTGACATTCGGCTTCCTGATCGTGGTCCCTTAAAAATAATTGGGGTTTCCGGGAACTTTTGACGTTTTTAGCACTCTATTGCTTTGAGTGCCAAAAAAACGATAATAGCGAAAGGGAAACCATGACAACGACTGCAATGACTATTGCCAATCCCAAAATGAATGCGCTAACCGCGATGCCATCGCCGGTTGGCAATCTGGACGCCTACATCCGTGCCGTTCAGCAATACCCCATGCTCACCGAGCAGGAAGAGCAATCGCTCGCTCGCCGCCTGCGTGACCAGGATGACCTGGACGCTGCCCGTCAGCTGATTCTGTCGCACCTGCGCCTGGTGGTTTCTACCGCCCGCCAGTATCTAGGCTATGGCCTGCCGCACGCCGACCTGATCCAGGAAGGCAACGTCGGCCTGATGAAGGCCGTCAAGCGCTTCGATCCGGAACGCGGTGTGCGCCTGGTATCGTTTGCCATGCACTGGATCAAGGCCGAAATCCATGAGTATGTGCTGAAGAACTGGCGCCTGGTCAAAGTGGCCACCACCAAAGCCCAGCGCAAACTGTTCTTTAACCTGCGCAGCATGAAAGGCAACGCCAGCCATCTGGATCAGGCGACGACGGAAGCCATTGCCACCCAGTTGAACGTGTCGGAAGCCGATGTGCGCGAAATGAACATGCGCCTCTCCGGCCATGACATCGCGCTGGATCCGGGACCGGACGTCTCGGATGAAGACAACTTCGCCCCGATCGACTATCTGGCCGATGACACCATGGAGCCGACCGCGGTGTTGGAAGCGCGTGACCGTGACCGCCTACAGTCTGACGGCCTGCAACACGCGCTGGCCCAGCTGGATGATCGCAGTCGTCATATCGTCACCGCCCGCTGGTTGGCCGATGACAGCGGCGCGACGCTGCAGGAACTGGCCGACGAGTATGGCGTTTCGGCAGAACGGATCCGCCAGATTGAGGCAAAAGCCCTGAAGTCACTGCGCACACACCTGGTCGCAGTCTAAGTCCCGGACCCGATGGGCGGCCCTGCCGAAAACCGCAGGAAAGCCGTATAATTCAACGTAGTACGAAGCGCCCGCCCGTTGCGGGCGTTTCCCTATTTTTTTGTCAGAGTTCTCGACACCCGTATTCAGGAAATCGCATGGCCGGTCATAGTAAATGGGCAAATATCCAACACCGTAAAGGTCGCCAGGATGAAAAACGTGGGCGCGTCTTTTCGCGTCTGGCCAAGGAAATTACCGTCGCTGCAAAAATGGGCGGTGGCGACATCAACTTTAACCCGCGTCTGCGCATGGCAATCGACCGTGCGAAAGGCGTTAACATGCCTGCCGACAATATCGACCGCGCCGTTAAAAAAGGCACCGGCGAGCTGGAAGGCGTTGAATACGTTGAACTGCGCTACGAGGGCTACGGTACCAATGGTGCCGCGGTGATCGTGGACTGCCTGACCGACAATAAAACCCGCACCGTTGCTGATGTACGTCATGCATTCTCCAAGCATGGCGGCAACCTGGGCACGGATGGTTGCGTGGCCTTCCAGTTTCAGCATTGCGGCCAGTTTCTGTTCGCGCCGGGCACCGATGAAGCCGCGCTGATGGACACCGCCATCGAGGCCGGTGCCGATGACGTGCTGACCCATGAGGATGGCGCGCTGGAAGTGCTGTGCCCGCCGAACGATTTTGGCACCGTGCAAGAGGCGCTGACCGCTGCTGGCTTCAAACCGGAGATGGCTGAAGTCACCATGCGTCCGCTCAACGAAACCGAGCTGACGGGTGACGATGCGGCCAAAATGCAGAAGCTGATTGACGCCATTGAATCCCTGGATGACGTGCAGGCGGTCTACACCAGCGCTGTTTTCGACGAGGCCTGATCTCTTGGCCACGGTCACGCGCACGACCAACCCCACTGTTACCCGGATTCTGGGTATTGACCCAGGTCTGCGCACGACCGGCTTCGGTGTCATTGACGTACAGGGCCAGAAGCTGCGTTATGTGGCCAGCGGCTGCATTAAATCCGATGGCAACCAGCATCTGCCGCAGCGACTGCATACGCTCTTTGCCGGCATCACTGACATTATCGGCACCTACCAACCGCACATTGCGGCGGTTGAACAGGTGTTCTCCAACGTCAACCCGCAATCCACCTTATTACTGGGCCAGGCCCGCGGTGCGGCCATTACCGCCTTGGTATCTCAGCAGCTCCCCGTTAGCGAATACACCGCATTGCAGGTGAAACAATCCGTGGTTGGTCATGGCAAAGCCGCCAAACAGCAGGTAGCTCATATGGTGATGCGCTTGCTCACGCTGCCCGGTGAGCCCGGCAGCGATGCGGCCGACGCCCTCGCCTGTGCCATTTGCCATGCCCATGCTTCGCAAGGGCTGGGTCAGTTGGCCGCCCCCGGACGACGCCAGCGCGGCGGTCGTCTGCTGGCGCTGGCCGACAGCGAACTTCTGAACCGTGCGCCGGTGCGCACATCGACCGCCCGGAGCAACACCCCATGATCGGACGCTTAAACGGCCGCCTCATTGCCAAGCAACCACCCGCCATCATGCTCGATGTCCAGGGGGTAGGCTATGAAGTCGATGTGTCAATGAATACCTTCTGCGAGTTACCCGCGCTGGATGCCCCGGTGACTTTGCATATCCATATGGCGGTGCGCGAAGATGGTCACTTCCTGTATGGCTTTCTGCACGAGCAGGAGCGCGTTGCCTTCCGGCAACTGATCAAGATCTCCGGTGTTGGGGCCCGCATGGCCCTGGCCGTGCTCTCCGGCCTGAATGTCGATGAGCTGGCGGCGGCCATTGCCCGCCAAGATGTGGCCTGCTTTACCCGCATCCCGGGCATTGGCAAAAAAACAGCCGAGCGACTGCTGCTGGAGCTGAAAGGCAAACTGGATGCCCTGAGCGGACAGGCCACCATCCTGGCGGCCGGCCAGACGATCGCTGCCGACCCGTTACAGGACACGATCGATGCCCTGGTCGCACTCGGCTACAATGCCAAGGAAGCGCAAAGTGCCACCAAAGCCCTGCCCGCCGGTGTCAGCACCACGGACGCCATCCGTCTCGCTCTGAAACAGTTGTCCGGACTGAAATAACCGGCCCAAGGACATAGCGCATGTACTCCCCCGGACTACAGATCTCCCGCATCACGATCATCGCCCTGCTCATCATCGGGGTGCTGTGGGTATTGCGCCCCTTTCTATCGCCGCTGCTCACCGCCCTGATTATTGTGGTGGCCACCTGGAGTCCCTACCGCTGGCTGGTCAACAAGCTCGGCAAGCGTAAAACGCTGGCTGCTGCTCTGATGACCGTGCTGCTCACGGTGGTGATTCTGATCCCCATGTTTTTCCTGGGGGGGCAGGCGACCAAAGTGGCTGCTGTACTGGCAGAAACCGTTCGTCAGAAATTTGATGGCGGGATTCCCACGCCGCCGGAATGGCTGATCAACCTGCCTGTCGTTGGCGAGCATGCGCTGGAGTACTGGACGCACCTGACCAATGACGCCGGTGCCTCCACCGAAATTCTGCAGCGCATATATGAGCCAGCCCGCAAACTGATTACCGGCGCAGCCACAGGGATTGCCAATGGCGTACTGCAGGTATTGCTGGCCATCTTTATTGCCTTCTTTGCCTATCGCGATGGCGAACAATGGGCCCAGTGGTTGCGCAGTGCCGCGCGCCGGCTGAGTGGCGACATCGGTCTGCACATGGTCAATGTGGCCGGTAAGACCATCATCGGCGTCATGGTGGGCATTCTCGGCACAGCCGCCGCCCAGGGGCTGGTGGCCTACATTGGCTTCCGTATTGCCGGTGTCCCCAATGCCGGGCTGCTCGGTGCCGCCACCTTTATGACTTCGATGCTGCCGGCGGGCCCGGTGCTCATCTGGATGGCTGCTGCTTACTGGCTGTATGACCAGGGCCTCACCGGCTGGGCCATTTTCATGGCTGTCTGGGGCGCTGCCGGTATTAGTAGCGTGGATAACGTCGTTCGCCCGATCCTGATCGCACACACCGCCAGCCTGCCCTTTCTGCTCATCGCGCTAGGCACCTTTGGCGGCATTCTGGGATTTGGTTTTGTCGGTATCTTTATTGGCCCGACACTGCTGGCACTGGCGGTGGCCATTACCAACCAGTGGCTGAACCATCGCAACTCCCTGACCCACGCGGAGCGCATGTGATCGAGACGGATGATTTCTCGACCGCGTCCGACCGGTTGATTACCCCGACCAGCGCCTCCCGTCAGGAAGAAGCGCTGGAACGGGCACTGCGCCCAAAGCGGCTGGCCGACTACACAGGCCAGCACAAGGTGCGAGACCAGCTGGGTCTATTTATCGAAGCCGCCAAGAAACGCGGTGATGCCCTCGATCACGTCCTGCTCTTTGGCCCTCCGGGCTTGGGCAAGACCACACTAGCGCACATCATTGCGCATGAACTCGGCGTCAATCTTCGTCAGACCAGTGGGCCGGTTCTGGAACGTCCGGGTGACCTAGCCGCGCTGCTCACCAATCTGGAACCGCACGATGTGCTGTTCATCGACGAAATTCATCGTCTATCGCCCGTGGTCGAAGAGATTCTCTACCCAGCGCTTGAGGATTATCAGATCGATATCATGATCGGCGAAGGCCCTGCCGCCCGCTCAGTGAAACTCGATTTGCCGCCATTTACACTGGTCGGTGCCACCACACGCGCCGGCATGTTGACCAACCCGCTACGGGATCGTTTCGGCATCGTGTCGCGTCTGGAGTTTTACGCACCGGAAGATCTGCAGCAGATCGTGGCCCGCTCGGCCCGTCTCCTGGAAATGGCCCTGGCGGATGACGGCGCGCTGGAAGTGGCCAAGCGCTCCCGTGGCACCCCGCGCATTGCCAACCGGTTACTTCGTCGCGTCCGCGACTATGCCGAGATCCGTGCCGCCGACCATACCGGCGGCATCAACGCCCGCATTGCCGATGCCGCACTTTCCATGCTGGACGTCGACCCGGTGGGTCTGGATCTGATGGACCGCAAACTGTTACTGGCCGTCATTGAAAAATTCGGCGGCGGCCCCGTTGGCGTTGACAACCTGGCGGCGGCGATTGGCGAAGCCCGCGACACCATCGAAGATGTGCTGGAACCCTTCCTGATCCAGCAGGGCTATCTGCAGCGCACCCCACGCGGTCGCGTGGCCACCAACCGGGTCTATCACCACCTCGGCCTGCCAACGCCGGAGAGCGACACCCGCATGCCACTCTGGCAGAACGACACCCTGTGAACCCTCTGACATGATGCGCTTTCATCATCCGGTCCGCATATATTACGAAGACACCGATGCCGGTGGTGTGGTGTATTACGCCAACTACCTCAAGTTTTTCGAGCGCTGCCGAACAGAATGGCTGCGTTCGCTCGGCCATAATCAGACCGATCTCCTGGCCGCCGCCGATATCGTATTCGTCGTCAAATCGGTACACGCCGATTACAAACGGCCGGCCCGACTGGATGACAGCCTCGAAGCCGGGCTGAAACTCACGCACCTGGGCAGAGCTCAAATGCAGTTCGAGCAGTGGGTCGATCGTCTCAACGCAGACGGTACCCGCGAAACACTCGTCACCGGCGGCGTCAAGCTCGCCTGTGTCAACCTCAAGACCCTCCGACCCGTTTCTATTCCTGACTGGCTACACAGCCAACTACAACCTAGCGACGCATCATGACTCCTCCCTCCCAAGACATGTCCATCCTCAGCCTGGTATTCAATGCCGGGCCCGTCGTTCAGGGCATCATGCTCCTGCTACTCATTGTGTCCTTCATGTCGTGGTACTACATCTTCCTGAAATGGATGACAGTACGCGCCGAAAAACAAAAAACGAATCAGTTCGAACAATCGTTCTGGTCCGGCAGCAGCCTGAATGATCTTTATCAGGCCGCACTCAATGACCGACACAACGCCGGCAGCCTAGAGCGTATTTTCGAATCGGGTCTCCGTGAGTTCAATAAACTGCGTGACCAGCACACCCTGGAACCCAAAGACATTCTGGACGGTTCACGCCGCGCCATGCGCGCCACCTACCAGCGCGAACTCGACCGCATTGAATCGCACCTGGCGTTTCTGGCCTCGACCGGTTCAGTGTCGCCTTATGTCGGCCTGTTTGGCACCGTCTGGGGCATCATGCATGCCTTCCGTGGTCTAGCTAACGTCGGGCAGGCAACCCTGTCGTCCGTCGCCCCCGGTATTGCCGAAGCCCTGGTCGCCACCGCGATTGGTCTGTTTGCTGCCATTCCGGCCGTGGTGGCCTACAACCGCTTCTCATATGACATCGACCGTCTGGCCTCGCACTTCGAGTCCTTTATGGAAGAGTTTTCGAACATCCTCCAGCGTCAGATGAAGTAAGGGTGCCGCGCAATGCGTAACCGCCGTAAACTCAAAAACGAAATCAACGTCGTTCCCTACATTGACGTCATGCTGGTGTTGCTTGTGATCTTTATGGTCACGGCACCGATGATGCCGACAGGCAATATTGACCTGCCCACGGTGGGGACCGCCGCGACGCCGCCTGCCGCCCCGATTGAAGTGACGGTTCGCGAAGACCGTAGCTTGGCCATTGTCGATCGCGGCAGCAACGGCAAGGAGCAGGCCGTTTCGCTGGATCAGCTCACCAACCAGTTGCTCACCATGCAAAAAGGCAACCCGGACACCCCGGTACTGATAGCCGGTGCCAAAAATGTGCCGTACGAAGCCGTGCTGCAGGTGATGGACCAACTGCAACGCGCGCAGATCAAGCGCGTGGGCCTGCTTGTCGCACCCACGGGCAAGTAAGCGGAGCCGTTGATTGTCTTTGCCTGATTTTCTATCGCGGCTTAAATCGCTCTGGTACGGTCATCGCCTTGCCGGTGAGGGCGTGATATCGCTCGACCGTGTTGGCGAGGAAAAGCTTCGCGAACGCCGGGCGTTGATTCTGACGATTGCCATGCACCTGCTGCTGGTGCTATTCATCATCATCAGCATTGATTGGAAAAACAAAGCGCCAGAAGCCATGCAGGCCGAGATTTGGACGCCACAAGAACTGGCCGCAGCCACCGCAGCGGCGCAGCGCGAAGCACAGACCTTCGGTGACCCGGCACCGAAACCTGAGCCAGAACTACCGAAGCCTCAGCCCGAACCGCCCAAACCTGAACCGAAGCCCACTCCCAAGCCTGAGCCTAAGCCCCAACCGAAACCCGAACCAGCGCCACCCAAGCCTCAGCCTAAACCAGAGCCCGCCAAAACGCCGGCCAACCCGAAGGCCGACATCGCCATCAAGCAGGAAAAGAAAACCGAGAAAGATCCGAAGTCCAAGGATGTGAAGGACGACAAGAAACAAGACGACAAAAAGAAGCCCGATACCAAAGACACCAAGGACGATAAGAAAAAGCCCGACCCGAAAGACAATCGCAAAAAGGCGCAGGATGACTTTCTGGAAGAGCTGAAACGCGAAGAGCAGAAGCTGGCCGCCCAGAAACAGCAAGCGGCACAAAAGCAGCAGGCTGCGGCCACAGCGGATGCGCGCGCCCAGCGCGAGGCGGCGATGCGCGCCCAGGCCGGTGCTGAAGCCAAAGCGGCGGGGGCTGAACGCGCTAAAGGCGATGACCGCAGCTATCTGTCGAAGCTCAAAACCAAAATCCGTGGCAACGTCATCCTGCCACCCAATGTGCAGGGCAATCCGGCCGCGGTCTTCCGCGTGACGCAGTTGCCCTCGGGTGAGGTCATTGATGTACGGCTCATCAAATCAAGCGGCAACCAACAGCTGGACACGGCCGTTGAACGCGCCATCCGTAAATCTTCCCCGCTTCCGGTCCCTGAAGGACGATCCCCGGATCGGGTGATCGACATCACCTATCTGCCCTTCGAGAAACCCCCCACCTGATCCGCAGACCCTACCGCTTATAATCCCGCCATGAATCTGCTTACTTTCTTCTCCCGAAAAACCCGCGCCGCCCTGGCCCTGGTCTCTCTGATCGCCCTGGCCGCCCCGGTCAGCGCGCAGCTGAACATTGAAGTGGTTGGTGCCGGTATGCAACGCATTCCGGTGGCCGTCCCTAATTTCGGCGGCGACGAAGGGCTAGGCAAAGAAATTGCCACCGTTGTGCGCAATGACTTGGCCAGTACGGGTCTCTTCAACATCGTCAACACCGATACGCTGGTCGCCGAAGAAAACAGCGCCGTCGATTTCAATACCTGGCGCACCCGTGGTGCCGATGCGCTGGCGACGGCCAGCGCAGCCCGCCCTGGCGGCCAGATTGAAGTGCGTGTGCGCGTGGCCGACATCGTGAAGCGCGGCACACTGGGCAACACCGTCGTCACCGTGCCGGGCAATAGCGCCCGCCTGGCCGGTCACAAAGTCGCCGACTTTATCTACCAGAAGCTGACCGGTCAGCCCGGCTACTTCTCGTCGCGGATCGCCTATGTGCTGAAACAAGGTAATGGCCCTGCAGCCCAATACCAGCTGATTGTGGCCGATGCCGATGGGCAGAATCCGGTGCCCGTCTTCAAATACAACCAGCCGATTATCTCGCCGGCCTGGTCGCCCGATGGCAGCAAGCTGGCCTATGTGTCTTTCGAGAAGAGCAAACCCGTCATTTTTGAGCAGACGCTCAAAACCGGCGCGCGTCGTGCCGTCGCCAGCTTCCGTGGCTCGAACTCCGCTCCGGCCTGGTCGCCCGATGGCAGCCGCCTGGTGGTAGCTCTCTCCCGCGAGGGCGGCACTCAGTTGTACAGCATTGCACTGACCACCGGTCAGGCAACGCGTATCACCAACACCTCCGGTATTGATACCGAGCCGTCTTTCTCGCGTGATGGTCAATGGATCTATTTCACTTCGGATCGGGGCGGCAGCCCCCAGATCTACCGCATGCCGGCCAATGGGGGCAGCGCCCAGCGCGTGACCTTTGATGGCAACTACAACGTCTCGGGCCGCCCCTCGCCAGATGGTCGCTCCCTGGCATTCATCACTCGTCGGGATGGCGGCTTCCGTGTCGCCACGCTGGATCTGGCCACACGCCAGGTTACCGTGCTGACCGATTCCCAGCGTGATGAATCACCGACATTCGCCCCCAACGGCCAAATGATTCTGTACGCCACCATCCTGGGAGGGCGCGGTGTTCTGGCGGCTGTTTCGGCCGACGGACAGATTCGCCAGCGCCTTTCGGCCGTCAATGGCGATGCCCGCGAACCGGCCTGGGGGCCCAATCGCTAATCAACTATTAAGCCTCGGCATGGAAAATGCTTCTGTCTCAAGGGCTTAATCGCTTACAATTCTGAAAACCTTTCGGAGCAACTCATGCAAACCATCTCCCGCAAACAATTCATCCGCCTGGTGCCTGCGCTAGCAGTGGCCCTGCTGACCGCCTGTAGCTCGACCCCGGACAACAGCTCGGACCTAGCAACGGTGGATGCCACCGGCACCTCGGGTATCCCGAAACTGTCGGCTGCCGCCCTGGCCAAACTGCGCGATCCGAACAGCCCGCTGTCCAAGCGTAGCGTGTTCTTTGACTACGACCAGTACGACGTCAAGGGTGAGTACAAGAACCAGCTCCAGGCACATGCCAAGTTCATCGCTTCCGAACCGAACGCCCGCGTTCTGATTCAGGGTAACACCGATGATCGCGGTAGCCGTGAATACAACCTGGCTCTGGGTCAACGCCGTGCCGATGCCGTGAAGAAGCAGCTCGTCCTGATGGGCGCACCGGAATCGCAGATCGAATCCGTGAGCCTGGGCAAGGAAAAACCGAAGGCCCTAGGTGATAACGAAGCCGCCTGGGCCGAGAACCGTCGCGCCGACATGCTCTACAACGGCGAATACTAATCATGATGCGGTCTCTTCCGGCGGCGCTGGCCGCCGCCGGTTTGCTGTGTGCATTGCCGGCGCAGGCAGGTCTGTTTGACGATGATGTCGCCCGCAAACAAGTAAGCGATCTTCAGAAAACGACCAGTCAGACACTGATCGATCAGACGCGTCAGATTGACCAACTCAACCGTGAGGTGGCCGAGCTGCGCGGACAGATCGAGGTGCTCGTGAACCAGATCGGTGAGCTGGACAAACGCCAGAAGGATTTCTATCTGGATCTGGATAATCGTCTGCAGAGCATCGAAGCAGGTAAAGGCAAAGCCGTTGCCAAACCGGCAGCTGTCGTCCCTGACAGCAAGCTGGCTGACAAAGCTGACCTGAAGACCGACAGCAAGGCCGAGACCAAATCAGAGAATAAAGCGGACGCCAAGGCCGATAGCAAGCCCGCTGCCGATGATCCGGCTGCCGCCCTGAAAGCCTATGAGGCAGCGCTGGGCTTGTTCAAGGCCGGCAAATACAAGGACGCGGCTGCCGCCTTCGACAAGTTCGGCAAGAACTTTGGTGACAGCGAACAGGCTCCTGCAGCGCAGTTCTGGCTGGGTAACAGTTATTACGCCCTTGGCGAGTGCAAGCAAGTGATTAGTTCGCAGCAGAAGCTGCTGGCGAAATGGCCGAAGAATACGCGGGCACCGGATGCGATGGCGAATATCGCCAACTGCCAGGCTGAGCTGGGCCAGAAAGCCGAGTCGCAAAAGACGCTGAAGGATCTGGTGGCCAGATACCCGGAGTCCAAGGCTGCCGGTGCTGCAAAACAGCAACTGAAGAAATAAACGGGCATGGCGGATCAGCGTGACGCGAATCGTGAAACAACGGTTCGCCTGACCGAAATATTTTTTTCACTGCAGGGTGAAGCGGCACGTTCTGGTTTACCCACGGTATTCATACGACTGACCGGCTGCCCGCTGCGCTGTACCTGGTGCGACACCGAATACGCGTTCACTGGCGGCACCCTCACCGACATTGATGCCGTGCTGGCAGAAGTGGCCAAATACCCAACGCGCTACGTCTGCGTGACTGGCGGCGAACCCCTGGCCCAAAAGAACTGTCATCCGCTCCTGACGGCTTTGTGTGATGCCGGTTATGACGTCTGCCTAGAAACCTCCGGCGCGCTGGATATCCAGTCAACGGACTCCCGCGTGGCGCGGATCATGGATCTGAAAGCGCCCGGTTCCGGTGAGTGCGAGCGTAACCGCCTCAGCAATATTGCCGATCTGCGTGCCACCGACGAAGTTAAAGTTGTTCTGGCCTCGCGGGCCGACTTTGACTGGGCCGCCGAGATGATCCGCACGCACGGATTAACCAACCGCTGTGACGTGGTGCTGTCACCGGTTGCCGGCCAGCTCAACCCCACCGATCTCGCCGACTGGATTCTGGCGGAAGGCCTGCCGGTCCGTTTTCAGATTCAGATGCACAAACTCCTGTGGAGCGACGCCCGTGGCAAGTAACGATCTCATTGCGCCGCCGGCTGTGGTGCTTCTATCCGGGGGGCTCGACTCGGCCACCACGCTGGCCATTGCCGGGGATCAGGGCTTTGCCTGTCATGCCATCGCCTTTGATTACGGCCAGCGCCATCGCGCCGAACTCGACGCCTCGCTGCGTCAGGCCAAAGTGCTGGGCGCATTAACGCATCGCGTGGTGCATGTGGACATGAACCAGTTTGGTGGTTCCGCACTCACCGACCTTTCGATGGATGTTCCGAAAGCACATAGCCAAGCGGGCATTCCCAGCACCTACGTCCCGGCGCGCAACACGGTGATGCTGTCGCTGGCCCTGGCCCTGGCCGAAACACTGCAAAGCCGTGACATCTTTCTCGGAGTCAACGCCGTCGATTACTCCGGTTATCCGGATTGTCGCCCCGAGTACATCGCCGCCTTTGAACAGATGGCCAATCTGGCCACCAAGGCTGGCGTGGAAGGCACCCGCTTCCGCATTCATGCACCCCTGATTGACATGAGCAAAGCCGAGATCATTCGTACCGGTACCGCACTGGGCGTGGACTACAGTCTGACCGTTTCATGTTACCAAGCGACGCCGGAAGGCCGCGCCTGCGGCCACTGCGACTCCTGCGCCCTGCGTGCCGAAGGCTTTGCCGCTGCCGGCATCCCGGATCCGACGCCCTACGTCAGCCAGGCCTGACTCAGCGTCGCTCCCAGCAAGTGAGTTGCGCCACCGTATGCTGGAACTTACGTGCCGTTTCACGGATCACAAAAGGCACGTCCTGCGGTTCACCGATGGGCATGAAATCTTTGGCCAGTAATTCATGTAATGCATCGAGCGTCGTATAACGCTCGCCCCCCTGTTTAAAACCACCCAGCCAACGATCCCGCGGTGTATGTTCATTGAGCCAAGTATACGGCGACGTCAGCACCAGCACGCCTCCCGAGACGATGCGCTGCCCGATCTCTGCCAAAAACTTTTTCGGGTCATACAAGCGATCAATCAGATTTGCGGCCAGCACCAGATCAAAGCCCGTCAGGGCGCTCTTCAGATTGCAAGCATCGCCCTGCCAGAAGGATACTCGATGAGCACTCTCGGCGTAGCCCATTGCCGCCAGCGACACCTCACGGAAAGACTGCAGTTCGCCCTCATCCGTCAGCGCGTACCGCACCAGGCCATCATGCACCAAAGCATCCGCCAAGTTGATAAAGCGCGCAGAGAAATCAACACCGGAGACTGATTCGAAGCCACCCTGTGCCAGCGCAAAACTACTCCGCCCTACGGCACAACCGATATCCAGTGCCCGACCACGCGGCCGTCCTTGTGAAACCGCCAGCGCAATTTGCGCCACCCGCTCGGGGAAATTAGGGACATCAAAATAGGAGGCCCCAAAATGAAACTCGGCATACTGGGCTAGCAAGGCATCATCTTCATAGCGCGATACCTGCGGCAATAACGGTGCTTCGCCGACCACATAACGGAACCCCGCGTGCTGGAAGAAATGCCGGCGGAACGCATAACGCGACTCGCGCAATGCCTCATTGCCGCAGGAAATCCAGCTGCCCCCTTTGATCAGATTGTGGCGCTCATCAAAGGTCGGTATTGAAAAATCATCGTAGAGCGGATGGGCTTCGAAACCAGCAAAAGGATAAATCGGCGTACAGGTCCATTGCCACGCATTACCTACAACATCGTAAAAATCACCATGAGCAAACTGGTCCACAGGCGCCGCGCTACAACCACCTGCCAGCCGTCGCTGAGCAGGTGTCTCGGTATGAATTTGCGCGACGTCATACAGCCGGTACCACTCGTCTTCCGTGGGCAACCGAACCGGCAAGCCGGTTTCGGCGGCCTTCCAGCGGCAGAAGGCTTCTGCCTCATGGCAATTCACCTCCACCGGCCAATCCCATGGCATCGGCACTTCCTCACACATCAGCCGTAACCACCAGGCACCATCCCTCTGAATCCAGAAGCTCGGGTTAACCGCGTTAACAAACGTACGCCAGCCCAACCCTTCTTCACTCCAGAATCGATCATGCATGTAAGCGCCAGCACTCACAAAGGCCAGATATTCAGCGTTGGACACCAGCATTCGGCTTGCCTGAAAGGCCGGTACCTCAGAACGATGCTCACCGTACTCGTTATCCCAACCATACTGGTGTGCATCCTGGTGCGGGCTACCTTTACCAATCACAACTTCGCCACCGTCCACGGATACCAGACTATTCAACGGCACATTCGCCAAAGGCTTGGTCGACAGCGCACCCGGCCGCCAATCCGGCTGAGTGACCACATGGTCTAGCTGATGTTGGCGTATCAACACAGACGAGGTTTCAAGGTGAATCAATTCATGTTCGATGCCCATGACGATGGCCCACCAGGGATTGTCCCAACTCATAGGACCTTGCCACGGCGACTCTTGAATGACTCGTAGGACCAAGTTGCGCACGACATCACGATAGGCACGCACGTCACTCACCGCTGGCCAATCATAGTGCGCGTCGTTCAGGTCATCCCAACTCATCTCATCAACACCAACGGCGAACATAGCTTCGAATGCAGGATTGATGCGGGTGTCAATGAGCTTGGCCAAAAGCAACTTGTTCACAAAAAACGTTGCGGTGTGACCATAATAAAAAATTAGCGGGTGACGAAGCGTAATCGGCTTCTCGTAATATGCCTTGTCCGAAGCCAGACAGCCAAAGAGCGACTCGTAACGATCCATGCACTCCGTGAAGTAAGCCGCCAAACGGGCTCTAGTAGCCGTCTCATCAAGCCCACACCAATCTGGCGAAACGGGAAAAGGATGCGCATTCGGGTTAGTCATGAGGCCAGTCTTTCTGTTTAACACTTGTTTTGTCTAGGACAAATAAAGATGTCATTGTATGCCATAGCGACAAATTGACGAACAACTTCTTAAACACTATAATCTTGCCTCTTCGTGGTGCCCTGGGGGTTGGTAGCTCAGTCGGTAGAGCAGCGGACTTTTAATCCGTTGGTCGTGGGTTCGAATCCCACCCAACCCACCAAGTATTACGAAGAAAGTTGTGCCGGGGGTCGTTAGCTCAGTTGGTAGAGCAGCGGACTCTTAATCCGTAGGTCGAGTGTTCGAGTCACTCACGACCCACCACTACTCTTAGCTTTATGTAGTGGCCCCGTCAGGAAATCAGCAAAAACATCTAACCGCCCATGAGGCGGTTTTTTGTTGCATGGGAAGTTACCAAACAGCTCACTTGATACCGAAGACTGCACCTAGAATCTGTAATTTACCTTGGCAGTGCCGTTCTGGCCGACGAATCCCTGGCCGGCTTGCGCACTGTATTCAAGCTTCACATCGACCTTTTCGCCACTAAATACCTGAATGCCCGCATTGGCATTAAACAATGCACTAGGTGCTTGCGCACTAATCTGATAGGTGCCGCTATTGGCGCCGACAATCGATGCCGCAATATTGGTTGTGTTGTTGGTGATAAACATAGCACCAGCCGACACGAAAGGACGGATCCAGGCATCTTTCTTGGATTCGAGATTGATCCTGCCGCCTACTTCAACCATCGGTGAGGCCATAAAGTTAAAGCTGTTCTGGGTGTTGTACTGAAGCGGCACACCTTGTGCAGATCCGTTCTCTTGATACGATGGCGTATGAATCCACAGACCGTCCAGATCCAGATAGGGTTTGATATAGGTGTTTCGCGGCAGATTAAACTGATAGGCGTTTCTTGCTCTCACCCCGCCGTAATAGGCATTGCTGTGAGAGGTCATGTTGTAGCCCTGCCCTGTAAAGAAGTCGGTGGTGTACCGATTATTGGACTGGCTTGCTACGCCAAAAGCGCCTGATACACCTAAGTAGTAGTCACCAACGATTTTTTTAATGCCTAGAGACACATCACCCACATTAGCCGTTGCGCCAAAGTTGGTTGAGGAAGAATTGGTTTGGCCAAAACGTGCTGACGCCCCAAAAAAGGTGTCGGATGCTATTCTCAACTGCGTACCGAGTGAAAAAGTGTTGTCGTTGACACGATAGCCAACGTTGTTATCCGAGTACGCCTGACGCATCTGACCGCCATTGAACTTACCCCAAACGCATTCCGTTTCGCCATAAATTGTGCCGTTTTGTTCAAAGGTAGGACAACTCAACGCATTGCCCAACATGGCATTACCGGTCATTACAATCGTTTGCGACTGAATGGTTTGGGCAGCACCATTTAGCGTATTCAATGCACCATTGAGATTGGCCGCAGCCCCATTCGAAACGAGGCTGCCGAGTGCATTATTAACCCCTGCATCACCCGCGTTGTACCCATTAACAACGTAATTAAGGAAGTTCTGCTGGTTTTTGTTAAATGAATATCCTGCTGGAGAGGCATTTAACCCCTGATACTGGGCTGACAAATTATTCCCGTTCTGTTGCAAGCTCCAAGTCACCAATGGGGAAGTGTCACTTATCGAAATGGGTGTTGCATTCACACCATCTGCACTAGCCAGGTATCCACCTTGAGCAGTCAGAACTAAGTTTGTTGATCCCTTTGTAGGGAGTATGTTGCTATCCACGCGATTCATCTGAAAACTACCGCCTTGCAACATGGTCCCTGCACTCACACTATCAGCCACGATCTTCACAAAATCGTTTGAACCTGAAGTGGTATTGACATCAAAATACGTCCTACCTGTTGAAAAGTGTTTGTAAGAACCGTAGATATCAGTTTCACCGATAGCGCCAACACCGGCTACGTACACCTTGCCGTAATTTTTAAAGCTGTTGTTGGATGTCGTAATGTCTCCAGTAGCATTTGTAGTTCCGATGTTAATTATCGAGCCTCCAGGACCAAGTGCTAAGCCCCCAGAAATATATCCATTGTTATTAAGCACGGCAAAACCATCGGTAGCAACAATTGCATTGTTACCACTGGGTACTGTAATGGAAGCATTTTGTCCAAGATATAAATTGTTGGGCGTAGATGAAGTATTCGAACCACCAGAAATTATAATCCCAGTATTCGCCTTTATTGCCCCAAAAACAAGTACGGTAATAATGTCTCTACCATAAGTGCTCTCAGCATTACCAGAACTCTGCGCAAAAATGCCTACCGTACCACCTTTATTTCCATTATCAATAATAGATCCATTTACTGTCACAAATACTTGATTGCCTGAGCCCGCCACTGTGCCTGAGCCGGCAGAAGTATTTTGCGTAGTGGTGGCCCCATTTACAGAGGCAATACCACCACCCCCACCTATAGACTGGGCGACTACGCCAATTTGGTTGGGCCCATACATAGTTATGTTGCCATTCACCGTAGGGCCGACGTATCCCCCTCCGGCAGCAGTATTTATATTTGTTCCTGTGTTAATTAACGGTGATGAATAGCTGGTAACCGACATGGGGTTAAAAGCATTGGGATCACCCAGGTAGCCGCCTCCGCCACCAATAGATTGCGCCAAAATTCCGATGGCGCCCTGGGCACTTTGATTTAGGTTGATGTTACCGTTAGCGTTCACAATAACATTAGCCCCTCCAGTACCATTTGAAGTTCCCGCTAGCGGTAATGTAGCACTCGAAATATTTGCCGCATTAGCTAGAATAAGACCTCCTCCGCCACCAATACTTTGAGCTGCAATACCAATCGATCCTGAGCCGTTAATATTGATCGTGTCATTGGAATTGACGGTGACTGAACCCCCATTTGATGCAAAGGTAGATGAGCCTGGCGAGGGATTAATTGACAGGGCCATAGATTGCCCCCCGTTAATAAAACTAATTGGTGTTGTAGTGCCCGGAGTCATGGCTGTATTAGTAAAGCAAGCACTTGCGCTAGCGCTCAGGCCATTGTTTGTACAGCCTCCAGAAGCAATACCACCTCCGCCGCCGATTGATTGGGCAAGGAGTCCAACTGCGTTATCGCCATAGGTTGTAATTGAAGCGGAAGAAGAGCTTCCATTTCCATAATTAACGGTACCTCCAGAACCAATGGCAGGCTGTGAAGATGTGGTTCCAAGGGCAAGGTTAAATCCGCCACTCACCCCACCATGCACTGATGCAGAACCAGTAAAACCAGTATTGGCAGCAATAGATCCATCGGCCCCAATACCACCACCACCGCCAATACTTTGAGCTACAACACCGTGAGAACCATATCCCGCTGTAACAATACTTCCTGATTGCGTAATGTTTACGGTATTACCCGTACTAGAAGTGCCACCACTACCACCAACATTAACCCCAGCTTCAAAAGTTAATCCCTTAAGCACCCCAAGGCCAATGCCCCCTGAAAGAGAAGAGCCCACAGCAGAACTACCGCTCATAACAGAGCCACCGGTACCACCACCGCCACCGATCGATTGAGCAAGGATGCCAAAGGATCGATGTCCTAGGGTTTGTATATTCCCAGAGTTAGTCACATCCACCACACCAGCCGTTCCCCCTGCACCACCCGTTCCACCAACACCCACCGTCGCAACATAACTCATAGGAGGGGTGGTGCTACTTGCAGAGAAGTATTTATATATATTCTTCCACGTTAAGATGGCGTCGATCGATGTGCCAACAACCGCAAACGGACTACTAATCAGATTTGCAGTTGGGTCAGAACTGCCACCCATACCACCGCCCCCTGAGATGGATTGCGCAACGATCCCATGCGAATCTCCACCAATTGCAATATTGTTATTACTAGGAAACACAATTGAAGCGCCAGTACTAATGTTTCCACTATTGGTAACAGTTACTGAGCCCGCATTACCGCCACTGCCACCGTTACCTCCAACAGCGATATTGGCATCAATACTTCCGGAGGTTCCGAGCACACCAGCGTTTCCGCCGACTCCGCCACCGCCACCAATAGATTGCGCTGTGATTGCGGAACTGTTTGTTCCATAGGTAGTAAAACCGCCAACACTAGTTATGTTAACGGTGCCACCTGCCCCTCCACCACCACCATTACCGCCAACGCCAATCGATGGGGTAATTGTAATTTCACCGCCAGCACCTCCTGGTTGCGTGCTATTACCAATGCCGCTAATCCCACCGCCGCCGCCAATGCTCTGCACAAGAATGCCACTTGCATTATGGCCATAAGTACTAATTGAAGAATTTATTAGATTCGCAACGGACACTGTACCGCCATCACCAGAAGCAGAGCTAGATCCGCCAACACCGACTGCAAGCTCAATACTGACTTCAGGTATTCCAACGGTACTGGCTCCAGCACTGGCATCTCCACCATTACCGCCGCCACCGCCAATGGATTGGAGGGCTATTGCGTGAGAGTTGGTGCCAATAGTATTAATATTTCCGCTGTTTTGGAAATACACACTACCTCCGTTCCCGGTTACGCCCCCTGAGCCACCAATAGAGGATGTAAATGCAATGGCTGGAAGTTCCGGATCAGGAGATGCCGCTATAGATTTAGCTAAAGAACTGCCGGCATTACCGCCGCCGCCGCCAATGCTTTGCGCCAGAACGCCAATCGCATCGTTGCCATTTGTAGAGATGTTGGCAGCATTAATTATAGGTGTAGAGTTGGAACCAATAGCTCCGCCAGCACCACCAGATCCACCCGTTCCGCCAACCGCTACTGCACTGGCAAAAACAATACCGGCGGCATAACTACTCGCAGCGCCACCAACGCCACCGCCACCACCAATAGATTGCAAAAGCACGCCTTGTGATTGATCGCCAGACGTTGCGATCATCCCGTAGTTAGCAAAATTAACCGACCCACCGACCCCACCCTGGCCACCGGTTCCACCGATGCTGGTGGCATTAAAAATACCATATGCCTTATTGTAGCCACCATTACCGCCCCCACCACCGATGCTGTGGGCAACCACGCCTGCCGAGTAATCACCGTAGGTATTAACATAACCTTGAATAGGTTGGCCAGCTACGCCGTTGGTAACGCTCACTGCGCCCGCATTACCACCAGAACCACCGGCTCCGCCGACAGCAACAAACCCACCAGCCCCACCAGCACCATTGCCACCACCGCCACCAATCGATTGAGTCAAGATGCCGTGGGAGCCATCATTCGATGTGTTTACGGTGCCTGTATTGTTTACGGTTACGTTACCGCCAACACCGCCAGCCCCGCCATTATCTCCAACTTGAGCTACAGAATACGCACCTCCTGCATGACCTCCACCACCACCAATGGATTGCGCCAGAATACCAATAGCAGTTTCTCCGCCGCCACCAGCAATACCAGTTACAACGGATCCGGAATTGCTTACCGTAGTTGTGCCACCATTGGCGGTATAGGTTCCTGAATTATTGCCAACAGTAGTGCCGGCAATTAAGTCAGCCGTTTGAATTTGTGTTTTTGGATTGGTGATAACGTTAGAGGAATAAACGGGGTTTGCCAAATTGGAAATCAAACCACCATCACCGTTTGCAGCGGCGATAATACCGGCTGTACCTTGGCCAGCGACAGTAATGGCCCCACTATTATTGTTAACGCTAGCGGAACCACCGTTAGAATTTAAGGAGTTGGCAGATGCTCCATTCCCCATGTAGTATTTGCTTGAGGTCGCAGAACTATTACTAAAAATGCCGCTATTACCAATGCTTAATGCGGCAATTCCATAGCTTGATGTTCCGTATGCAGAAATTGCTCCAGAATTGGTAATCTGCACAGCCCCACCAGTACCAGCAGTTGTAAAGCCATTTGCCATGTTTGATAGCGGCGATGTCATCCATCCAGGAGAGCTCAAAGCGAAGATTCCACTTGACACTAAAGAGCTGGTAGAGCCTGGCGATCCAACAACAATATTTGCTGTGTTTTGAACGGTGACATTGCCTGGGGACACAGTAGAGCCAGCAGCAGGCATAGTTGGAGGTAAGATGATCTGTTGACCAGTGCTTACTGCAAAAATTCCAAATGAATGCTGGCCAACTAAATTCATATTGCCTGAATTAGTAACATTCACGTTTCCACCAACACCTGAGGCTTGGGCCTGTGTAAACCATAATCCGGAGGTATCCACCGGCTGAGAGGGATCTATTTGCGGCGCACCACCAATACTTGCAGCAACAATCCCCATATTACTTGCGCCCCAGCTGTTGATGGAGCCAGAGTTTTGGACACTCACATCGCCACCATTACCATTTACTCCAGTCCATAAAGCAAGGGTATTAGAGTTATAGTAAGAAGGGGTGAGTTGGTATGAAGGACTATTGTTAACCTGCATTCCACAGCAAACAGCACCAGCGGCGCCATTAGAGACGGCGGTAATACCATTAAATTGAGCATTAATTAGCGCAGTTGATGAACCGATGGTGATATTGGCGCTATTAGCGACAGTGACTTGACCGCCATTTCCCCCATTACCAACCGTTGCATCCTTGGGTTGCTGTCCATATGGATAAATTGCTGTGGGTGTTCCAGCATTTGAAAGCACGACAATTGCGCTAGCGTTTGGTTGCCACGGTATATTGGTAACCACACCAGTGGGTGATCCATATAAATTGAAAGTACCGCCGGTCACTGCCACATTCAGATTGCCACCATTTCCTCCAGAGTAACCAACAGGACTACTGGTGTAGTATCCATTGGTTGAGCTAGATCCATCGCTTATGACGCTGATAACGGCCCCAGGTCCTTGTGTATACGTCGGACCAGAGGGTCGATAAGGGTCTTGCATTGATCCACCAATGTATCCAGCTCCATTTATAGTTGCTGAACCCCCCGTACTGGAACTAAAGTTAATATTTGGGCCGTTAGATCCTACAGTGCCCGCCCCTCCACCATAACCAGTGACATTAATAAAATACTGACCACCGACTCCAGCTCCCCCAGTACCACTACCTTGGGTACCATCTGAGCTGGAAACCGCAGCATTAATGGTATTAACAGAAGTCGAAGGATTGGCTGGAACTAAGGAAAAGCTTCCAAGTTGATTACCTGTCGCTGCGCTAGCAGCGCTTGTCGAATCAAGAGTCCAACTATCAGTGCCATTACTAATCCATGATTGAGCAAAAACACTGTTGACTATGAATATAGCGGACAGAAAAAAAAGTTTTGTGTTTAGGCTATTTATCACATCGAACTCCAATCAACTATGCAAAGACCCGGTGTTGATAATTCAAAGAACCACTACGGTAGGATTTAATGCACACTGCATTTCTGCCAAGACAACCCATGCTGGTAGGTTAGAGCATTGTGGTAGTAGACATCCTATGGGTTGCGCGAGATCAGTACTACGTACCCAGGTACAGTTCCTCCATCAATGCAACATCTTTATAATCGACGGTTTCTAGCGGCGTGTGCTGGCTGCCAAGCTGGACATCTCTCTGCCCTAACTGTCCTCAAGGCATTATCCAACGAATGAACCCGCTCATCTCCCTGTCCGTTTTATACTTCTTTGTGACGGTCGGCTCGGCGAGCATTCTTTATTTTTCCTTCAAAGAGCAAATCGATACATCCGGAAGATTCTTCCTGCTTGCAGAGGTGATCACGCTCCCTATGGTGGTGTTGTTCGCCTTGATCAACACAAACGCCGACTACCAGCAGCCGGTGATATTTTTCTTCAGCAACCTGATGGGGCTTTGCGCAGAGGTAGCCATTCTATTTAGCATCCATGCGCTAACTCGAGCGGTACGAATTGAAAAATTTGTGATGCTGCTAACGCTGTGTGCAGCCTATTGCTTATTCATGGAGTTCTGTCGGATAGTTATCGACCCCAATCTCCCCACCCTTTTATATGCCATCGTTTCGTGTGGATTAGCTTTAAGCACCTATGCCGCTTATAAATCCAGCGCTGGCATTGAGATTTCAAAAAATCTATTCCTGAAATGGATCGGCGCCATAGAAATTGGTCTCACGTTATTTGCGCTGACAAGAATTGCAAGTTACTTTTTGGGTGCCCCAATTAAGCCGCATGGCCCGACAACGCTTATCGCCTCTTTTTATGCGTTTTATGTCGGCCTTTGTATTTTTCGGTACGTTGCCTATCAATCCCTCCGGATTAGCTGGATGGACCCCAGGACCCACAAAGCAAACATCCTCAATAGAGATCTGGCTAGGGCAATTGAAGAAAAGGATCAACTCTTGCGAGGCTTGATCGCTTCGAACCGTGTCATAGGCATTAGTTCCCTGGCGAGCTCTCTTGCCCATCAACTGAGTCAGCCGCTTACAGGCATCGCTCTGCAAACAGAGACTGTTAAGAGAAACCTCTTGGAGTCAGGCCAAAACCCAAGCTTTGTCATACCACTCAATAAAATCTCTGATCAACTGGGTAAATTATCTGATCTTGTAAATAATCTACGTCAGCTCTTTACGTCACGTAATGACGAATTTCACCCCATAAACCTACAGCAGATCACCCATGAAATTCTTGAAATCATTGAGCCAACCCTGAAAGCCAAAAGGATTGCATTGCTAAAGTCAATCTCATCAAATCCGGTTGTTTATGGAGACAAGATCCAACTTCAGCAGGTCTTAATTAATCTCTTCAACAATGCTACTGACTCAATCACTGAATCCGAATCAACTCTTAAAGAAATTAGATTAGCCATTTCCCAGGACACAGAATTCGCAAAACTATCGATCGAGGATAGCGGGACCGGTATCAATCCTGCACTTTTGCCTACCCTATTCGATCTTTATAACACGACAAAAAAAGAGGGGTTAGGGGTTGGCTTATGGCTAAGCAAAACCATTCTGGACAAACACCAGGGTGGCATTACCGCCTCCAATGGCATCTATGGCGGCGCCATTTTTGAAATTAAAATCCCCCTGGCGCGAGAAGGCATCATCCATTCATGAAGAACGCTAGAGTCATTATCGTCGACGACGAGTCAGATATTCGTGAGGGATTGCAGGACTGGCTATCCCGCGACTATCTCGTGCGCACTTTTGATTCTGCCGAATCATTTTTAAGCGCATTCAATGACTTTGAATTTGAAGACGGGATCCCCTCCTGCATTCTCCTGGATTTCCAGATGCCGGGGATGACAGGGGTTGAACTACAAACCAACCTTAAGCTGATGAATGTGGCGTTTCCCATTATCTTCATGAGTGGCAATGCCCATCAGGCGGACATTATCGATGCATGGCATGGTGGGGCTATAGATTTCATGCTTAAGCCGTTCACTGCAAATCAAGTCAGCGATAAGCTTGCTAGCTTATTCGATTCCACCCATGCAAATAGTGAAGTCACTAGCCGAGGGATTGGCAATGAAAAAATTATTGACATTCCGATCAGCCAGAGAGAGGCGCAAGTCTTATTGTTGCTCGGCCAAGGGCATCAACAAAACGAGGTTGCTCAAATGCTGGGCCTATCTCTTAGAACGGTGAAGATGTACCGCACCTTCTTAAAAAACAAGCTCAATCTGAATACGCTTATGGAGCTGGCTCGCTACCATGATGAACACCGTCAATCTATCTTAAGAATTGTAGAAGGCACCTAAATCCCAGTCTCTACGTCAGAGTCACCGAATACCGTAAGCATTAAATCTCAGGCCGCCCTCAGATTTTAGGTAACCGCCGCCCCTGCTCTTCCATCTCACTAAACATACGTTGCATTGCCTGATCCTCTTCATACGAGGGGGGAGGGTGTCCTGAATTTTGTGTAAACGGTCATTTGGCAGGAAACTGCCGTATTGACCGGAGGCACCATGAGCAGCAAGAAACACGACGTACCTGAAGCATTACTCACATCTTTACTGGCGAACT
>NZ_JBIJFP010000013.1:0-49186 GCF_057744235.1 Fluviibacter sp. | reverse complement strand
ATAAATCCCCGGCAGAATTTGCAAGATTTCGATACGAAATTATCTCATTTCTTGCAGTTTCTGACACCGGTTTTAACAGGCAACACCGCTCTGCATAAGGCTTTCAGGGGTTGTTCAGGGTGGACTACTGAATCTTGGCGCTCTGGCGTTGCTTGGCGATTTGTTGCTGGAACTCTTGTTCCTGAATTGCTTGAGCCAGTTGGCCCTTCACCTGGTCAAATGGTGGTGGGGTCAGTGGGCGACGATCTTCAACCAGAATGACGTGCCAGCCAAAATCAGTTTTGACCGGTTCAGTGGTGTACTTACCTTTGCCAACCTTCACCATGGCATCGCCAAAGGGTTTGACGAAATTGGTGGGTGAGGCCCAGCCCAGATCTCCGCCGTTGTCTTTCGAACCGGGGTCGATCGAGTTCTTCTTGGCGAGGCTGTCGAAGCTGTCGCCCGAGTTGAGCTTGCTGATCACGTCTTTCGCCTGAGCTTCACTCGAGACCAGAATATGGCGAGTCTTAAATTCTTCCTTCCCCAGACCCGCATTGATCTGATTGTATGCCTGCTTCAGTTGCTCATCCGATACCGGGTGCTTCTGGGCAAAGTCGGCCATGTAGGCGCGAATCATCACATTCTGTTCGGCCAGCTTCATGGCAGCCTGGACATCGGCCTTGTTGCCCATGCCGGCTTTTTTGGCATCCTGCAGAATCAGTTCGCGCTGAATCAGTTCTTCGCGGACGGCGTTACGCAGTTCCGGGGTGTCTTTCGCGCCCTGGCCGACACGCTCGGCGACCAGCAGGTTGGCCAGCGATTGCGGAATGGCGGTACCGTTGACGGTGGCAACAGCCGCCGGTGCAGCGATGGCCGGACTAACCGACAGGATGGCGGCAGCGGCAAGGGTGGAAACCAGGGTGGTCGTGCGCAAAGCTTTGAAAGTCATGTTCTATTCCAGTGTGTCAGAACGCATTGCCCCCACGGGCAACGCCAGTTCGATCAATTATCAGCATAAAGGCTGGCCATCTTCTTGGCTAGTCTTTTTGTGCATTTCTGATCGGTGGTGTCGATCAGCGTCAGGCGGGTAGCACTTTCTTGAATGGCCGAACCACCACATTGCCGTAGACGCCGGCTGCCACGTAAGGATCGGCATCGGCCCAGGCTTTGGCATCGGCCAGGCTGGCAAATTCAGCAACGATGGCACTGCCGGTGAAACCCGCGGGGCCGGGGTCCGGCGAATCGACAGCCGGGAACGGGCCGGCCAGTACCAGACGGCCTTCAGCCTGTAGTGTCTGCAGACGTGCGACGTGTTCCGGGCGCACAGCTAGGCGCTTTTCCAGCGAGTTCGGCGTATCTTCGCCAACGATCAGATAAAGCATGCTTAGTTTCCTTCCTTGGGGAGATGTCTGGACATATAGACGCCTTGTGCCAGTACGAAGAGCAGCATGAGCCCCATGCCGCCGAAGAGTTTGAAGCTGACCCAGGTGTCCGTATCAAACTGATAGGCCACCACCAGGTTGAGTGTGCCCATGGCACTGAAAAAGAGGATCCAGGCGATATTCAAACGTTGCCAGAGCGCATTCGGCAGCTCAATTTGCTGACCCATCATGGCTTTGACCAGATTCTTGTTCATGAACTGGTTGGAAACCAGAAAGACCACCGCGAACAGCCAGTACAGAATGGTCGGTTTCCACTTGATGAAGGTTTCATCACGCAGCCAGATGGTGGCACCGCCAAAAACGACAATCAGACCGAGGCTGACCCACTGCATAGGATCCACCTTGCGGGTTTTAAGCCAGGTCCAGCCGATCATGGCTGCTGTGGCGACAATCGCGACGGCGGTGGCCACATAGATATCAGCCAGCTTGAAAGCGGCAAAGAACAGGACGATGGGTAATAGGTCGAAAAGTATTTTCATGTCGGCATTATTGCGGCAGGGAGAGGTGGGAGGCAAGCGCGCTGGCATTGGCCTTCGGATCGTAGGGCAGAATGCCCAGGCAGGGGGCGTTGAGCCGCTGGGTCAGTGTCTGGATGTTTTCTGCAGCCGCTTGAAAGCTGGGGTCGACCCGGTTGCCGATCCATCCGGCAAACTGCAGGCCTTCCTGTGCGATGGCAGCGGCGGTGAGCAGGGCATGATTGAGGCAGCCCAGGCGCAGGCCGATGACGAGAATGACCGGGATATCCAGCTGACGGATCAGGTCCGGTTGGGTCAGCGTCTCTGAAAGCGGCGCATAGAGGCCGCCAACGCCTTCAACCAGCAGCAGGTCAGTACGTTCACCTGCCAGGTGAAAGGTCTCGATGATCGCCGCGGCCGTGATTTCCACACCGGCATGCCGTGCAGCAATATGGGGTGAGAGTGGTTCTCTCAATAACCAGGGATTTACCGTGCGTTCGGGCAACGCCACATTGGCGGCCTGCATGAGGCGCACCACATCGTCGTTACGGCCATCGGCATCAATACCGGCTGCCACCGGTTTGAGCGCAGCGGCGCGCAAGCCCTGGGTATCGGCGGCCGCGAGCAGGGCGCAGGTAGCATGGGTTTTGCCGATTTCCGTATCGGTGCCGGTGATGAAATACGCCGGAGTCATGAAGCGCAAGCCTTTTTGTGTGCGTCGATGATCAGGATGTTATAACTGAGGGGCAAACCCTTCGGGGTACGCAGGGCTTCAAAAGCGTCGAGCAATGCAGCACGCATAGCGCGGGTGAGCGGTGCCATGTTGCCACCTGGCAGATGATTGGCACCCACACCGCGAATGGAATGGCGTAGGGAACGGAAATCCGTATGCCAGGTGGTGATGGTTTCTTGTTGGACTGCGCGAATAGTCAGACCTGCCTGATGGAATACAGCTTCCAGATCCTGTGGCATCACGAATGGCAGGATGTGTGCCTGTGCCGGCAGACCAACCTGCTGCAGACAGGTTGCCAACTCGTGAAACGTGCCTGAGGTCAGCGTCGCGACTGTGAGTTGCCCGTCGGGGCGAAGCACACGGCAGACTTCCTGTGCCGCCGGGAGCAGCTTGCACCACTGCCAGGCCAGACTGGAGACGTAATAATCGATCGAAGCATCCGCCAATGGCAGCTGCTGAATATCGGCTTGCAGGCTTTGTGGTTGCATGGGCGGTGGGAGTTGCCGCAGCATGTGCTCGGCAAAATCCAGTCCGACGACGAGTGCATTCGGATAATGGGATTGCAACTGCCGGGTACAGTAACCGGTACCGCAGCCGGCATCCAGTAGATGGCTGGCAAAATCGCTGGGCAGATGTTGGTGTACTTGTGCGATCACGCCGTCAGCAACCGTCTGTTGCAGTGTCGCGGTAGCGGCATAGGAGGCGGCTGCGCGATTGAAGCTCTGGCGTACAGCGTTGTGAGTTCGGTTCATTGCGAGGCCTGCCAGAAGGTCTGCAAGTGTTGCGCCAGCACGGTAGCGTGCGTCTGGGGCAATGCGTGGCTGGCATCTGGTAGGACATGCAGTATGGCCGCCATCGATGATTGCAGGGCGATGGCCGCATCCAGCGGAATCACCGCATCGGCTTCACCATGGATCAGTTGTAGCGGAACGGCAAAGGCTTCCATCGTGAGGTCGCGCAGATCCAGGCTGCCAAGCAGGGAAAGGCCATGCTGCAGTCTTGTGGTATCGGTCTCGGCTGCTGCGTGTAGTGTGTCGGCCAGGGCACGATTTTTAGCAGCCTCACTGTCGCCATGACGGATGAGCATGGAAAAACGCTTGAGTAGCGCGGCAGGGTTATCGGCCAGCCGTTGTGAGAAATCGTCAAGCAGGGATGCCGGTTGCGCAGCCGGCCAATCAGTTTTCTGGATGAAGCACGGGGTGCTGGCAATCAGCGTCAGCGAGGCAACCCGTGCCGGAAATTGTCGGGCGTAGGCGAGCGCGATTTCGCCACCCAGCGACCAGCCGGCCAGATGCACGCGTTCAGGCAGACTGGCGGCTAACTGATCCAGATCCACTGCCAGTTGGCCTGTAAACGGCAGGGCTGGTGCGAGCACTGGCGGTGCATCGCCGAGTGCGGTCATCAGCGGTCGCCAGACCTGGGGCGTAAAACCCCAGCCATGCAGCAGTACCGGTGGCAGGCTTGCGGACGGCGGGTGAGTGGACGACGCTACGCGGGTCATGCCTGGGTGGCACCAATCGCTGTGATCAGACCGTCAATCTGATCCGGCGTGTGTGCTGCGGACAGCGAAACTCTGAGGCGGGCGGCACCGACCGGTACTGTCGGTGGTCGGATGGCGGGCACCCAGTAGCCCTGTTTCAGAAGGTGTTCCGAGATGCGCAGCGTTTCAGCGTTATCGCCAATCACCAGCGCCTGGATGCCCGTGCGGGAGGGTAGCAGCGCGTAGGGTAATTGCAGCGCGGCGATGCCGTCACGGAAACGGCGGATGTGTTCCTGAAGACGGGTGCGCAGATCGTCGCCGTGGAGGATGCGCTCCAGTGAGGCCAGAAGGGCCCCGGCGATCATCGGGCTGGGGCCCGTGGTGTAGATATAACTGCGGGCGCGCTGAATAAGCCACTCGACCAGGTCCCGGCTGCCGGCGACGAAAGCACCGGAAACGCCGGCCGCTTTGCCCAAGGTGCCGATCATGATCAGGTTCGGATGGGGGGGTAAGCCGGCATCGGCAATGCTGCCTCGGCCGTTGGGTCCGAGTACACCGAGTCCGTGGGCATCATCCACGACCAGCCAAGCGTCGTATTGTACGGCCAGATCAAGCAGCGCCTGCAGGGGGGCTTCGTCGCCATCCATACTGAAGACGCTGTCGGTGACGATGAGCCGAGCGGCACCTTCGGCGACAGGCGTATTCGCCAGCTTCTGTGCCAGGTCGTGGGTATTGGCATGCCGGTATCGTACATGCTGTGCCCGTGACAGCAGGGCCCCATCGATCAGCGAGGCATGGTTGACGCGGTCGGCAAAGATCACGTCATGCCGATCCGCCAGTGCGGTGAGTACACCCAGGTTCGCCAGAAAGCCGGCAGGAAAGAACACGGCGGCATCGCGTTGGGCAAAGGCAGCGCACGCGGCTTCCAGCGCAGCAAAAATCCCGAGTCGGCCACTGACCAGTTGTGAGGCGCCAGCACCGACGCCCCATTGGTCTATGGCCGCTTTGGCGGCGTGTTTGAGGGCATCCTCATTGGCCAGGCCCAGGTAATCGTTACTGGCAAAGGCCACCAGCGACCGGCCCTGCAACTGCATGAGTGGGCCGCATGCGTTATCGGGTGTTTTACGTTCGCGTTTGAGCGACTCTAATTCAAGTTTGGCAAGTGCTGCGGCAATGTCCTCGGGTCTCATGGTGCACCCAGTGTGGCGTTGAGGGCGGCCAGCATCTGTTGCGCCAGCCATGCCGCGTCTTGTTCCGTGATGACGTACGGTGGCATCAGGTAGATCGTGTTGCCGATCGGGCGCAGCAGTACACCCCGTGCCATGGCTTCGCTGAAGTAGCGGCGGCTGAAGTCCGGTTGATCGGTCTGCACATCCATGGCCCAGATCATGCCGGTGTTGCGGAAGTGACGAACCATCGGGTGGGTGGCCAGCGGCTGTAGTTGGGCCGTGATGAGGGCGCTGAGCTGGCGGTTGTTTTCCAGAACGTTCTGGCTGTCGAAGAGATCCAGCGTCGCCAGGGCTGCGCGGCAAGCCAGCGGGTTGCCCGTGTAGGAATGCGAGTGCAGAAAACCGCGACGGGTTTCGTCATCCCAGAAAGCCTGATAAATGGCATCGGTGCTGAGCACCACCGAGAGTGGTAGATAGCCGCCGGTAATGCCTTTGGACAGGCAGAGCAGATCCGGACGGATACCGGCTTGCTCGTGCGCGAAGAAGCTGCCCGTGCGACCGAAGCCAACGGCAATTTCGTCGCAGATCAGATGCGCCTGGTAGGTGTCGCACAGCGCGCGTACCCGTTTGAGGTATTGCGGGTGATACATGGCCATACCGGTGGCGCACTGGATGAGTGGTTCCAGAATGATGGCGGCGATGTGGCCGTTGCGGGCGATAAAGAGCTGTTCCAGCGCATCTGCAGCGCGGTTTGCCACATTCTCAGCCGTCTCGCCGGACTGGGCCAGACGTGCATCAGGCGCGGGGGCCAGATGCACATGCTCGCTGCGGATCAGCGGTGCATAGGCCTCACGGAAGAGCGCGATGTCGGTCACCGACAGCGCGCCGATTGTTTCGCCGTGGTAGCTGCCTTGCAGACAGATGAATTCCCGTTTGTCTTTAAGCCCCTGATTCTGCCAGGTGTGCATCGACATCTTGAGGGCAATTTCCGTGGCACTGGCACCATCAGAGGCAAAGAAGGCATGGCCGAGAGCGCCATCTGTTCTGGCAGACAGGCGTTCGGCCAGTTCGACGGCCGGACGGTGGGTAAAGCCGGCTAGCATCACATGTTCGAGCTGACTGAGCTGATCCGTGATGGCCGCGTTGATCTGCGGGTGGCCATGGCCAAACAGATTGACCCACCAGGAGCTAATTGCATCGAGATAACGCTTGCCTTCAAAGTCTTCCAGCCAGACACCCTGGGCACGGGCCACCGGCACCAGCGGCAGCGCCGGATGGTGCTTCATCTGTGTGCAGGGGTGCCAGACGGCTGTCAGGCTTCGCTGCAGCCAATCGTCATTACGCGTCATGTCAGTGTAGGGTGCTCGGCTGGGCGGCCACGGTTTCCGGCATTTCCAGGTGCGCCAGCTCGCCGTCGGCGTTGGCATACATTGGGGAACCGCAGTCATCGCAATACTCCATCGGGAAGCGATGCTCGTGACTCACGATATCTGTCACACCCAGTTGGCGTAACACCTGTTCGATTTCGGCGGCCATATCGACCTGTTCGTCTTCGACGCCGAGCAGCGGCCAGACCACGCCATGATAAAGCGTGTCTTCATTACGTGGGCCAATGCCGATGCGGAATTCTTCGAGGCGCTGCGCGTGGAATGGCCCGATGACGGCCCGTTGTTTTTCCGGGGAAAGATTGATGGCTTCTGCCAGAAAGCGGACACAGGCTTCAACCGAATGCGGACGGGATTCCCGGTCGGCGGCCATACAGGCGGCATGGAAGGCGTCGGGCAGCAGAATCTGTAACCGGCAGCCGGCTAGCAGCGGCTCCAGCGTTTTCATGGCCAGGGCCGACCAGGCTGCAGCAATTTCGCTGCGTTCGTTGAACTGGATGGTGCTATTGGCCGCACGCGGCTCTTGCCAGCGAAAAATCGCTTCGCCACGCGGTACCGAGATGACGGCAATCAGATAGCGGGTGTCGGAGAGAAAACGGTTAGTCTCTTCACTGGCCTGGGCATGCAGCGCAGCCGGTTTGCCCGAGACCAGGGAATCCGCCAGATGACGTGTGAGCTGGGCCAGCTGGGTAAATTCTCGTGGAATCTGATCCGGGCCGGCCAGCATGCCGAGCAGGGCCACATGGGCGTGCCGGGTCAGTACGGTGGCTTTGAGTGCTTCGATCAATGCTTGCTGATCTTTGGTGTTGAGTATGGGCGCCGGAATGGTGTAGCGGGACCAGGCCAGTAGCGGGCAGGCAATGAGCAGGACATCATGCGGTTGACCATTGATTGGCATGACCGTCGACTCCACCGCCGATTCAATGGTGTCCATCAGCGCATCGTGCGCCAGGGCTTCGCTTTCCGACAGGCGGTTCAGTACGGTATTGAGCGATTCATCGTCGCCATTGGCCAGCAGTTGTTCGACCAGTGTCTGTAGGCGGCTGTGCCAGTGGGTTCGCTCGACCCGGCTGCCTGCCTGGGCAAGCCCGGTGGCCAACCAGTTGAGTTGGGCCATTTCACGGGACAAACGGGGGCGCGAGCCGTAGGGAGGTCTTTTCATCCGCCTATTTTAGCAAGCCTGAACGGGACTGTACGGGCCAGGGTCGGATGCTTACAGGGTGAATACGTATGGCTCCTAGGTTTGATGCCATAATTTCTCCCATCTGATGACTGGAAGCTGCTCATGCTGTTTGTACTTTCGCCCGCCAAATCCCTGGATTTTGAATCGGCACCTCCGGGTGTGCCCCATACCCAGCCCCGTTTTCTGGATAAATCGGCGCCGTTGATCGATATTTTGCGGAAACAGTCGCCTGCCCAGATTGCGGAGCTGATGTCGCTGAGCGATAAGCTTTCTGTGCTCAACGTGACGCGTTACGCTGATTGGTCGCCCAAGCATGAACAACCAGAGGCAAAGCAGGCCATTCTGGCTTTTAACGGGGATGTCTATGAAGGGCTGGATGCACCTTCTCTAAATAAGAAGCAGCTAAGCTACGTGCAGGATCATGTGCGTGTGCTGTCAGGACTTTATGGGGTGTTGCGTCCACTGGATCTGATGCGCCCCTATCGGTTGGAGATGGGCACCAAGCTGGCAAACCCTGCGGGTAAAGATCTTTATGCCTGGTGGCGCGAAAGCAATACAGCAACGGTGGTGGCTGATCTCAAGGCGGCCGGTGGCCCGCTGATCAACACGGCCTCTGATGAGTATTTCAAATCAGTGGATCGTAAAGCCGTTGAAAAAGCGGGGGTGCCCGTGATTGATTGTGTGTTTGAAGACTTCAAGGACGGTAAGTTCAAGATCATCAGTTTTTATGCCAAGCGTGCACGGGGTTTGTTTGTACGCGCTGCTGCCGAAGGCGCCTGGAAAACCCCTGCAGATCTGCAAAAATTCGATGCAGAGGGTTACGGTTTTGTACCGGCCGCCTCGACTGACACTAAATTAGTTTTCCGTCGGCGTGTTGCCTGAACCATTGTTGCCAAACAAATGAATCAGGGCAGCATCGGGCGGCAGGATGGCAAAGGCACAGGGGCGTTGACGCGCCCGCGCCAGCTTCAATACCAGATTATCCCGGCTGATCAGCAGATCGGCTTTGGCGTATTGCGCCAGCTCCAGAAACATCTGGTCATCCGGATCCCGGCATTTGGGCAGCGGCGGCAGACCGGCATCGCTCGGTGCTACCGCTACAATCGTCAGATGAGTCCGGTAGCGTTGAACAAGATTGTTTCGGCCGGCGTCATCGAGGCGAAACTGGGGGTACCCCGTGACCCTTTCCAGTTCGGCCAACGTGCGGTCGTTGGCCAGGCAGATCACCTGGTCATGGTGAATCGCTTGAGCCAACGCGGCCAATGGCGGTGCCTGAAAATGAAACAGATCCATCACCACATTGGTGTCCAGTACCAATCGGGGGCGGGACGCTATGACTGAACCGGCTGCCACGTCAGGGCTTTCTGTGTGCGAACGTTGTGGCGCTTGCTGTGCCGCGTATCGGGTCGACTTTCATCCCGCCGAACTGGCCAAGACTGCGCAGAGCACGGGTGTTCCTGCTGAGATGGCTATCGTGCTTACGCCCAAGCTGATGCGGATGAAAGGTACCGATGAAGCATCCCCGCGTTGCGTGGCTTTGACCGGAGAAATTGGCCAGCGGGTGGGCTGCACTATTTACGCGGATAGGCCATCCCCTTGCCACGAGTTTAATCCCTGGGCTGCGCTGGGTATTGTGGATGATGCCTGCAATCGTGCGCGGCAGCGCCACGGCTTGCCGCCGATTTTGTAAAGTCTGGCGCGAAGCTAAACGCAAGGTTTAAACCAGCGTCAGCAAATCGGCATAGGCTTTTTCGAACTGGGCTAGGCCAGCCGTTTGCAGTTCTTGTCCAACTTGTTCCAGATCGATGCCTAGGCCCTGAATGGCAATGAGCTGTTCCTGCGCTGCGGCAACATCCAGATCCAGAGACTGAGTGGCAATGCCGTGGTCGCGAAAAGCGACAAGCGTGGCATCAGGCACGGTGTTGACCGTATGCGGGCCAATGAGTGCTTCTACGTAGAGGGTATCCCGATAGGCCGGGTTCTTGACGGAGGTTGAGGCCCAGAGCAGCCACTGGGGTTTGGCGCCGAGCGCCTGTAAATCAGCCTGTGCGCCAGACTGGGTTTCTAACCATTGCGCGTAGGCTGTTTTACAGAGGGCGATGGCTGTTTTGCCTTGCAGGCTTTCTGGCAGTTTCGAATCAAGCGTGTTGTCCGTGCGGCTGACAAAGAAACTGGCTACCGAGGCCACATCCCCGATGCGTTCTGGTGTGCCTTGTTGCTGACAATGGGCGACCCAGCGGCGTAAGCCAGCTTCGTGTGCGGCCTGAACAGCCTCTAGCTGCTCCAGTGAAAAAATCAGCGTTACGTTGACGTTAATGCCCTGGGCGATCACTTCGGTGATGGCCTCGCAACCAGCTGATGTAGCCGGGATTTTGATCATGGCATTGGGGCGATTGATCGTTTCCCACAAACGTACTGCGGCAGCCGTTGTGCCGGCTGCATCATGAGCAAGGGTAGGGGATACCTCGAAACTGACATAGCCCTGTTCGCCACCGGTTTTCTGCCAGAGCGGCAAAAATAGGTCGCACGCGGCCTGAATATCCGGCAAAACAACGAATTCGAAACGGATTTCCGGGTTAGTTTCATTGGCACGCGCGGCGGTAATGGCCGGTTGATAGGCAGCATCTTTGCTCAGCGCCTGATGAAAGATGGCCGGGTTAGAGGTGAGGCCAGCCACTGCATCGTTATTAATCCAGTTAGCCAGTGTGCCGCTTTCAATCAATTGGCGGGATAGCGTGTCAAGCCAGATTTGCTGGCCAAGTTGTGCAACCGCAGCAATGCGGCTCTGGGAAATGGGGGCTTGATGCGTTGATTGGGTCATGGCAGTCTAATGGTCAGCTTGGTGTAAGGGTACAGGCGTAATTATGGCGTCTGATCTGAAAAACCATCGCCAGTTGTCTTTGGCGGTGACGAACAGCCTGACACCATTCAGGATGCGATAGGAAGTTTTTATCATAAAAACAGATGCAGTCGTTACTGCATCATGACAAGTAAGCCAGAGGAGGCTAGTCACTATGGGCAAGTATCAGGATTTCCATAAGCGTTCCATCGAAAACCGCGACGATTTCTGGGCCGAGCAGGCACAGTTGGTCGAGTGGAAGGAACCCTTTACCCAAGTTTGTGATTTTTCGCGCCCGCCATTTGTTAAATGGTTCGTGAACGGCAAGACCAACCTCTGCTACAACGCAGTGGATCGCCATGCAGCCGAGCGCCCTAATGATCGCGCACTGATCTACATCTCGACTGAAACTAACGAAGAGCGTTTATATACTTGGGCCGAACTACAGCGCGAAGTAGAGCGTATGGCCGCCATTCTGCAGAGCCAGGATGTAAAAGAAGGTGACCGTGTTCTGATTTACATGCCGATGATTCCGGAAGCTATTTTCGCCATGCTGGCGACGGTGCGCATCGGTGCCATTCACTCGGTCGTGTTCGGCGGTTTTGCCGCTGGTTCGCTAGCGACTCGTATTGATGATGCTAAGCCAAAGGTCATGGTCACGGCCGATGCTGGCATGCGTAACGGTAAGCCGGTGCCGTACAAGCACCTGGTGGACGAATCGTTGAGCCTGGCCGAGTTCCCACCCGCTAAGGTCATTATCGTTGACCGTGGCCTAGATAAAGGCTTCCCACGTGTTGATGGCCGTGATGTGGATTACGCAACGCTGCGTGCCCAGCATATGGATGCTCAGGTTCCTTGTGTCTGGGTTGAGTCATCGCATCCATCGTACATTCTGTATACCTCGGGTACCACCGGCAAGCCGAAAGGCGTGCAGCGTGATACCGGTGGCTATCTGGTGGCGCTGGCTGCTTCCATGAAGCACATTTACCAGGGTGGCAAGGGTGAAACCTTCTTCTCGACCTCGGACATCGGCTGGGTCGTGGGTCACTCGTACATCGTCTACGGCCCGCTGATTGGCGGTATGGCGACGGTGGTATACGAAGGTACGCCGCTGCGTCCAGATCCAGCCATCTGGTGGGAAATTGTTGAAAAATACAAAGTCAACGTGATGTTCTCGGCACCTACGGCGGCTCGTGTTCTGAAGAAGCAGGATCCTGCTTACATGAAGAAGCACGACCTCTCCAGCCTGAAGCACATCTACATGGCCGGTGAACCGCTGGATGAACCAACGCACGAATGGTTCATGTCAGAACTGAACAAGCCGGTCATTGATAACTACTGGCAGACTGAAACCGGTTGGCCAATGATTTCGGCCGTACCGGGTGTTGAAAAGACCCCGATCAAATACGGTTCGCCGTCGTTCCCAGTCTATGGCTATGACCTGCGTATCTTCCGTGAAGATGGTACTGAGTGTGGTCCGAACGAGAAGGGTATTGCGGCTGTTGTGCCACCGATGCCACCAGGCTGTCTGTCGACGGTGTGGGGTCAGGACGAGCGCTTCGTCAGCACCTACTTCAGCCTCTTCAAAGAGCCGCTGGTCTACTCGTCGTATGACTGGGCGATTAAAGACGAAAACGGCTACTTCACCATCCTGGGTCGTACCGATGACGTGATCAACGTTGCCGGCCACCGTCTGGGCACCCGCGAAATCGAAGAAGCAGTCCAGAACCATAAGGCCATTGCCGAAGTGGCTGTGGTGGGTGTCGAAGACAAGCTCAAGGGTCAGGTACCGATCGCCTTTGCCGTGGTTAAGGATGCGGGCGTGGTCGATACCCCTGAAAAAGTTAAGGCCATGGAGAAGGAAGTCATGGGCACTGTGGATGGCATTCTGGGTGCCATCGCACGCCCAGGCCGCGTCTACTTCGTGACGGCACTGCCAAAGACCCGTTCGGGCAAGATGCTGCGTCGTTCGCTACAAGCGCTGGCCGAAGGCCGCGATCCAGGCGATCTGACCACCATCGATGATCCGTCGACCATCGAAAACATTAAGAAGATGGTTTCGGCTGGCTAATCAGTCGTCGCTGCAAATAAAACGGCCTGTCTGCGGACAGGCCGTTTGCATTTTAGAAGCAATCAATCGGCGGTGAGAGGCTGGGGAGGTGTTGTGGTTCGTTCAAGCAATAGCTCAAGACCGAGCGCTGACAAGGCATGAGGCAGGCATACCGGATTCATGGTGGACATGAGTTTGATAGTGCCCTTGCCATTTAGGGTTTCTGCATTGGAAACTTTGCAGGCCTGCCGAGCTACCGCCTCGGCAACGCCGACGAGTTGCACGTTGTCACCCACCAGCTGGCTGATGGTGGGTGCAAGAAAGTCATAGTGGGTGCAGCCGAGTACGACTTGGTCTACCCCTTGATCGATGAGCGGCAGTAGATGCTGCTCGATATCTTCAATGATGGCGGGTGCGTTAAGGTTAAGTGCTTCGACTTCGGTCGCCCAGCCGTGACAGGGGATGATGTACACGGTCTTATGCGGGGCATGGCGGGCAATGAGTTGCGCCAAGCGCTGGCTTTTGGCCGTTGCAGCGGTGGCGAGAACGGCAATTTTGCCGCTTTGGGTATGGAGTGCTGCCGGTTTGATACCGGGTTCAACCCCAACAACCGGAATGTTCGGATGTGCAGCGCGTAGGGCCTCAATGGCTTCGGCGGTCGCGGTATTGCAGGCAACGACCAGCGTGGTGCAGCCTTCATTAATGAGGGCCTGGCCCATGGCCAGCACGCGTGCACGAATTTGTTCGGGGGTTTTATTGCCATAAGGCACATGCGCCGTGTCGGCGGCGTAAATCAGATCTGCCGCCGGACAAATTTCGGCGAGTGCGCCGAGCACCGATAACCCACCCAGACCGGAGTCAAAGACGCCGATCACGGGGGGAGGACTAATCAGCACTCGGGCACGTTCCTGCTAATACAGATTAAGACTTAACTGGAATTTTACCGATCTTGACTTGCCATTCTTTCGGGCCGGTTTCGTGTACCGAAGTACCCGACGAATCAACCGCTACGGTCACTGGCATATCTTCGACAGTGAACTCGTAGATGGCTTCCATGCCCAGATCGGCAAAGCCGACGACTTTGGCTTCTTTGATGGCTTTGGAGACGAGGTATGCAGCACCACCAACGGCCATGAGATAAGCGGCCTTGTTGTCACGGATGGCTTCAATGGCGACGGGGCCACGTTCGGCCTTGCCCACCATAGAGATGAGGCCGGTTTTTTCCAGCATCATGCGGGTGAACTTGTCCATGCGGGTAGCCGTTGTTGGGCCTGCAGGTCCAACCACTTCATCGCGTACCGGATCAACCGGGCCAACGTAGTAAATCACTCGGTTGGTGAAGTCGACCGGCAGCTTCTCGCCACGGGCCAGCATGTCCTGGATGCGTTTGTGAGCAGCGTCACGACCGGTGAGCATCTTGCCGTTGAGCAGCAGGATGTCGCCGGGTTGCCACGAAGCCACTTCTTCTTTAGTCAGCGTATCAAGGTTGACGCGCTTGGCTTTCTTTACATCCGGCGCCCAGGTGACGTCTGGCCAATCTTCAACCTTAGGCGTTGGCAGGTGTGCCGGGCCCGAGCCGTCCAGATGGAAGTGCACGTGGCGGGTTGCGGCACAGTTCGGGATCATGGCAACCGGCAGCGAGGCGGCGTGCGTTGGGTAGTCGAGGATCTTGACGTCGAGTACCGTGGTCAGACCGCCCAGGCCTTGGGCGCCAATGCCGAGCGCGTTAACCTTTTCATACAGTTCCAGACGAAGCTCTTCAACGCGGGTGAGGGTGTGGCCTTCAGCCGCTTTGGCTTGGAGTTCGTGGATGTCACACGGTGCCATCAGCGATTCTTTGGCCAACAGCATGGCTTTTTCCGGGGTGCCGCCAATACCGATGCCGAGGATGCCGGGCGGGCACCAGCCAGCGCCCATGGTCGGTACGGTCTTCAGAACCCAATCCACGATCGAGTCCGATGGGTTGAGGGCATAGAACTTGGTCTTGTTCTCGGAACCGCCGCCCTTGGCGGCACAAATCACTTCCAGCTCGTCGCCTTCGACGATTTCGTAGTGCACCACAGCCGGGGTATTGTCTTTGGAGTTTTTGCGGGCGCCGGCCGGGTCCAGAAGCACGGAAGCGCGCAGCCTGTTGTCCGGGTTCAGGTAGGCGCGACGAACGCCTTCGTTGACCATTTCCTGGACACTCATCGTGGCGTCCCATTTCAGGTTCTGGCCGACCTTGAGGAAGACCACGGCAATGCCGGTGTCCTGG
Organism: Fluviibacter sp.; assembly: GCF_057744235.1. NCBI lineage: Bacteria > Pseudomonadati > Pseudomonadota > Betaproteobacteria > Rhodocyclales > Fluviibacteraceae > Fluviibacter > Fluviibacter sp. The sequence goes on along the minus strand of NZ_JBIJFP010000013.1, from coordinate 34,217 downwards.
CAGATCGGGCGGTGACCTTCGGCGGCCATGCGCGAATTGGTCAGGATCTGGGCGATGGCATCTTTGGCGGCCGGGCTTTCTTCACGCTTGTAAGCTTCGCCCAGGGCTTTGATGTAGTCGAGCGGGTGGTAGTAGCTGATGTATTGAAAGGCGTCTGCGATGGACTGGATGAAGTCTTCTTGCTTGATGGCGGTCATGGTGGTTTCCCGGACGTCTGGTGATGGGTGTGTAGGCCGTATAACGGTAGTTTTGGAATTGTAATGAAATCGGCATGGTTTCGCACGGATTGATATGGATCAAAAAATGGTGCGATGCGGCATCAAACCCGCATGGATTCAGGGTTTCTATGTAAGCAGTGTGTAAGGCTGTGGTCTTTAAATGATCCCGTACCCAGCGTACGGCACGTGGTTTGATTTCAGTCCACGGTGTCCAGATGCCGGCCCGTTAGTTTAAAGCTCACGGAAAAAACCAGGCAACATCTAACAATAGCGAGGAGATGCAACATGTCGAATGAATCCGCAAAGGTCTACCAACCGTCCCCGGACTTCGTAAAGAATGCAGCTGTATCGGGCATGGATGGATACAAGGCCCTTTGTGCCGAAGCCGAACAGGATTATGAAGGTTTCTGGGCCAAGCGTGCCAAGGAACTGCTGAGCTGGCAGACCCCGTTTACCAAAACTCTCGACGAGTCGAAGGCGCCGACCTACGGCTGGTTTGTTGATGGCAAGCTGAATGCCTCCTATAACTGTCTGGATCGCCAAGTCGAGCGTGGTCTGGGTGATAAAACTGCACTGATTTTTGAAGCCGACGACGGCCAGGTCACCAAGGTGACCTATAAAGAGTTGTTGGCTCGCGTTTCCAAGATTGCCAATGCGCTGAAGGAACTTGGCGTTGAAAAGGGTGATCGCGTCATTATTTATATGCCGATGACCATTGACGGTATTGCATCGATGCAGGCCTGTGCCCGTATCGGCGCAACCCACTCGATCGTGTTCGGTGGTTTCTCGGCCCAGTCGCTCCGCGACCGTATCGAAGATGCCGGTGCGAAGGTGCTGATCACCAGTGACGGTCAGTTCCGTGGTGGCAAATCGCTGCCGCTGAAGGCGATTGCTGATGAAGCCTTTGGGATGGGTGGTTGCGAGCAGTGTAAGAAGGTTCTGGTATTCAAGCGCACCGGTGCTGACGTCAACATGACCGCGGGTCGTGACGTCTGGGCAAGCGATGTCGTCGACAAGCAGTCGGATCAGTGTGAGCCGGTCTGGGTTGAAGCCGAACATCCGCTGTTCCTGCTTTATACCTCGGGTTCGACGGGTAAGCCGAAGGGTGTTCAGCACTCAACCGGTGGTTACCTGCTGCACGCCATGCTGACCATGCTCTACACCTTCGATCTGAAGAAAGATGACATTTTCTGGTGTACGGCTGATATCGGCTGGGTTACCGGCCACACCTATATCACCTATGGCCCATTGGCTTGCGGTGGTACAGAAGTCGTCTTCGAAGGTATCCCGACATTCCCGAATGCCGGTCGTTTCTGGGACATGATCCAGAAGCACAAAGTCAGCATCTTCTACACGGCGCCAACGGCGATTCGTTCGCTGGTTAAGGCTTCGGACACCGATCCTGCTGTGCATCCTAAGAAATACGATCTGTCGAGCCTGCGCCTGTTGGGTTCGGTGGGCGAGCCGATTAACCCGACGGCTTGGGAGTGGTACTACGAGAACGTCGGTGGCAGCCGTTGCCCGATCGTGGATACCTTCTGGCAAACCGAAACCGGTGGTCACATGATTACGCCAATGCCGGGTGCAACGCCGCTGGTGCCGGGCTCATGTACGCTGCCGTTCCCTGGTATCCAGGCTGCTGTGGTTGATGAAACCGGTAACGAAGTGCCTTGGGGCCAGGGCGGTATCCTGGTCGTCAAGAAGCCTTGGCCGTCGATGATTCGTATGGTCTGGGGTGATCCGGATCGCTTCAAGAAGTCGTATTTCCCGGAAGATCTGGGTGGCAAGCTCTACCTGGCTGGTGATGGTGCCATCCGTGATGCCAATAATGGTTACTTCACCATTACCGGTCGTATCGATGACGTGCTGAACGTGTCGGGTCACCGCATGGGTACCATGGAAATCGAATCGGCGCTGGTTGCTAACCCGATGGTTGCAGAAGCTGCTGTCGTGGGTCGTCCGGATGATCTGACGGGTGAAGCCATCGTGGCTTTCGTGGTGCTGAAGGGTGCACGCCCGACTGGCGACGATGCTAAGAGAATCATCAAAGAACTGTCGGATTTCGTGGGTAAGGAGATCGGTCCGATCGCCAAGCCGAAGGATATTCGCTTCGGTGACAACCTGCCGAAGACCCGTTCCGGCAAGATCATGCGTCGTCTGCTCCGCTCGCTGGCTAAGGGCGAAGAAGTCACGCAGGATACCTCGACGCTTGAAAACCCGCACATTCTGGAACAACTCAAGGGTTGATCCAGTCAGCAGGGTGCTGGCGTGCTCAGTCAGAGCGCGCCAGCGTGAAGAACGACTTGGCTTTACGGAGGAGGGTGGTTCTTCATCGGGCAGACTCTTAGGATTGCCCGAGTTACAGCTGATCGTCAGAATCAGCGGACAAAGCCGGATGGGTGGTTCACTCGTTCAGGTTGTAAAGACAGAGGAGCCGGCGTGGGTAACTGCGCCGGCTTTTCTTTTTAGTGAGGAGCCATCATGCCAAAGGCACTGCAAAAGACGCTGTTAAAGCTGGGTATTGCCGGCTGTCTGGCCTTGATTGTCTTCAACTTCCCGCTGCTTTCTTTATATCGGGGTCACATTGGCGATTTGCCGACGTTGTATGTCGTTCTGTTCGGTGTGTGGCTGTTGCTGATCCTGATTGCTAGACGCATCGCCGAGCCCGCAGAGTCTAGTGTGTTTCGTCGTCAGTCGGAGTCATCCGAGTCATGATCGATACCTGGTTCGTTGCGATTGCCACCTTTGCCTATCTAGGCTCTCTGTTTGCCGTTGCGCGTTTTGGTGATCGTCGTGCGGATGCCGGGCGTTCCGTGATTACCTCAACGGTTTATGCCCTGGCGATTGCCGTGTACTGCACCTCATGGACCTTCTACGGTAGCGTGGGCCGGGCGACATCAGGCGGCTTCAGCTTTCTGACTATCTACCTGGGGCCGACCATCATGTTCCTGTTTGCGACGGTCATCCTGAAGATGATCCGCGTGAGCAAACGGTTGCGTTTGACATCGATTGCTGACTTTATTGCCGCACGATATGGCAAAAGCCAGCTGCTGGCTGGTCTGGTGACGGTGATTGCTGTTATCGGCATCATTCCGTATATCGCGCTGCAGCTCAAGGCGATTGCCTACAGCCTCAAGATTCTTTTCCCGGATGACCCGGAAGCCCTGATTCCGGATGCGCTAGAGTCTCTAGCATTCATGCCCGATTCCACCGCGATTATTGCCATCATTCTGGCCGTGTTCACGATTCTCTTCGGGACACGGCATCTGGATGTGACTGAGCGCCACGAGGGCATGGTCCTGGCCGTGGCCTTTGAGTCCCTGTTAAAGCTGGCTGCCTTTATTGCCGTCGGTGTCTATGTGGTTTGGGGCCTGAACGACGGGTTCGGGGATCTTTTCAGCCGGGCAGAAGCGCTTCCGCATATCCGCGATCTCTTACAGCCTGAGTCGATTAACTTCGGTAACTGGTTTGCACTGACCTTGCTGTCTGGGCTGGCGATTCTGCTGCTGCCCCGGCAGTTTCAGATTACGGTTGTGGAAAATGTAGATGAAACCCACATGCGCCGAGCAGTGTGGCTATTTCCCCTGTATCTGCTGCTGATCAATATCTTTGTACTACCGATTGCCCTGGCCGGCCTGATTCACTTTGACGGTCAACCTTTCGAGGCCGACACCCTGTTGCTCACATTGCCTTTGCGTGAAGGCAATCCCACCATGGCGTTGCTCGCCTTTCTAGGCGGGTTGTCTGCGGCGACCGGTATGGTGATTGTAGAAACCATTGCCCTGGCGACGATGGTGTCTAACGATCTGGTGATGCCGATTCTGCTACGCGGGCGCTTTGATTTTGCCAAGCGAACGGATCTGTCGGGGGTGATTATGCTGATCCGGCGCAGCACGATCGTGTTTCTGCTGTTGCTGGGGTATCTGTATTACCGGGGTGCCGGTGAGGCTTATGCGCTAGTTTCGATTGGCCTCATTTCGTTTCTGGCGGTGGCGCAGTTCGCACCGGCCATGCTTGGAGGACTTTACTGGAAAGATGGTAACCGTCTCGGGGCTTTTGCAGGGCTTGGCCTGGGGTTCACGGTATGGCTCTATACCGCATTGCTGCCGTCCTTTGCTAAATCCGGATGGATTGACAGTGGGTTTCTACTCGAGGGGCCGGCCGGCATTTCCTGGTTGGCGGCGCAGCGTTTGTTCGGAATGAGCAGTCTGGACCCGATATCACATACCTTGTTCTGGAGCCTGTTTTTTAATCTCGGTGCGTACGTTATCGTGTCGACGATGACGCGTCAGAATGCCAATGAAGCGGCCATTGCCAGCCAGTTTGTTGATGTACAGCGTTCTGGTGAGATCGCCCCGCGCATCTGGCGTGGCACGGCATCCGCTGATGCACTGATCGAGTTGCTGAAACGTTTTCTCGGGCCGCGTCAGGCGCAGAGCCGTTTGCAACGCTATGCCAGAAGTAAGGGCATCGTTAAGCTGGTTAACCTCCAGGCGGATGCCGATTTCGTGATGTTTGCCGAGACGCAGCTGGCCGGTACGATTGGCTCAGCCAGCGCACACGTCATGGTCAGCTCGGTCGTGCAGGAAGAAGAGTTGGGGCTGGATGAAGTGCTCAATATTCTTGATGAAGCTTCCCAGGTTCGTGCACACTCTAAGGAGCTTGAACGCAAGTCGGCGGAGCTTGAAGCCGCCACCCGAGAGCTGCGTCAGGCAAATGACAAACTGATGGAACTGGACCGTTTGAAGGATGACTTCATGTCCACGGTCACGCATGAGCTGCGCACGCCACTGACGTCGATTCGCGCCTTTTCGGAAATGCTGCATGATGATCCGGAGATGGCGGCCGAAGACCGGACACGCTTTCTCGGCATTATTGTCGGTGAGGCCGAGCGCCTGACCCGACTCATCAACCAGATTCTGGATTTTGCCAAGCTGGAGTCCGGCCGGGTGGATTGGGATATCGAAAGGCTGGATCTAGCGCCTCTCTTGCAATCCACGGCAGAATCGGTGGGCCAGTTGTTCCGTGACAAGGGTACCGTGTTTACCCTGGAATTGCCGGATGATGGACACCCGATCTGGGTGGATGTGGATCGGGATCGTCTGAAGCAGGTGGTGATTAATCTCTTGTCGAATGCCGTCAAGTTCGTACCCCCCGTCATTGGTCTCATCCGCATGACGCTGACGCATGATGCCGGCTTTGCGCGTGTCAGCGTGCAGGATAACGGTCCTGGCATTGCCGAGGAATATCAGCCGATTATTTTCGAGCGCTTCCGTCAGGGTGGGAACACCATGACCGACAAACCTCAGGGGACGGGTTTAGGTTTGCCGATCAGCCGCGAAATTGTGGAGCATTTCGGTGGCAGACTGTGGGTTGAAAGTGCGGGTGTTGCAGATCCGGATCAGGAGGAGTCGGTTGCTACCGGTTCTACATTCCTGTTTACCTTGCCATTGGCAAGAGATCATGATGTTGTCATCTGATGGCATCTTCTGAAGGAGACATTAATGAGCCACAAGATTCTGATTGTTGATGATGAACCAAACATCGTCATGTCTCTTGAGTTTCTATTGAAAAAAGAGGGCTTTGCCACTGACACGGCCAACGATGGTGATGTCGCGTTGGAAAAGATCCGTGCTTTTAAGCCTGATCTGGTGTTGCTTGATGTGATGATGCCGAAGAAGTCAGGATTTGAAGTCTGCGAAATCTTGCGTTCGGATGCGGCACTCAGCAACGTCCGGATCATTATGCTGACAGCCAAGGGGCGTGAGACCGAGCAGGCCAAGGGCCTGGCGCTGGGTGCTGATGCCTACATGCTTAAACCTTTCTCGACCAAAGACCTCGTGGCAAGGATTCGCGAGCTACTGCCTGCCTGACCGCGTTGACTGTGCCGGTCTCTTATGTAATTTGAATGAATGGTGAAGTCTGATGTTTCTGCGTGATCTCACGGCAAAGTGGCGTTTCGTACTGGCGGTGTTGGTGTTGGGTCTGTTAATGACCGGGCCGTTTCTGCTAACCTCCTTGCTGATCTGGCTCGGGGCGTCGCCCGGCATGCGAGAGGTGCTCATCGAGCATCTGTTACCACAGGTACCGCTGGGCGGCATGCTGACCGCAACCGGTTTTGTGCTTGGTCTGATGCTCATTCGTCGTCTCTTCAATCGCTACGTGACCGGTATGGCGGCGATGGTTGAAGAGTTGCGGTTAATGCTCGGTTCCAACCGTTCATTCCGGATTACCGAAGATGGCCCGCCGGAATTGCGGGAGCTTGTACGAGCGATCAACGATCTGGCGACCCAGCGCGATGCCTACATTGATGATGTGGAAACCCAGGTCGCCAAAGCCAAGGCCAATGTGGAAGAAGAGAAAAACCGGTTGGCGGCGCTCATGTCGGAACTGGCTCAGGCCGTGGTGGTTTGTAATCTGGATGGCCGGATCCTGCTTTATAACAACCGCGCACGTTTCATGTTCGAATCTCTCGCCAAAGGGCCAACCTCAGTGTCCAGCGGTGCACTGATTGGTCTGGGTCGTTCGATCAGCTCGATTCTTGAAACCAGCCAGGTCGATTACGCCCGTGAAACTATCCGCCTTCAGTTAGAGCGTGGCAATCGTCACCCGGTGGCCAACTTTGTGACGACGACGGATGGTGGGCAACTGATTCGCGTGCAGATCGCCCCGGTGCTTCGCCAGCAACAGGAGGCATCGGCGCACCCGGTTGCGTCGGGATATATCCTGTTGATTGAGAACATCACGCGAGTCCTGGAGCAGGAAGCGAAGCGGGATATGGTGCTGGGCACCCTGACTGAAGGTAGTCGTGCATCGTTGGGTACCCTGCGGGCAGCGGTGGAGATGCTGGCGGATAACCCGGATATGTCGCCCGAAGACCGGGAACGTTTTGTAGCGGTGCTGGCTTCTGAAGTGACCCGCATGAGCCAGCGGCTGGATGACACACTGGTGACGCTGGCCGATACCCTGCGTCAGCACTGGCCGCTGGATGACATGCTGGCGGCTGATGTGATTGAAGCTGCCGGCCGCCGGATTCAGGAACGTCTGAAGCTGCCGGTGGATGTGGATACGGCCACTACGGACCCCTTGTGGATCCGTGCGGACAGCTTCTCCCTGGTGAGCGCATTGACCTATCTGGCCACGCGCATTGAAGAGGCTGGTGAGGTTCGTTCCTTTGGGCTGAAACTGGCTTCGGATGATCGCTTCGTCCATATCGATTTGGTCTGGATCGGTTTGTCGATGTCAACGGAAACCGTACTGTCGTGGGAAATTGAGCCCATGCGTCAGGACCACGGCGTGAATCCGCCGACGCTCCGTGACATTCTGGATCGCCACGCCGGTGAGATCTGGTATCAACGTCAGCGCCCGAGCGCCTCTGCCTCGATACGTCTGTTGTTGCCGCGTGCCACGCCGGATCAGGATGTGACCGCCCAGACCTCATCACGTCAGCCGGGCTCTGATCGTCCGGAATACTACGATTTCGACCTGTTTGATCGGCCGATGGGTCAGGTGGATCTGGATCAGCCACTGGCGGAGCTGGTGTATACGGTGTTTGATACGGAAACCACGGGCCTCGAGCCCGCCAATGGTGATGAGATCATTCAGATTGGTGCTTTACGTATTCTCAATGGCCGCCCCTTGCTACAGGAACACTTTGATCAGCTGGTAGACCCGCGTTGCCCGTTAAAGGCCGCCAGTATTGCGATCCATGGTATTACCGACAGCATGTTGCTGGGACAGCCGACGATTGATCTGGTGCTGCCGGCCTTCCATGATTTTTGTGCCGATACCGTCTTGGTGGGCCACAATGTCGCGTTCGACATGCGATTCCTCGAGTTGAAAGAAGGTCCTCTGGGCATCCGTTTTGATCAGCCGGTGCTTGATACGCTGCTGCTCTCGGCCGTGGCGCATCCGAATCAGCAGAGTCACAGCCTGGAGGCGATCATGCAGCGCCTCGGGATCGAAATGGATCAGCGTCATAATGCCCTGGCCGATGCCACCGCAACGGCGCAGGTTTTTCTCAAGCTGCTGCCGGCGTTGGCCGAGCAGGGTGTAGTCACATTACGACAGGCGCTGGACGCTTCTCAAAAAACCTATTTTGCCCAGGTGAAGTATTAATATGAATCAGTTTGGCCAGAACAGCTTTGCGGTCAACCGCGCATTGGAATTGTCCCGCAAGATCGAGGCGGCAGACAGCTTTGAAACCCTGGTGATTTATGCGGAAGAAGCACGCCGCATTGATGAGTCTTTCCTCGGTGCCGGCCTGGGGGGCGCGTTAACGACCTATGCCGTGTCGTGGCTGAATGATTGCCTGGCGGCGCGCGTGGTGGCTTTATCGGCTGAAGAGGCGCGATTGCCCGCAGCAAACTGGTGCTGGATCAGCTTAGGCTCGGAAGGTCGTCATGAACAGACGCTGGTGACCGACCAGGATAACGGTCTGGTTTTTTCGGCATCGGATGAACATGAAGCCACCTTGCTACGGAATGTATTCCTTCCCTTTGCGCAGAAGGTCAATCAGCGCCTTGCCGAATGCGGCTTTACCCTGTGTTCGGGTGACATCATGGCCGGCAACCCGGCGTGGTGCCGTTCGGAAGATGAGTGGAAAGGCCTGTTCTTCGACTGGATCCACAAGCCCGAGCCTTCTGCTTTGCTCAATGCGTCGATCTTTTTTGATGTCCGCCCCCTGTATGGGGACTTTTCGCTGGTCAAGCCATTGCGGGACATGCTCCAGAAGTGGGCACCGAATGCCGAAACATTTTTACGTCTGATGGCTACCAATGCCCTGGCGGCTGAGCCGCCGATCAGTTTTACCGGGGACGTGGTTATGGAGAAAGAAGGCAACGAGAAGTTCGTCGATATCAAGAAGTACGGTATCCGCATCTTTGTCGATGTAGCGCGCATTATCGGTCTGGCGCATGGTGTGGCTTCCGCGAGTACTCGCACACGCTTTGAGGCGGCTGGTGAGAAGTTCGGTATGAGCCCGCTGGATGTGTCGGCAGCATTGCAGGCCATGTCGGATCTGCAGCGTTTACGTCTGGCGCATCAGCAGCGAGCCATTGCGGCGGGTAAAACACCGGATAACCACCTGCATCCCGAAGAACTGAGTACCTATGACGAAGCCGTATTGCGCGAAGGTCTGAAACAGGCCAAGCGTTTGCAGCAGCGCCTGAAGTTGACCTACCGGATCTAGACGGGTTAATGCCAAACCGACTTCGCCTATTGCTGGGGGTCTATGGGCCGGCTGTCTTTGTTGCCCTGTTTGCACTGGGTTTTACGGCGGCAGTATTGATCCTTGCGTGGCTGGAGCAGCGCGGGCTGAGCCAGCGCTGGATCGGCTATAGTTTCCTGCTGCTCACACTGCTGGTGTTTTCGCTGGTGGGGCTGTTTACGCGGACCTCGGATGTCGCAGAATACTTTGTGGCTGGGCGCCGGGTCTCCGCTGTATATTCCGGGATGTCCGCCGGGACTGACTGGCTGTCTGCCGCATCCTTTATAGGTCTGGCTGGTGCACTCTATCAATCGGGCTATCAGGGCCTGGCCTTCGTCATTGGCTGGACGGGTGGTTATGTGCTACTGGCGCTCCTGATGGCACCCTATCTCAGAAAATTCGGTCAATACACGTTGCCGGATTTCCTAGCGGCGCGTTACGGTGGGCAGGGTATTCGTCTGGCAGGTGCCATGGCCGTGATCCTGGCATCGCTCGTGTACGTGGTCGCCCAGGTCTATGGGGTGGGTCTGATTACGAGCCGATTTATCACGCTGCAGTTTGAAATCGGGGTCTATCTTGGCCTGGCGGGTGTACTCGTCTGTTCCTTTCTGGGGGGCATGCGGGCGTTGCTGCATGCGCAGGCGGCGCAGTACGCGATTCTGCTCATTGCCTATGTTACGCCGATCACAATCCTCTCCTTTGATCGCACTGGCATACCGGCACCCCCTGTACTCTATGCGTCGGCTATGCATCAGTTGGTGAGTCTGGAAAACGAGGTCTTTAATCGCCCGGAAGAGGTGGCCGTGCGAGCACTTTACGCCAAGAAGGCTGAGCGTTTGCAGGAACAGATCGATCAACTCCCCCAATCACTGGCCGCAGAGAGAACGCGGCTGAATGAAAAAATCGAGCGCATGAAAGCCACCGATGCATCGGTGCGTGACATTGTGCAGATGGAGCGTGAGCGACGTGCCTTGCCAGCCACACCGAATGAGGCTCATGCGAGCTGGCGTAACGAACTGAAAGAGGCCAGACGTCGCGCAGATACACCGGTGTCGGATCTTGAACCGTTTGCACTGCCGGAAGAAGGTCATAGCCGAGCCAATTTTCTGGCCCTGGTGTTCTGTCTGACGATCGGTACGGCCTCACTACCTCACTTACTGATGCGCTATTACAGTATTGCTAGCGTCAGTCAGGCACGCCGTTCGGTCTTCTGGTCGCTGTTCTTTGTGGCGTTGGTCTATCTGTTGGCACCTGCATACGCCGTGTTCGTCAAGCTGGATGTGCTGCAACATACGATCGGGGTACCCATCGAGTCTTTGCCGACCTGGGTGAATGCCTGGACCAAAATTGGCCTTGTATCGATTGACGACATCAACCATGACCATATTCTCCAGTGGGCGGAGTTGACCATCAACCCCGATGTCATTGTTTTGGCGACCCCTGAAATTGCTGGTCTGCCTTATGTGATCTCCGGTATGGTGGCGGCGGGTGGCCTGGCGGCAGCATTGTCGACATCGGAAGGCTTGCTGTTATCGATTACCTCGGCCTTGTCTCATGATATCTATTTCAAAATGCTGCGTCCGGATGCCTCATCATCCTGGCGCCTGATTGTGTCTAAATCCGTCATGGTGGGTATTGCAATTTTGGCGGCGGCCATTGCTGTACAACGCCCGGCATCGATTGTGGACATGGTGGCCTGGGCCTTCTCCATCGCGGGGTCAGCTTTGTTCCCAGCGCTGGTGCTGGGGGTGTTCTGGCCACGTGCCAATAGGCAGGGTGCGTTGGCGGGCATGTTTGCTGGGCTGGCCATCACCGTGTACTACATTGCCCGTGTCAAGTTCGACAGTATTCCGTTGCTGGCCTGGTATGGGATCGGCATGGATCCCTGGTTCGGTATTGATCCGGCGGCTGCCGGTATTTTCGGCGTGCCGGTGGGCTTTGTCGTGAATGCGATCGTCAGTCTGATGACCCGGCCACCGGGTCCGGAAAGCCAGCAGTTTATTGAGCGTTTGCGTTATCCCCGCCTTCTCTATATCCGTGAGCGTAACGAGCAAGCGTCTGTGCGAGGAGGACACAATGCCGGATAGTGGAGCGAATGGAGCGCTGCGGCAACAGCAGCGTCGTTACTGGTTCAAGACGTTGGGCCTCACCGCTGTATTATTGAGCGTCTGGTTCTTGGTTACGTTTGTCGTGCCGTTTTTCTCTGAGCCGTTGAACCGCTTTACCATGTTTGGTTTGCCTTTAGGTTACCTGATGGGTGCCCAGGGTTCGTTGATTGTGTACCTGGTGCTGATTGGTGTTTATGCCCATTTGATGAATCGCCTGGATCGGCAGTTCGGGGTGGATGAACAGTGACCTGGATGATGGTCTTTGCTGCAGCACGTGCGGTGCTGGAGCTGGCTCTCTGGCTGTTGATGGGGCGGGGTGTGCTGGCCCTACTGGCCGGTAACACGGGGGGCACCAATGGGGTGCTCCGACTCTTTGATTTTCTGTTGCAACCGGTGCGTTTGGTGGGCTTGACGCTCTTTCCACGCGTTTCCGCTTGTCGGCGCGATATGCTGCTAATCGTACTGCTGCTGATGCTATGGCTCGCGCTGGGGATTGGCAAATTCTTTTTGATGGCACCGTGAACAAGATGCGCTGATGGGCTTGCAAAGCACCGAGGATGTCTGTATAGTTCTGCTCCTTGCAGTAGGCGCGTAGCTCAGCTGGTTAGAGCACCACCTTGACATGGTGGGGGTCGTTGGTTCGAGTCCAATCGCGCCTACCAACGAATTCAGATCGATAGCCAGAGTCAGATTCGCCGAATATCGCAATCATCGCGACCCCGGCCACCTGCTCTGGCTTTTTGTTTGTGTCATTGATTTGTTCACCGAATGCGAGCTCGCGATGCCCGTTATTACGCTTCCTGATGGTTCCCAGCGAGATTACCCCCAGCCCGTAACGGTGCTGGATGTGGCCGCCAGTATTGGCGCTGGCCTGGCCCGTGCTGCGCTGGGTGGCCGCATTGGCGATAAGCTGGTGGATACCAGCTACGTGATTGAAACCGATTCGCCATTGGCCATCATTACGGATAAAGACCCGGAAGGCCTGGAGCTGATTCGTCACTCAACGGCGCATTTGCTGGCCTATGCCGTGAAAGAGCTTTACCCGGATGCCCAGGTGACCATCGGACCAACAGTCGATAACGGTTTCTACTACGATTTTGCCTATTCGCGTCCGTTTACGCCGGAAGATTTAGCCGCTATTGAAAAGCGCATGGCCGAGCTGGCCAAAAAAGATATTCCGGTGACCCGTGAAGTCTGGTCGCGTGATGATGCCGTGAAGTTTTTCGAAGGGCAGGGCGAGCGTTACAAGGCCGAGCTGATTGCCGCGATTCCGCAGGATCAGGACGTGTCGCTGTATCGCGAAGGCGATTTTATCGATCTGTGCCGTGGCCCGCACGTGCCATCGACCGGCAAACTCAAGCACTTCAAGCTGATGAAGATTGCCGGTGCCTACTGGCGTGGCGACCCCAAGAACGAACAGCTGCAGCGAGTTTACGGCACGGCCTGGGCGAAAAAAGAAGATCTCGATGGCTACCTCCACATGCTGGAAGAGGCCGAAAAGCGTGACCACCGCCGTCTGGGTCGTGCCCTGGATCTGTTTCACATGCAGGATGAAGCCCCGGGTCTGGTGTTCTGGCATCCCAAGGGTTGGGCGGTCTGGCAGGAAGTGGAGCAATACATGCGCCGCGTGTATCGCGACAACGGCTATCAGGAAGTGCGTTGTCCGCAGATTCTGGATCGTTCCCTGTGGGAAAAATCCGGTCACTGGGACCACTATCACGAGAATATGTTCACAACCGAGTCGGAAAAGCGCCATTACGCGCTGAAACCGATGAACTGTCCGGGTCACGTGCAGGTTTTTAATGCGGGCCTGCGTTCGTACCGTGATCTGCCACTGCGCTATGGTGAGTTTGGTTCGTGCCACCGCAATGAATCATCGGGTGCCTTGCATGGTCTGATGCGAGTGCGCGGTTTTGTGCAGGATGACGGTCATGTCTTCTGTACGGAAGACCAGATCGAAGCGGAGGTGACGGCCTTCAATGCGTTGGTGAAACAGGTGTATGCCGATTTCGGTTTTACCGAAGTCGCCGTCAAGCTGGCATTGCGTCCGGAAGGCCGTGTTGGTTCCGACGAAATCTGGGACAAGGCAGAAGCCGCGCTGCGGGCTGGTTTGCGTGCCTCCGGTCTGGAATGGACCGAGCTGCCGGGCGAGGGTGCCTTTTACGGCCCGAAGATCGAATTCCACATTAAAGACGCTATTGGCCGCTCCTGGCAGTGCGGCACCATGCAGGTGGATTTCTCGATGCCGGGCCGTTTGGGTGCCGAGTATGTGGCAGAAGACAACACGCGTCGCGTGCCGGTGATGCTGCACCGGGCGATCCTTGGCTCGCTGGAGCGCTTCATCGGGATTCTGATCGAAAACCACTCGGGTGCGTTGCCGACCTGGTTGGCGCCAGTGCAGGCTGTGATCCTGAATATTTCGGAAAAACAGGCCGATTACGCCCAAACAGTGGTTGATCAGTTGCACGCTGCCGGCTTCCGCGCGGAAGCCGATTTGCGTAATGAGAAAATTACCTATAAAATCCGCGAACATAGCGTTAACCGGCTGCCTTACCAACTTGTCGTTGGCGACAAGGAAAAAGAAGCCGGTCTCGTGGCCGTGCGAACCCGTGGGGGTCAGGACTTTGGGCAGATGCCTGTCTCAGAACTGATCGAACGTCTGAAAGCAGACGTTGAAGCCTACCGGTAAGCGCGGTTCGTTTTTATTGAATTAAGGAGTATCGGTCATAGCTCTTCCGAAGTCGAACCGCCTCAATGAGGAAATCACAACCCCGCAGGTACGCCTGCTCGGGCCCGAAGGCGAACAGCTCGGCGTGGTTTCCATTCGCGACGCGCTAGCGCAGGCTGAAGAAGCCGAACTGGATCTGGTTGAAATCGCACCGACGGCTTCGCCGCCGGTCTGCCGAATCATGGATTACGGCAAGTTCAAGTATCAGGAAGCCAAGCGCCAGCATGAAGCCAAGCTGAAGCAGAAGCAGGTTCAGGTTAAGGAAATCAAGCTGCGGCCGGGCACGGACGAAAACGACTACCAGATCAAGATGCGCAATATGCTGCGCTTCCTGGGTGAAGGCGACAAGGTCAAAGTAACGTTGCGCTTCCGGGGTCGTGAGTTATCGCATCAGGAATTCGGGATGCGCCAGCTGGAACGTGTGAAAGCAGATCTTGAGAACATCGGTTTAGTTGAGCAGATGCCCAAGATGGAAGGTCGCCAGATGGTGATGGTCATTGCCCCGGTCAAGAAGACCCCGGCAGGCGCTAAACCGAAGGCGAAAGACGAACAGATCGAAACGGCAGCTGCCTAAGTTTCTTAAGCAGTTGCGGTTTCAGCAGGATTGACCGGGTTGTGTAAGCAGCCAGGTCATTACAAGTGGCATCGGGTTAACAAGAGGTTCCGTCGGAGCCCACCTGATGACATGACATAAAGGAGCATATACATGCCCAAGATGAAGACGAAGAGCGGCGCAGCAAAGCGTTTCCGCGTTCGTGGCAGCGGCAGCATCAAGCGCGGCCACGCATTCAAGCGCCACATCCTGACCAAGAAGACGACCAAGTCGAAGCGCCAACTGCGCGGTCCGGAAACCGTTAACGCCTCGGACGTCGCATCGGTCCGAGCCATGCTGCCCTACGCATAAGGAGAATAGACTATGCCTCGCGTTAAACGTGGTGTAACGGCGCGCGCTCGCCACCAGAAAGTTTTGAAGCTGGCCAAGGGTTACCGTGGCCGTCGTAAGAACGTCTACCGTATTGCCAAGCAGGCGGTGATGAAGGCCGGTCAGTACCAGTACCGTGACCGTCGTCAGCGCAAGCGTCAGTTCCGTACCCTGTGGATCGCTCGTATCAACGCAGCGTCGCGTGAACTGGGTCTGACCTACAGCCGTTTCATGAATGGTCTGAAGAAGGCCTCGATCGAAGTTGATCGTAAGGTTCTGGCTGACCTGGCTGTGTTCGACAAGCCGGC
Source organism: Fluviibacter sp. (assembly GCF_057744235.1). Lineage (NCBI taxonomy): Bacteria > Pseudomonadati > Pseudomonadota > Betaproteobacteria > Rhodocyclales > Fluviibacteraceae > Fluviibacter > Fluviibacter sp. Next base: position 18,725 of record NZ_JBIJFP010000013.1, on the reverse strand, counting down.
ATTTGCCCAACTGGCCAACCAGGCCAAGGCAAGCCTCGGCCTGTAATCGCCAAGCGATCCGAAAAAGGAGGCGTTGCGCCTCCTTTTTTTTCGGATTATCCGTAAAGATTGTCTAAGCCTTTTGGCCTGTCTTTACCGATGTTCTGAACGTTTTTTCCAGAGGTCTTTATGTCATCGTCGACAGCTCCATTTTCTCCCGAAGCCCTTCTGGCTGAACTGGCCGAAGCCCTGGCGGCCGCTCGCGATGGCGATGCGCTGGAAGTGACCAAAGCGCGTTACTTAGGTAAGAGCGGTGTTGTGACCGAAGCACTGAAGGGCCTGGTCAATCTGCCGGTGGAAGAACGCAAGGAAGCCGGCGGCCGCATCAATAAAATCAAGGTCCAGGTCGAAGCCGCCATCAATGCGCGACGCGAGGCGCTGAAAGAGGCGCAGTTGGCCGCCCGTCTGGCAGAAGAGGCGCTGGATGTCACCCTGCCCGGTCGTGGCATGGATCGTGGCAGTCTGCATCCGGTGACGCGCAGCCTGCAACGTATCGAAGGGTTGTTTGCCTCGATGGGCTTTTCGGTGGCCGAAGGCCCGGAAATCGAGACCGACTACTTCAACTTCACCGCGCTCAACACCCCGGACGATCACCCTGCACGCTCGATGCATGACACCTTCTATCTGAAGGATACGCAGGGTCAGGTACAAGAGGACGTGCTGTTGCGTACCCATACCAGTCCCATCCAGGCGCGTTATATGCAGCAGCATGTGCAAGCACACGGCGGTAAGGAAGGCATGCCCGAGATTCGCATCATTGCGCCGGGTCGTGTCTACCGTGTGGATTCTGATGCCACCCATTCGCCAATGTTCCACCAGGTCGAAGGGCTGTGGGTGGGGGAGCATGTCACCTTTGCCGGCCTCAAGGGTGTGATGATCGATTTCCTGCATCAGTTCTTTGAAACCGAAGCCCTCGAAGTCCGTTTCCGCCCCTCGTTCTTCCCGTTTACCGAACCTTCGGCCGAAATCGATGTGGCTTTCGGAGAAGGGCCGCTCAAAGGTCGCTGGCTGGAAGTCGCCGGTTGCGGCATGGTGCACCCGAACGTGCTGGCCGAAGCCGGTATCGATCCGGAGCGTTATGTCGGCTTTGCCTTCGGTATGGGGCCAGACCGCCTGACCATGCTGCGCTATGGCATTAATGACCTGCGCCTGTTCTTTGAAGGCGACGTGCGTTTCCTCAGCCAGTTTGCCGCCTGATTCTGATCCAGCTGCCCCTATTGAATAAGACACCCGAGCCTCTCGAAAGACGTCGATCATGAAATTTTCCGAATCCTGGTTGCGCCAGTTTGTTAATCCGGAACTCTCCTCGGAAGCACTGGCCGAACTTCTCACCATGGCCGGCCTGGAAGTGGAAGAACGCGGCCCTGTCGCCCCCCCGTTTAACCATGTGGTCGTTGGCCATGTGCTATCGGTCACCAAGCATCCGGATGCTGATCGTCTAAATGTCTGTGAAGTCGATGCCGGTGAGGGCACGCCGCGTCAGATTGTCTGTGGCGCCAGCAACGTGGCAGCCGGCCTCAAGGTGCCGTGTGCGCTGCCGGGTGCCGTGTTGCCGGGTGACTTCAAGATCAAGGAAGCCAAGGTCCGTGGCGTGCCTTCGGCGGGTATGCTTTGTGCCGCCGTTGAACTGGGCATGGCCAAGGAAAGCGATGGCCTGCTGATTTTGGATGCCGATGCCCAGGCAGGTACACCGCTGCGTGATTTGCTCGGTCTCGATGACATCTGTCTGGAACTGAAGCTCACACCGAACCGTCCGGATTGTCTGGGCCTGCTCGGCCTGGCCCGTGAAGTCTCGGCCCTGACCAATACGCCGTTCACGGCGCCAGCCGTGAATGCTGTGGCACCCACGCACCAGCAAACGCTGCCGGTCAGTGTTGACGCAGCGGATCTCTGTGGTCGTTTTACTGGTCGCATCATCAAGGGTGTGAATGCCCGGGCAAAAACGCCGGTCTGGATGACGCGTTGTCTGGAGCGTTCCGGCTTGCGTTCGATCAGTGCGCTGGTCGATATCTCCAATTACGTCATGCTGGAACTCAATCGCCCGAATCACGTGTTCGATCTGAACAGCGTGCAGGGTGGTCTGACGGTACGTTGGGCCAAGTCGGAAGAGCCTCTCACGCTGCTGGGGGGCAACGAAATCACGCTGGATCAGCGCTATGGCGTGATCGCCGATGCCAACGGCGCCATCAGCCTGGCCGGCATCATGGGGGGTGAGCGCACGGCCTGTACCGACAATACGACCGATGTCTTTGTCGAGGCAGCCTACTGGTTGCCGTCGGCCATTCAGGGTCGCAGCCGCTGGCTGACACTGAGCACCGATGCAGGCCACCGCTTTGAACGTGGCGTGGATTTTGCCGATACCGTCAACGGTGTGGAACGTATTACCCAGCTGATTCTGGAAATCTGTGGTGGTGAGCCTGGCCCGGTTGTGGATCAGGTGACCGCGCTGCCCGAGCGTCAGCCTGTGAAAGCGCGCTTTGCCCGCATCCGCAAGGTGCTGGGCATTGACCCATCCGATAGTGACATTAAAGCCATCTTCGAGCGTCTGGGCTTCCAGCCTACGCTGGCTGATGATGGCGTGATCATCACGCCGCCGAGTTGGCGTCATGACCTGACCATTGAAGAAGATCTGATCGAAGAAGTGGCCCGTGTGATCGGTTACGACCATATTCCGGCCAAGCCGCCGGTGGGGCCGATGAACATGCTGGGCCAGACAGAAGTCATCCGCCCGCTCAACGCTTTGCGCACCACCCTAGTGGAGCGAGGCTATCAGGAAGTCATCAATCTGGCCTTTACTCCGTCTGCCTGGGAAACGGATTTTGCGGCCAATGAAACCCCGGTAGCACTGGCCAATCCGATTGCCAGCCACCTCTCGGTGATGCGTTCGACCATGATCGGTGGCCTGATCAATACCTTGATCCATAACCAGCGTCGTCGTCAGTCACGCCTGCGCCTGTTTGAAAGCGGCCGCGTCTTCGAGCGGCAGACGGAAACCACGGTAAACGGCCAGGTCGATGGCTATCGCCAAACCCTGCGTCTGGCTGGCCTGGCCTGGGGTGGGGTGGCACCGGAGCAGTGGGCGACGCCGACCCGTGCTGTTGATTTTTTCGATGTCAAAGCCGATGTCGAGACACTGAGCCCCTTGCAGCCCCTGCGTTTTGAGGCGGCCGTGCATCCGGCGTTCCATCCGGGCCGTTCGGCCCGCATCGTGCGAGTGGGCAAAAACGGTGGTCAAGCCGTGGGTTGGCTGGGCGAACTGCACCCGCGCTGGGTACAGAAATACGAGCTCGAAACAGCCCCAGTGTTGTTCGAACTGGATATCGATGGCTTGACGCCGGCACGGTTGCCGGTGTATGACCCCGTATCGGCATTCCAAGCTGTTGTTCGCGATCTGGCGGTACTGGTCGATGCCAACACCCCGGTGCAAAACCTGGTCGACAAACTCTGGGCCAATGCACCGGATGTCCTGCGTTCGATCAACCTCTTTGACCAGTATCAAGGCAAAGGTGTGCCGGAAGGCTCAAAAAGCCTTGCCTTCCGCTTTACCTTGCAGGATACTCAGACAACCCTTGAAGATCAAAAGGTTGAGGCTGTTATGGCGCACCTGCTGGGTCAGTTAACCCAGGCCGGTGCGACTCTGCGCAGCTAAATCCGCTAAAATCGTTTTTGATAGGTGGTCGTGTCGGCCAACGACTGAAGATCACCTGTCCCTTGTTTTTTCGAAAGTACGGCATCATGACCACACTCACCAAGGCAGAAGTTTCCGACATCCTCTTCGAGAATCTCGGCCTGAACAAGCGCGAATCCAAAGATATGGTCGAGGCATTTTTTGCCGAGATTTCCGATACTCTGAGCGCGGGCCAGTGGGTCAAGCTTTCCGGCTTTGGTAACTTCCAACTGCGTGACAAACCGCAACGTCCGGGGCGTAACCCCAAAACCGGTGAAGAGATTCCGATCTCGGCGCGCCGAGTCGTCACTTTTCATCCGAGCCAGAAGCTCAAGGATGAAGTGGAGCGTATCCAGAAAACCGGTCGTCACTGATTCTGAACATCAGGTTAATTTGTCATGACGGATCTGTTCAGCCAATCTTTTGCCGCGAGTGAACCGGCACCAGTCGCCAGCACGGCTGCGTTGCCACCGATTCCCGCCAAGCGTTACTTCACCATTGGTGAGGTCAGCGATCTTTGCGGTGTTAAGGCCCACGTGCTGCGCTACTGGGAACAGGAGTTCACACAACTCAAACCGCTTAAGCGCCGGGGTAATCGCCGTTATTACCAGCATCATGAAGTTTTGCTGGTGCGTCGTATCCGCGAACTGCTTTACGAGCAGGGTTATACGATTCATGGTGCGCGTAATCAATTGAGCCACCCCTCAAGTATGTCATCTTCGCTGTCCACGTCGAATCATGAGCTGTCAGCCGTCGCAGAGCCCCGCCTGGTGAGCGGTGATTTGGCAAAGCACCTCCGCGAAGTGATTGAATTGCTGCGCTATTGAGGATTCGTTGCCGTTTTCCATTGAGTGAACGGCGGTATTAGCATAGAATAGCGGCTTAGTCGGGGCGTAGCGCAGCCTGGTAGCGCACTTGCATGGGGTGCAAGGGGTCGCGAGTTCGAATCCCGCCGCCCCGACCATTAGTTTCAGGAAAAAGCCAACCGATGGGTTGGCTTTTTCTTTTGTTAAATGAGCAGCTGGTAGTCCTCTATCTGGTTTATTAAAAACATTGTTTTTAATCAAAGTTAACGGTTAATTTAATTCAAAGACTTGTTTTTTTGAAAACCGGGTATTAGAATTTAAATGTGCTCTTAATAAGAGCTAAAAATTTAAATACCACACAGCTATTACGGAGAAATATATGGATCTCTCGTCACTGAATCTTGATCAATTAAAAGATCTTCTGAAAAAAATTCCGGCCGAAATCAAGCGTCGTACCGAAGAAGCCAGCAGCGCTGCCCGTGAAGCAGCGATCGAAAAACTGAAAGCGATTGCCCGTGAACACGGCTATTCGCTGGAAGAGCTGGCGGGCGCCAAGAAAACCCGTAAGGCCTCTTCAGGTGTTCGCAAGCCGGTTGCCCCGAAATACGCCAATCCGTCGAACCCGTCGGAAACTTGGACCGGCCGTGGCCGTAAGCCTCTGTGGGTGCAGGCTGCCCTGAATCAGGGACGTTCGCTGGAAAGCCTGCTGATTCGCTAAGTCGCTTGAAGATTCAAAAGATAGGGAGCCCGCGGGCTCCTTTTCTTTTGGCGGGATGCTGTCGGATCAGGGGTGCTTTGCGGTATCCTTGGAGCCCATACGAGGACGCCATGAATATTCTTTTGTCGAACGATGACGGTTATTTTGCAACAGGCCTGCAGGTGCTGCATGCCTCGTTAGCGTCGCTCGGCAATATGGATGTCGTTGCGCCGGAGCGAGATCGGAGTGGGGCAAGCAATTCCCTGACACTGGATAGACCGCTCACCTTGCGTACGGCACCCAACGGATTCAAATTTGTGAATGGGACGCCCACCGACTGTGTGCATCTGGCCGTGACCGGATTGATTGAGCCATTGCCTAGTCTGATTGTGTCGGGCATCAATCATGGTGCCAATATGGGCGACGATACGGTGTATTCCGGTACAGTCGCGGCGGCAACCGAAGGCTACCTGCTAGGCGTGCCCGCTATTGCCATGTCGCTGGTCGGCAAAGAAAGCCGCCATTTCGAAACTGCTGGGCAGGTGGCGCGTATTCTCTGCGAGCGCCTGCTGGCTCGCCCGTTCGGCCAGCCCATATTGCTCAACGTGAATGTGCCTGATCTGCCTTTTGATCAACTGGCCGGCATGGTAGTGACCCGGCTGGGCAAGCGGCACAAGGCAGAACCCGTGATTCGCGCGACCAATCCCCGCGGTGAAACCGTCTATTGGGTAGGGCCTGCCGGTGGTGCACAGGATGCCGGCCCCGGGACGGATTTCCATGCGGTGGCTGCCGGTTATGTTTCGATTACGCCCTTACGTCTGGATCTGACCCATACCGGGCAGCTGGATGCCGTACGTGACTGGCTGGCCTGAACGATGAGTCGGGCACCACTTGGTCAGGGGATGACCTCGGCGCGAACACGCGCCCGTATGGTCGAGCGCCTGCAGCAGCAGGGCATTGCTGATAAAGGTGTCCTTGGTGCCATTAACAAAGTTGAACGCCATCTTTTTGTCGATGAGGCGTTTGCCCATCGGGCTTACGAAGATACGGCGTTGCCATTGGGGTTGGGGCAGACCATCTCGCAGCCGTTTATTGTGGCGCGGATGATCGAATGTCTGCGCGCGGGTGATCGACCACTGGGTAAAACGCTGGAGATCGGTACCGGTTGTGGTTATCAGGCGGCGGTATTGGCTGGCTTGACCAAAGAGGTGTATTCCGTCGAGCGGCTGGCGGGGTTGATTGATCGTGCCAAGGTCAACCTGCGAACCATCAAGTGCTTCAATGTCCGTTTGAAACATGGCGATGGTTATCTGGGTATTCCCGAAGCGGCACCGTTTGATTCCATCATTCTGGCCGCGGCTGCCCCGAAAGTGCCGGATGCCCTCTTACAGCAAATGACGGTTGGTGGCAGAATGGTTCTGCCGTATGGTGCCAGTTCGGAGGCCGCCATACAGCGCATGTTGGTTATTGAACGGACAGAGACAGGCTGGAACGAGCAGTTGATGGAGCCAGTGAAATTTGTGCCGATGTTACCGGGTGTGGAATGACGCAGTCTCAAAAAACGATCTGGGTGGGTAGTGTGCTGCTGATAGCCATGCTGGCTGGCTGTAGCTCACTGTCGCGCGCCCCCGTGGATGATGGCAGTAAAGTCGCAGCAACGGCGTCGCCGTATCCGCCGTTGCCCAAAGACTGTACGCAGACCTGGACCGTTCGCAAGGGCGATACCCTGATTGGTATTGCGCTTGATGCCGGCGCAGATTATCGCGAGATCGCGGCCATGAATCAGCTGTCGAATCCGAATATCATTCAGCTAGATCGGACGCTGTGCGTGCGTCGTTCGGCCGGCAAGCCGGGCAAGAAGGCGCCGGCCGCCACATCGACGGCCAAGACCGACCCGATGGATAAAGACAAGGGCGCCACAGTAACCAAGTCGTCAGCAACACCGCCTGCGGCCGCCAAGAAGCCGGTCGATGACATGCCTTCAACTTCGGCGGCGACTGCTGCAGCAATGGCCGACGGCGTCAAGTTTGCCTGGCCGGCCAAGGGTAAAGTGATTGCCGGATTCAATGATGCCTCGAACAAAGGCATTAATATCGCCGGCAAGATGGGCGAGCCAGTCGACGCGGCGGCGGAAGGCAAAGTGGTTTATGCCGGTTCCGGTTTGCGGGGTTACGGTAACCTCGTGATCATCAAGCACGAAAACAACTATCTCACCGCCTACGCCCATAACAGCAAGATCCTCGTCAAGGAAGGCGAGATGGTGAAGCGTGGCCAGCGCATTGCCGACATGGGCGACAGTGATGCGGATACGGTGATGTTGCATTTCGAAGTGCGTCGACAGGGTAAGCCGGTCGACCCCATGAAGTTCCTCAATCAGCGGAGTTCATAGACATCATGCCGCGTCGACCGGATCGCCAGCAAGAGATAGCGGCTTCCGGTGGTGCGGCAGAGCATGATGACGACAGCATACGAGATGCCTCGTTAGCTGAGGATGCAGCCCCCTTGCTGGAGCCTCTCGATGAAGACCTGATGGTCGACGCCGGCAAGGTACAGCCGCCGGATTTTGGGCAAAGTGTGGCACGGCAACCTCCAGAGCGTGTTGCCGCCGATGTGACGCAGACTTACCTGAACGAAATCGGTGCGCGGCCATTATTAACGGCGGATGAAGAGCGCGAGGTTGCACGCCGTGTGCGGGCGGGTGACTTTGCTGCCCGTCAGGAGATGGTGGAGCGTAATCTGCGTCTGGTGGTCTCGATTGCACGTCACTACATGAACCGCGGATTGCCACTGCTGGATTTGATCGAAGAAGGTAATCTCGGCCTCATGCATGCACTGGATAAATTCGATCCAGAGCGGGGCTTCCGTTTCTCCACCTACGCCTCATGGTGGATTCGACAAAGCATCGAACGTGCCGTTTTGAATCAGGGGCGTCTGGTCCGTTTGCCGGTCCATTTGGTGCGGGACATTAATGCCGTACAACGACAGCGCCGTCAATTTGCGGTCGAGCACGCACGGGATCCCGGCATGGAAGAGCTGGCTAAACTCAGTGGCCGTTCCACCGATGACCTGAAGACACTTATGCAGCGGGGTGAACAGGTGTTGTCTCTGGATCAACCGCTGGAGGATGGCTCGGCGCATACGCTGGTCGATCTGGTGCCGGATACCCAGGGCGATGACCCGCATGAGACCTTTGCCAATTCCGAATCCGTCCGCTTGCTGATGGCCTGGGTGGATATGCTGCCTGAGCGTCAGCGTCAGGTTATTGAACGTCGCTACGGTTTACGCGGTGGTGAACCGGAGACGCTGGAAGCGATTGCCGCCGACCTGCAACTGACCCGCGAACGGGTGCGGCAGATTCAGTCCGAGGCGCTGGTCCGTTTGCAGGGGATTGTGCGGGGTCGGCGTCTGACGCCGGATTCGTTATTCTGATGTGGTGTTGCTGTTGTTGAGCGTCAGGCTTGGTGACTGCAGGCGTTCATGACGGGCTTCACGAATGGCCGCACCCAGCTCGATCACCGACATGGCATAGGCAGCGGATCGGTTGTAACGGGTAATCACGTAATAGTTCTGCAATCCCAGCCAGTAACGATCTGATTCATACGGGGTGCTGAGGGTTACCAGGGTGGCCAGTGTGCGATCAGGAAGCGGGCTCTGGAAGGCAAAGCCGGCATCGTGGAAGGCCTCGAGACGTATCCCCGGCTTGATATCAACTTTGGCAAATCCTTCAGGCAACGGCGATGGTGCTTGCGTCGGAATCACGGTAATCTCGCCGCTCACCCAGCCGTGAGATTTCAGAAAATTGCCGACACTGCCAATCGCGTCAATCGGGCTATGCCGCAGATCGATCCGGCCATCGCCATCGAAATCCACGCCCCAGCGTCGCTGGCTGCTCGGCATGAATTGTGGAATACCCATGGCACCGGCGAACGAGCCGCGGGTGCCGGCAATATCCAGCTGGTTCTCCCGAGCCAGGAGCAAATATTGCTCAAGTTCGGATTGAAAGAACTCCCGACGACGCTCGCCGTAGAAACCAATCGTCGCCAGGGCATTCAGAACGCTGAAGCTACCCATGTTGCGACCGTATTCCGTTTCGACGCCAATAATTGCCACGATAATTTCGGCCGGCACGCCAAACTGCTGTTCAGCCCGGGCAATGTCGCTGCTATAGGTGTTCCAGAACTGAATGCCGCGATCAATACGGCGTGGGTTCACAAAGCGGCTGCGGTAAGCCGCCCAATTGGGGGTCTGCTGTGTCGGTGCCGGTGCCATGATGCGGATCACACGGCTATCCGGGCGTTGGCTGTCAAACAGCTGGGTCAAGGCGGTGCCGTCAAAACCATGCTTTTCCTGCATCTCACGAATGAAGTCCTGCAGGGCAGGGTTGCCGGCCATCACCGGCGTGCGTGGCTCGGGCGCGGTTTTTTTGGGTTTGGCATCTGCTTGCCCGGAGATCAGCCCCAGCGTACAGAGGAGGGTAAGACAAAAGCGACGAGCCAAGGGTCGGCGCATCAAGGGCCGATGAATAAAAAAATTGAGCAGAGTCATGGTTGGCGAAAGTATGCTTGAACCTGTGCCGGAATGGGCAGATAATCAGAATAAATAATCATAGACCGTGTCAGCAATTGAACTCCGGCACGCATAACGGAAGGTTGCAGCATTGATGTGCTGTAAGGGGAGGGGTAGGGTTTCATGAGTACTGCATTTATTACACATACGGACTGCCTGAAGCATGATATGGGCGATCTGCATCCCGAAGCACCGGGGCGCCTGACCGCGATCCAGGATCACCTGATCGCCCAGGGTATCGACATGTACTTCACGCATTACGACGCACCGCTGGCGACTATCGAGCAGCTGATGCTGGTGCATCCGGCCTCACATATCAAGAAGATCAAGGACACGTCGCCTTCGTTCGGTATTGCCCATCTGGACCCAGATACGGCCATGAACCCGTATACCTGGCAGGCGGCGCTGCGCTCGGCCGGTGCCGGTATTCTGGGCGTGGATATGCTGATGGAGAAGAAAGCGGAAAACGTATTCTGCGCCATCCGGCCTCCCGGCCATCATTGCGAGCGTGAAACCCCGATGGGCTTCTGCTTCTTCAATAACATCGCTATTGCCGCCTACCATGCGCTGACCCACCACAAACTGGAGCGCGTGGCGATCATCGACTTTGACGTTCACCACGGTAACGGTACCGAAAATATCTGCGCCGGTGATGACCGTATTCTGATGTGCAGCATTTTCCAGCATCCGTTCTATCCGTACTCGGGCACCGACAAGCCGGCCGACAATATGGTCAATGTGCCGTTGCCGGGCGGTTCGGGGGGTGAAGAACTGCAAGCGGCCGTGCTCGAATCCTGGATACCGCGTCTGGAAGCCTTCAAACCGCAAATAATCTTTATTTCAGCCGGTTTTGATGCCCATTACGAAGACGATATGGGCGGGATGAAACTCTTCGAGAAGGATTATGCGTGGGTCACCACCCAGCTGCGTGATGTGGCCGTTCGCCATGCCAACGGCCGAATCGTCTCCATGCTTGAGGGCGGGTATGTCATGTCGGCGCTGGCCCGGAGTGTTACGGCCCACCTGCGGGCACTCGCCGAGATCTGAACTTCAGCTAGAATACGGGAGTTTTCCTGACGGTCGGAAACCCATCCGGTTTTTGACCGATAATAGGGCTTCTGCTTTTACGACCACGCTTTTGCCATTTAGGATGGTTCCCCGATGATCACCGGTTCGATTGTTGCCATTGTTACCCCCATGAACGCAGACGGTACGCTGGATCTTGAAGCGTTCCGTAATCTGGTGGATTTTCATATCCGTGAAAAAACGGATGCCATCGTTGTGGTCGGGACCACCGGCGAGTCACCCACGGTCGATGTGGATGAACACTGCCAGCTGATCGAAATCGCTGTCAAACATTCGGCGGGCCGTATCCCCATTATCGCGGGCACGGGGGCCAACTCGACCAAGGAAGCCATCTATCTGCATCAGCGCGCCAAGGATGCCGGTGCCGATGCTGGGCTGTCGGTTGTGCCTTACTACAACAAGCCGACGCAGGAAGGTCTGTATCAGCACTATCGCAGTATTGCCGAAGCCGTCGACCTGCCGGTTATTCTCTACAACGTGCCCGGTCGTACCGTGGCCGATATGAGCAATGACACCATTTTGCGTCTGGCCCAGGTGCCGGGCATCATTGGCGTCAAGGATGCCACCGGCAACATTGATCGTGCCTACGATCTCATCGAGCGGGCACCGAAAGGATTTGCCCTCTACTCCGGTGATGACATGACCTGTATGTCGACCATTCTCATGGGTTTCCACGGCAATATTTCGGTTACGGCCAATGTGGCACCGCGCGCCATGCACGATATGTGTGTTGCCGCAGCCGCCGGTAACGTGGAGGAAGCCCTACGTATTAACCGTCCGCTGCTTGGTCTGCATCGTCATCTGTTCTGTGAGGCCAACCCGATTCCCGTTAAATGGGCCGTGGCAGAAATGGGCCTCATGTCGCATGGCCTGCGTTTGCCCCTAACTTCCCTGGCGCCGGCGTTCCACGAGCGCGTTCGCGCTGCCATGAAACAGGCAGGGCTCTGATCCGATGAAGTTGCTGAAGCGTCGTTGTCTGCAGTCTGCTACCGTTGTGTTGGCAGGTTTGCTTGCCGGTTGTGCCTATCTGCCGGAGTCCAAGAAGATTGATTACGGCACGGCGGCGAAAGCGCCACCGCTGGATATCCCGCCGGATCTGACGCGTCCGAGTAACTCAGGCCAGTATGCCGCGCCCAATGTCGCGACAACAGGTGCCGCCGTGTTCTCGCAGATCAATGCCAAGAACAAAGTGGCTCAGAAGCAGAACACCAACGAAAGTGTGTTGCCAGATGGTGCTCGCGGTGTTGCCAAGATCGAACGCCAGGGGAACCACCGCTGGCTGGTTGTGACCGTCCCGGAAGACAAGGCCTGGAATGTGACCAAGGCCTTCTGGCAGGAAAACGGCTTTGTCATCAAGAAAGAAAACCCGCAAACCGGCGTGATGGAAACCGACTGGGCCGAAAATCGCGCCTCAGTGCCGGGTGGTGCCGTCCAGGGTTTCCTCGGCAAGGTATTGGGGACACTGTATTCCACGGCAGAGCGCGACATGTACCGCACGCGTCTGGAAAAAGGGCCTAAGCCTGGAACCACCGACATTTTCATCAGCCACCGCGGTATGGTGGAAGTGTACGTGACCGAAGGCAAGAGCGAGACACGCTGGCAGCCGCGTGACGCCGATCCGACCCTGGAAGCTGAAATGCTGCGTCGTCTGATGTTTAAGTTTGATGGGGTTGATGAAGTCGAAGCCAAGAAGTTGGCCAAGGAAATCGACGGCGGTGGCAAGTCGGTCTCGCTGGATAAGGCCCGTATGGGTACGGCACCGGATGGCGGTGCCATGCTGATCGTCGATGACAACTTTGATCGTAGCTGGCGTCGTATCGGCCTGGCGCTGGATCGGGTCGGTTTTACCGTGGAAGATCGTGAACGGGCCAGTGGCCTGTATTACGTCCGCTACGTCGATTCCGACGATAAGTCGGTGGTCGAGAAGGATGGCGGCGGCTTCTGGGCGAGCCTGGCCTTCTGGCGCAGCAAGGACGACAAGGTTCCTACCAAGGTGCAGTATCGCATCAGCGTCCGCGAGCAGCAGCTGGGTGGCCCGACCAACGTCATCGTGCTGGCGCCGGGTAATCAGGCCGATGTCTCGCCGATCGCCCGCCAGATTCTGGATCTGCTCCTCCAGCAGTTGCGGTGATTCGTTTTACCTCTCTCGGCAGTGGTAGCGAGGGGAATGCATTACTGATCGAGGCGGGCGGCCCAGGAGGGACCCGCCTGTTGATTGACTGTGGTTTGCCAGTTCGTCAGGCGCTTGCCCGTATCGAAGCCCGCGGTATTGACCCCAAAGGCTTGGATGCCATTCTGGTGACGCATGAGCATGGCGACCATATTGGCGGGGTGATGGGCGTGGCCCGTAAAACCGGTGCCACCGTCTGCCTGACCCGTGGCACCCATGCAGCATTGCATCACCGCTCCGCTGAAGCCTGCAACGGCGTTACATTACGACTGATTGATAGCCATCAGCCTTTCGAATTGGGCTGCGTGGAGATCTGTCCGTTTCCCGTGCCTCATGATGCCCGCGAGCCCGTGCAATTTGTCATTGCGTATGGCGAGATAAGACTGGGTGTGCTTACCGATCTCGGGATGCTGACACCGCATGTGGAGCGCTCGCTGATCGCCTGTGATGGCCTGGTGCTTGAATTCAATCATGACCCCGAACTGCTCGCCCAGTCGTCTTATCCCGAGAGTTTGAAGCAACGCATTGCGGGCCGGTATGGTCATCTGTGTAACCGCGATGCCGCCGGCTTTCTGGCTCGCATGTCGCTGGATCGAATGCAGCATGTGGTGGCCGCCCATTTGTCGCAATCCAACAACTCGCCGGATCATGTGCTGGCGGCCGTCAAAGAAGCACTGGGTGAAGTGCCGGGCTGGTTTTATCTGGCAACCCAGGCCGAGGGTTTTGACTGGTTGACACTGCAACCCTCATAAAAAAACCGGCCCTGAGGCCGGTTTTTCGTAACCGCCGAAGCGGTTCCAAGATCGCAAAAGCGATTACTTGGCTGCCGGTGCCGGAGCAGCAGCAGGAGCGGCGGCCGGGGCAGCAGCAGGAGCAGCGGCTTCAGCCGGCTTTTGTTCAGCAGCCGGAGCAGCGGCAGGAGCCGGGGCAGCCGGAGCAGCCGGGGCTTCTTTTTTGCCACAAGCGGTAACAGCCAGAGCCAGCAGAGCAGCAACGAGGAGCGATTGTTTCATTTTCTTCCCTTAGAAAAAGGTCGTTGAAGAATATTCTACCCGGAAGCCTCCGGCCAGAACATGACTACAAAAGCAGTCTGAGTAAATTATACACAGTTTGCCCTCTGGCAACAGCGGCCAAAAAACTCAAAAATCCTCGATGGTCATCAAGTACAATCAGCCTCCTCGGATGACCGATTGATGCCACTTTTCATGCGCGGGATGCGCCAGGTGACCTATGCCCGAAGGAATCATTGAATCGCTTGACCACGCGGGTCAGGGAATTGCCAGAGACGGCGGCAAAACCATCTTTGTTGAGGGCGCCTTGCCCGGCGAGCGGGTCACCTGGCTCAGCTACCGCCGTAAACCCAATTTCGAACAGGCTCGGGTGACCGAAGTGCATCGCGCTGCCTCGGCGCGGGTTCAACCGCGTTGTCCGCACTTCGGCGTGTGCGGTGGCTGCTCCTTGCAGCACGCCGACCCCACCCTGCAAATTGCTACTAAGCAGCGGGTGCTTGAAGACAATCTACAGCACCTGGGTAACGTCAAACCCGCATCGATCTACTCCCCGATTTCCGGCCCGGCCTGGCATTACCGGTTCCGTGCCCGCATGTCCGTGCGGCTGGTCCCAAAAAAAGGTGGTGTTCTGGTCGGTTTCCACGAGCGTCGCAGCAGCTATATTGCCGACATGACCTCGTGCAGCATCCTGCCCAAACATGTGTCGGATCTGCTCTTACCTCTGCGGGCGTTGTTTGAAGGCATGTCTGCCCCGGACCGTATGCCCCAGGTGGAAGTGGCCGTGGGCGAACATCCGTCGCAACCAGGCACCTTGGATACCGTCTTTGTGCTGCGTCATCTGGATCCGCTGACCGAGGGCGATCTGGCTCGACTGCGTCAGTTTGGCGAACAGCATGGTATTCGCTGGTTCCTGCAACCGGGTGGCCCGGCAACCGTGCAACCGCTCGTGACGGGTGATTCGCCGCTACTGGAATACCGCTTGCCCAACTATGGGCTGTCGCTCCAGTTTGCGCCAACCGAATTTACGCAGGTCAATCCGGCCATGAACCATGCGCTGGTCACCAAAGCCATGCGCCTGCTCGATGCTCAGCCCGGTGAACGGGTGGCTGATATGTTCTGCGGCCTCGGCAACTTTACGCTCCCCATTGCCCATAGCGGTGCCACGGTTGTCGGTGTTGAGGGTAGTGAGGCGTTGGTTAAGCGGGCCGCTGAAAATGCCGCACGCAACGGCATGTGCGACAACACCCGTTTCTTTGCCGCCAATCTGTTCCTAGATTGTCTGCCGGTGATGGCGCGTCTGGGGGTGCTGGATCGCATGCTCATCGACCCGCCACGCGAAGGCGCGCTGGAGCTGGTCAAGGCCCTACCGGATGCGGAGCAACCACGGGGTCAGGCACCGCATACCATTGTGTACGTCTCGTGTAATCCGGCCACGCTGGCGCGGGATGCCGGCGTGCTGGTCAATGTGAAGGGGTACGAGCTGCTAGGTGCCGGTATTGCCAATATGTTTCCGCATACGGCGCACGTGGAGTCGATTGCGGTATTCCGCCGCGCCTGAGGCTATTAAAAGTCTGTACCAAAGACAATGCCCGGCTTAGCGCCGGGCATTTTGACATTCAGACCTACGAGATCGTTGCTGCAGACTTAGGCGGCAACCTTCACGATCAGCTCAGCGTTATTCAGGTACGCCGTCGAGAAGATCTGACGAGCCAGTTTATATGCTGCGCCGTTTTTGGTTTTAAAGCGGGCGATTTCCTCGACAAACAGCTTGAGAGAATCGGCCAGGCACTTCTTCATGCTGGTTTGATCCAGCAGACCCAGGTCGTAATCGCAAACGGCGGAGTTACGAGCCAGGCCTTCGATTTCTTTAGACGTCATGTGCAGCGAGTGCTCCAGCTGGCGCACGACCAATTCTGTTGAAGCTTTCTTGCCCATTTGGTAAACCTCTGTATGGTTGTTCAGTCCAGATTTCAGACCGCGTAGGGCAAATAACGCAGTTGGGAGACGGCGCGTTGACAGATTCGTTGAAATATTTCTAAGGCATTGATCCATCAATAAAAAAGCGCCCCGCAGGGCGCTTTTTTTGGGGAGAAACCGGTCGCAAACGCTTAGTCGCGGTCATTACCCGTAAAGATCATCAGCAGGTTGAGCAGGCTGACGAACAAGTTGTAGATGTCCAAATACACCGCCAGCGTCGCTGTGATGTAATTGGTTTCGCCACCGTTGACGATGCGGCTCAGGTCATACAGCAAGTAACCGGTGAACAGCAAGGCACCGATGGCCGAGATGGCAATCGCCATGGCCGGGATGGCCAGAAAGATATTGGCCAGCGAGGCGATGATCAGCAGAATCAGGCCGGCAAACAGAAAGTTGCCCATGAAGCTGAAGTCACGCTTGCTGACGCTGGTGTACATAGCCAGCGAGAAGAAGATTGCTGCCGTGGCGCTACCGGCCATGGCGATCAGTGCGCCACCGTTGGTCATGCCCAGCGCTACGCTCAGAATCTGCGACAGCATCACCCCCATGAAGAAGGTAAAGCCCAGCAGCAGGATCACGCCAGTGCCGCTGTTGCTATTGCGCTGGATGCCGTACATAAAGGCAAAGGCAATGCCGAAGAAAAGCAGGGTACCCATGATCGGGCTACCGGCCATGAGCGACGGAAAGCCCGCCGCCATACCGGCGACCGCGCCCAGCACAGTGGGAATCAACGACAGCGCCAGCAGCCAGTAGGTATTACGTAGTACCTGGTTGCGGGCAACGTTAAGGGTGGCACCGCCATAAGACGGGGTCGAACGAATATCCATGATTCAGATTCCTTCAGGAAAACAGACACGTAGTGCCCATATAGTAGCTGAAAAGCAAAAATTCAAGATTAACAAACGATTAAATGGTCTGACGGATGAGGCGCGGGTTGTCTGCCGCATCATCCCAGGTCAGGTATTCGCCCTTTTCTGGATGCCAGTCGGCCAGCACCCAGCGCTCGACATGAATGCCATCCACAATGTGGTCGTGGGTAGCAGGCCGGTGGGTATGGCCGTGAATCATGGTGGCATAACCAAAGCGTCGCACCTCGTCTTCCACCGTGCCTAAATCAACATCGGTAATCCTGCCGGTTTGGGCATCGTAGCGGCGGCCTTTGCTGCGCCAGCGTATCCAGCTTGCAATGGCTCGACGCAGCCAATAGGGGAGGCGTAGAAACTTGGCCTGGTTCTCAGGAATGCGTACTTTGGCACGAAACTCCTGATATCTCACATCCCCTGTGCAGTAAAGGTCGCCATGTGACAGCACAAACTGCCAGGACGTCGTCGAGAGCACGTAAGGGTCTTCAAGAGGCACGATGCCCAGTTCTGCAAGGGCCTGATGACTCACCATAAAGTCCCGGTTGCCAGCCATGAAATACACCGCAACACCCGCCTGAACCGTATCCTTCAGTCCTTTGAACACCGGTTGATAGGCTTTGAGACCGAGGTCTTCATCGCCCACCCATGATTCAAAGATATCACCCAGCAAATAAACCGACTGAGCCTCCCGGCGGGCACGTTCCAGAAAACTTAGGAAGCGTGCCGTAATCGCCGGGGTGTCCGATGACAGATGCACATCGGACGCAAAAAAGATCATTTAACGGTAACCGACTGAATGACCACGTCTTCCTTCGGCACATCCTGGTGGAAGCCGCTGGTGCCGGTTTTCACGGCCTTGATCTTGTTGACCACATCCATACCATCGGTCACTTTGCCGAACACGGCGTAGCCCCAGCCCTGCGGCGATTCGCTCTTGAAGTTGAGGAAATCGTTATCCGACACGTTGATAAAGAACTGGGCGGTTGCCGAATGCGGGTCGTTGGTACGTGCCATGGCAATGGTGCCGGCCGTGTTCTTCAGGCCGTTGTTCGCTTCGTTTTTGATCTGGGCCTTGGTCGGCTTCTGCTTCATGCCCGGCTCGAAACCACCGCCCTGAATCATGAAGCCATTGATCACGCGATGGAAGATCGTGTTGTTGTAGAAACCGTCGTTCGCATAGTTCAGGAAGTTTTCTACGGTTTTTGGTGCGTGTTCACTGTCGAGTTCCAGAGTGATCGGGCCGTAGTTGGTGTTCAGAATCACGGTTTGCATGAAAGGCGTCTCCTAGGGATCGGTGAGGTTTGAGGCACGAGGCTATCAACGACGATATCAAGACTCGTGCTATATTCAAAGACGCATTTTATCTGCATTTCCACTGCTTTTCTGACTCTGCGCACCGACATGCTCTCGATCTATAACACCCTGGCCCGTGAAAAAACCCCGTTGCAACCGATTCATCCGGGGCAGGTACGCATGTACGTCTGCGGCATGACGGTTTATGACTTCTGCCACCTGGGCCATGCCCGGGTCATGGTGGTCTTCGACATGGTCTACCGCTGGTTGATGGCGCAGGGCTATCAGGTCGACTACGTGCGCAATATTACCGATATCGATGACAAGATCATTAACCGCGCCAATGAGCGGGGCGAGACCATTCAGCAACTGACGGATCGCTACATTGCTGCCATGCATGAAGATAGCGATGCTCTGAGCGTGCTGCGCCCGACCAAAGAGCCGCGTGCCACCGAATACGTGCAGGAAATGCTGGATCTGATCGGTACCCTGGAGAACAAGGGTCTGGCCTATCAGGGCGGTGATGGCGATGTGAATTTCGCCGTGCGAAA